>PLDO01000584.1 GCA_003136215.1 Bryobacterales bacterium
GCGATGGGCTACCAGGGAGGGGACCTACACCCTGGATATTCGGAGGTGGTGGTGCAGCCGCCGGAGCCGCCGCGGAGCGTCGTGGAATCTCTGGCGCGGCAGGCGGGAGAGTTGGGCAAGGACGTGCGCTACGCGGCGCGCTCGCTGGCCAGCTCGCCGGGGTTCACCGCCGTGGCTCTGATCTCGCTCAGCCTGGCCATCTGCATCGTGACCTGCGCATTCACGGAGATGAACTGGATGGCCTTGCGGAGCATCCCGGTAGTCGAAAGCCCGCAGGAGCTGGTGACCTTGCAGTTGCCGGCATCGTATCCGAACTATCTGCGCTACCGGGCGCACGACGACGTTTTTTCTTCCACGCTGGCATATCTGGCGGCGGTGCCATTCGGAGTCTCGCTGGGCGGGCGGACCGAACGCCACTGGGGCCAACTGGTGACGCCCTCTTACTTCGCGACCCTGGGCGTTCATCCGGCGTTGGGACGTTTCTTCGATGACGCGGAGCATCCCGGAACGGTCACTCCGGTGGTGGTCAGTTACCGGTTCTGGCAGGGACAGCTGGCCTCCGACCCACTGGCGATCGGCAAGACGCTGCGCGTCAATTCGCAGCCTGCCACGGTTGTGGGAGTGGGTCCGAAAGAGTTCCTGGGCGCCTCGCCCGTGCTCTTTGGGGCAGACCTTTGGATGCCGCTTTCGGTGGGAGAGCGGGTAGCGCCGGAACTTGCCGGCCAGGTGATGGAGCGGAGCGACCGCACCGTCTTTCGCGTGGTCGGCCGCATGCGGCCGGGCGTCACGATGGCCCGCGTGGAGGCCGAGTTGGACGCCACGGCGCAACAAATGGAGCAGGAGAACGGCGACGCCGCGAGCGCCCGGAAAGGTCGGCGCGTGCTGCTGGTGGAAGGCGGAAAACTGCTGCCGCTGCGCCAGCAGGACCTGCCGTTCTTCACGTCGTTCTTTACGGTGATGGCCAGCCTGATCATGCTGATCGCCTGCGCCAACGTAGGCAACATGATGCTGGCGCGGGCGGCGGGAAGGCGCAAGGAGATTGCCGTGCGCCTGGCTCTCGGCGCCAGCCGCGCGCGCATCGTGCGGCAGTTGTTGACCGAGAGCATGATGGTGGTGGCCGGCGCGGCGGTGCCGGGGTTCCTCCTGTCCTTGTGGCTGATGCGCCTGTTGAGCGGCGTGCGCATGCCGCTGGAGATCCCGGTGACCTTCAATCTTGAGCCGGACGTACGCGCGCTGGTGTTCACGATTGCGCTCACCGGCATGACGGGTTTGCTTTTTGGCCTGGTGCCGGCCTTGCAGTCCACCCGGCCGGACCTGATTCCGGCGCTGAAAGAAGGCGGCAACGTCCGCGTTCCCGGCCGGCACCGGTTGAGCCTGCGCAACGTTCTGATGGTCGGCCAGTTTGCGGGGTCGCTGACCTTGCTGGTGATTCTCGGGCTGCTCTCTTTCGGCATCCAGAGCACGCTGGGAGTTCAGGCGGGCTTCGACCCGAAGAACCTGTACCTGATGTCGCTCGATCCGGTGCGCGACGGATACTCCGCCGGGCAGGCGGCGGCGTTCCTCGAAAAGCTGCTGGATCGGGTGAAACTGCTGCCCTCGGTGACTTCGGCCAGCCTGACGGAAACCGTGCCGGTTTCGATCGGCAGCCCCCGAATGAGGGTTGCGGAATCCGGCGGCGCCTCTCAAGAGATCCGGACGGTAATCCGGCACGTGGTCGGCAAGGATTACTTTGAGACCACCGGCATCGCACTCCCGATGGGCCGCGCCTTCCGGCAGGAAGACGTGGCGCAGCCAACCGGCGCGGTCATTGTCAGCCGGGAATTCGCGCGCCAGTTCTGGAAGGGAGGGGACGCGGTGGGCCGGCGGATCGAGACCGGCGATGACGAGATGGCGGCGTCGGGAGTCCTGCCCGGCACTTACGATTATCGCGTCGGCGCGGGGGGCAGGCGGCACCGGGTTTTCCAGGTTGTGGGGGTGGCCGGCGACGTGGCGGAAGGACTGGTGGCGCAAAAGCCGTCGCCGGTGGTCTACTTCCCGCTGCGTACGGCGGACTACGCCATGCCTGCCGCGCAAGGCCTTACGCTGATGGTGCGGGCCGTTCCGGGCGTCGATGTCATGGCTGCCGTGCGCCGGGAAATCTCCACCCTGGATCCGAACATCACGCCCTTCCGCCAGCGCAGCATGGCGGAACAGATCGAACAGTTCATGGCCCCGCTGCGTTCGAGTTCCTGGACGTACGGGCTGATCGGCATCTTCGGTCTGGTGCTTTCCGCGGTCGGCCTGGCGGGGATGACGGCCTATTCGGTGGCGCAGCGCGGGCGGGAGATCGGCATTCGCATCGCCCTGGGCGCGCAAAAGGGCCACGTGCTGGGCCTGGTGATGAAGGAAGGCGTACGGCTGGTGATAGCGGGCACGGCCATCGGCATGGCCGGTGCGTGGACCGGATCGCGGTTGCTCTCGGCGATGAACTCCAGCGTGGGCAAGGTCACTTCGACCAGCACCACAGACCCGGCGGTGCTTTTCGGCGCGCCGNNGGGCGTGCTATGTGCCGGCCCGCAAATCGATGCGCATAGACCCGGTGGTCGCGTTGCGGCAGGAGTGACGATGGAACGCGTGAAGGAATGGCTGCGGGAAACGCATGGGGCCGGCTTCGAACTGCTGCGCCACTTCCTGCTGCATTTTTTCGACAGCGACCTGGTGACCGCTTCGGGCCAGACCGCCCCTGCGCTGATCGGCGCCATCTCCATGTTCCTGCCCTGGTTTCCCTTGATTACCGGACCTCTCAAACAGAAGTACGCATACTTCTCCCACCTGCCGGCGCCTGGGCCGTACCGGCTGGCGGTGCGCGCCGATGAACTGTGGCTGATCACACTGATGATGTCGGCAATCGGGCTTCTCACGGCCATCAAGTGGCAGGCGTTGTTTCCGGGGCTGCGCGACTACCAGGCGCTGGGATCGCTGCCGCTGCGCGCGCGGCAGATCTTCGCGGCGAAATTGGTGGCGCTCGTGGTGGTAGCGACAGCGGCCGTGGTCACGCTCAATCTGCCGCCGGGACTGGTTTTTCCGATGGTCTCCGGCGGCCGGTGGGCAATCGTGCCGGCTCCCGGCGTACGCCTGGTGGCGCACGGCGCCGCCTGCGCGGCGGGCTGCTACTTCTATTTCTTCGGCATGATTGCGCTCCAGGGAGTGCTGCTGAATCTGCTCCGGCCGCGGCAATTCGCGCGGGTGACCGGGATGTTACAGGGGCTGCTGGTGGCGGTCATGTTGGTGGCGATCGTGCTGAGCTTTTCCATCCAGCCCGAGGTTACCGCCACGGTGGTGCGGCCGGAACTGGCGCGCTGGCTTCCGCCGGTGTGGTTCCTGGGGCTTTGCCAGACCATGTCGGGAGACCCGGACCCGGCGATGCAGGCGCTGGCCCTCCGTGCGCTGATGGCGCTCGGGATCGCGGCGGTGCTGACGCTCGTGACCTACTCGATCAGTTACCGGCGTCATCGCGCGTTGCTGGTGGAGGGCGCGACCGCCGCAGGGAAGAGCCGGCGGTGGCGCGGCGCCCTATTCGATTGGCTGATTCCCAATCCGCGCCGCCAGGCCGTAATCATGTTCCTGGCCAGGACGCTGGCGGGAAGCAGTCAACATCGCACCATCCTGATGGGCTACGGCGGCTTTGGGCTGGCCATCTTTCTGAGCGGAATGATCGGTATGCGGGAGGTGGTCGAGCCTGGCAGGGTGGTGGCAGCGGATTTCGTCTACGCCCACACGATTCTGCTGGTGTTCCTGCTGATCGGCGTGCGCCACCTGTTTTCGATTCCGGTGGAGCTGAAGGCCAACTGGGCGTTCCAGATCACCGAGGGCGAGGGCAGGCGGGAGTGGCTGCGTGCGGTGGACCGCTTTGTGCTGTACCCCGGCGCCTCGGCGATGTTGATGCTTCCATTCCCGCTGGAGGTTTATCTGCTCGGCTGGCGCGCGGTTAGCGAGTCGGTGCTGTTCGCCGTGTTTGCCGTGCTTTGCTACGAGTGGGTATTCTCCTCGTGGGAGAAGCTGCCGTTCACCTGCTCTCACCTGCCGGGAAAGACGCCGGCGTGGGTCTTGTCGCTGTGCCTGCTGGGTCTTCTGATCGCGCTGCCCACGGTTAACTGGCTGCTGCTGGAATGCTTGTATCACCCGGCCCTGTACGCGGCGTTACTGATGATTCTACTGGCAGCCTGGGCGCGCCTCCATGCGATCCGGAAAGACGGGTGGAGGGAACTGCGGTTGCTGTACGAGGAAATGCCCGACCCTGCGATTCACAGCTTGAATCTGCTCAAATGAGCTCGGATCTGACGGTGGGAGTTACGGCCTGGCGTGCGCCAGGATCTGGTAAAGTGGAGCGGAGGTTGGTGCCGGTCGGGTTTTTATCCATGCCACACCACCTGCCAGACAGTTTCTCAATATGATCGAATTCATCGCGCCGAATGAGCCGCGGCGTTTGCATCTGCTCGGGAAGCGAGTCTAGTCCGGCCATGCGTCACTCCTTCCTGGTTGCGCTCTCGTTCGCCAATCTTTGTTACCTGCGGGTCTGGTCGGAACTGCTGACCTATACCCGGGGAGATACTTATCTGATGGCCACGCCTCCGAGGCCGGCGGAGTATGTAGCTATAGTGGCCAATGTCGTCCTGGCGGCGGCCGCCCTGGCCGGCCTCGGCATCCTGGCGCGCCGGGTCCTGCCGGGCAAGCAGTTTCGCTTCGCGGAGATGGCGGTAGTGTTGGGAGTCTGCATACCTCTAAATGCCTTGCGCTCCGTGCTCTCCGGCCGTTTCCCGCTCTTGAAATCGGAACTCCTGTTTCGTCTGGGGTTGCGTGGCGCGCTGGCCCTCGGCACCTGCCTTGCCATCGCTGGGTTGATTGCCATCGTGTTCTTCCACCAGAGGTTGGCGCGCGGTATCCTCGCGGCACTGTCGGTCCTGAGCCCATTTTGCGCCGTCACGTTCGGCCAGGCGGCCTGGAAGGCGGCGCATTATGACGCCACCGCATTCCGCAACAACCCGCCGGCTCCACGGATAGCGGGCGCCGCGAAATTGCCGCGGGTCCTCTGGGTGATTGCGGACGAGTGGGATTACCGGTTGACCTTTGTGAATCGCGACGCAAGCCTCGCACTGCCGGAGATCGACCGCCTCCGCAATACCTCCCTTTATGCCGACAAGGCTTCCCCGCCGGGGCAGGAAACGCCGACTTCGATTCCCGGATATTATTCCGGCAGACTCGTGAATTACGTTCTGCACGGTGGCGCGCGCGAATTGAATCTGGTATATCAAGGGGACCCGCGCGAAGTGCCATGGAGCGCGCAGCCCAGTGTGTTCGACGGAGCGCGAGCACTGGGTGTCAACACGGCCTTGTTGGAGTGGTATCATCCGACGTGCCGCGTACTGAATAGCCTGACCTACTGCGACTGGTGGCC
The DNA here is from genome assembly GCA_003136215.1 of Bryobacterales bacterium. Classification (GTDB taxonomy): domain Bacteria; phylum Acidobacteriota; class Terriglobia; order Bryobacterales; family Bryobacteraceae; genus Solibacter. The sequence goes on from PLDO01000584.1 coordinate 5,435, forward strand.
CATGGCGATGCAGCATAACAGCATGGGCGATGGCTTCTGGCAGATCCTGCTGAATCAGACGCGCAGCCTCTTTGAGACCAATCTGTTCTCGCCGTTCGGCCGCTCCCTCACTATCGAACAGCAGACGGGCGTTTATCGGGCGATAATGAGCGCGGCGGATAGACTGTTGGGCGACCGCGATTTCGGCTTCACCCTGGTACACCTGCCGATCCCGCACGGACCTCACCCGTACGATCGGAAGACCGGGACTTTCACGTTGGGCAATTCGCCGATCGCTGGATACATCGACAGCCTGGCGCTGCTGGATCGCACGGTAGGTCAGATGAGGCGCGTCATGGAGGATGCCGGCACCTGGGATTCGACCACAGTGCTTTTCACCAGCGATCATTCCTATCGCGATGCCGCGCAATTAGATGGTGGGGGCGACAGGCGGATTCCGTATATCCTGAAACTGGCTTCGCAGAAGGAGTCAGTAGCGTACACTGAACCATTCAACGCTGTGTTGACTGCCAACCTGCTCTTGGACGTGCTGCGCGGCGAGATCCGCGACCCGGCTTCGGCGGCCGCGTGGCTCGATCGAAATCGGACACGTTCCCTGGGCCAGTGAAGGTGCGGTCGCAGGGCAATCTAAGTCACGCCAACATACAATTTTTTTATCTTCCTGCTATTCAGCAGCTTACGTGGCCTCGACCCTGCGCCGGGGCGAGTGACCGGACCTTCGGTGTGCATCAATGGAAGCGGGATGGTAAGCCTTTCCCACGCCGGGCGCCACGGCAGTCTGGTGCCGGGACTATCCTCCGTCGACTGAGCGGAAACCAACATGAGAATCGTGATTGGACTTCCAGTCGCGTCCTGCTGTCTTGGTAAAGGATGGGCCCAAGCCTGGAGGCTATGGAAACGGCGTCCCTAAACGGTACAGTAGGAATCAGCGAAGAACGACAGAGGAGAATGGTTATGCGTTGTACGGTTGTGTTGTTGACCGCCGCCGCTTGCTTCGCGCAAAGCAAGGGAAATATTGGACAGACTGGGTTGGTGGATGCCCACGGAGCAAACTGGATTCCTCCCACCTCCACTTTTGCAAGCCCACCGAGTTCCCCGGCGGCGGGATCGGTTTACATATTCACCGATGCCAGCGCGGTTGGCACGTGTTCCGGGGGAGGAACCGCCCTTGCGACTTGCCGATGGAGCGGCAGCGCCTGGTCGGCAGTGGGAGGAGGGGGAGGAGGGGGAGGAGGATCGTCGGATACCTCTATCTTCAGCGGTGGGACACAAGTGCTGCGGTCGGTGCAGTGCGCTTCCGGCACCACGAGCTATACTGCATTGACGGCGGCCGCGGCGAACCAGGAGGTTACCATCCAGACCGGGATCTCGGGGAATGTGCGCTGGGACCAGGTAATGGTATCGGAGACCGCGCAGTTTGCCGGTACCACGGGCCTCACGGTCTCCATGGGCCGTCCAGGAAGCAACAACTATGAGATGACGGGTACGCAGGTGCCGCTCATGGTGTCCAGCGGCGACGCGAATTTCTGGACGGCCAGGCCAATGCCGCCACAGCTTACGGGCACGTACCCTATCGTGCTTAACTTCTCCGTCACATCGGGCAACGTGAACGCGGCGNNCATGGGAGGTCTGCGGTTATGCGGCTCATTAGCGTTTTCCTGTTTACTTTGGTATGTGCGGGCCAACTGCTGGCTCAAACTCCTATCGGCTTAGGGACTGGGATCTTGGGGGCAGGATTGGATCAATCTCTATACTGGTATTCCTCCACTCCGAGCGGGTGTTCCAACACCCCGGCTGGTGGGAGTTGTGTGGGGCACAATCCGATGGGTGACACCCAGCACTACACGGCATGGTTTGCCGACGCTTCTCTGCTCCCGGTGACCACTGGACTTCCCATCGTCGGAATGATGAACGACATGGGAGACGCTGCCTGTCCAGGGTCGAACTTCAACATCACGCAGCTTGCGGAATTCAGTTGGTCCGCGCCTCGGGCCAGCCGGATCTACGATGTCAACTGCATGAACGGTTACGGACAGGGCAGCGACACGCCTGCTGGCTGGTACGGCCATTGCACCAGCGGCGACAATTTCGTCTCTGGGGACTGTAGCTGGAAGGCGGTAATGCCCTTCGTGAAGAACGGCAAGCTGTATATCCAGCTATTCCGCGCGGTGAATGCCGGCGGCTTTAACCCGCACGATCTTACGATGCTGGAGTCGGACGACGGAGGGAAAACGTGGAGAAACCCTTACACCGTGGCCTACGGCGGCCCAGCCGATCCCAACGGAGATCCTCCCCTGTGTGGCGCGGCGGGTGGTGGTTCCGGAAAACCCTGCACTGATACGAAGTACTTCGATGCGGCTCACGGCGGCGCTCACAGCACCTTCATGTGGAAAAATGTGGGAGGAAGTGTAGATGGTGGTGGTGCGGGTGGGTCAGACAACGGCGAGATGCGGGAGTGGTGGATCGTCCGCTACGGCCAAGACGGAAACTACCCCGCTGCTGCGGGGGTGGCTGATGGTTGCGATCCCACGGTCTATACCTGTTTCTTCAACGGAGAAGCAGAAGGTTCCCTGGCGCGAGTTCCCAACGATAGCATCATGGACATCTCGGCCTGGCGCTACTACTCCTGCCCCGCGATTACGGACACCTACCGATGCCCCGGCAGCGATTCTTCAAGCTGGACTTCGACTTACACGAACCGTACCAAGATTATCAAAATGCGGGACTACTCCTACACGGACGCGCCTGTCTACATAAAGGAGTTCAAGGCTTACCTGATGACGGCTTACTGGAAGAACCTGGGTCATCTTGACTGTACTGGATTCCTGACCTCCACATCGCTTATGGGTCCGTGGTCACCTGCTGGGTTCAACCCTGCCATCGAACCAGGAGGAATAATCCTGCTTGGAGCAGGCTACACAGTGGTCAGCACCGACCCTCCACACGTCAAAGTAACGGTTCTCAGTACCGACAAGCGCACCGCTGGAAGCATGGGTGCCCCGTTGTTCGCGCAGTTCGATCTCGTTCCAGGGCGGAAGCCGATGCTGCAAAACAGTGAAGGCCCACGCTACGACCTGACGGGAATGGGAATCGTGAACGCGGGATACATCATCTCGGATAGTCACGTTACCGGGTCCATTCCCCGCAAAGATATCGTGTGGGCATTTGACCTCTACGATCACGGTGGAAGCACCACGATCAGCAACAACATGAACGGCTTCCATGACGTTGCGAACGGGTCTGCGTTTTTGTTCCCGTGCTCCAACGGGTGTGGATGGTTCTTCACGGGCATCCTGGGGCAGACGAACTATGGGATGGCGCTTGGACCCGAAGGGCCAAGCACGGCCTACGTTGGGTACAATGCTCACTTGAGCACGGTGTCGCACGACTCGCCTCAGACCGTCGCCAGTGGATTGGCGATCAGCCCGTCAAATGCCATGAACGGACTCACCCCTCAAAACATTCCGGCGGCGCTTCAAGGAAATAGTTCCTTTACGGTTGCGGGAGTGTTTCGACGCAACGCAGGCACCACCTACTACGGCACTTTTTGGACCGTGGGGAATGGAGCGCCGGGGACATCGTGGGGATTGCAGTACACCCCTTCAGACGGTTCGCGCCTGCAACTGGGGATGGGCACGTCTGGGGATCATTGGCTCTACGACAGCACCTTCACCTTGCCCGCCGGCAACTGGTACTTCATCGCTTGCACGGTCCAGGCGAACGGTGCTACGCCCGTTCCACATATGTGGACGGGAATCGGCGGGGCGCTGGTGGATAAGATCGCGGGTGTGTCGAGAACAGCCAGCAGTGGAAGCCCCTCAACTGCCGCGCCGAATGTGGCAGCTGCGCCGTTCACGACGGGCGTAGAAGCCAACGCTTCCTATGCCAGCCTGTTCGTATACAGTCGCGCCTTGAGTCAGGCCGAGGTTGGGCTGATGTACAAGACGGTGAAGGCGAAGATGGCGGCGCGGGGAGTGACGTTGCAGTAACGCTGCGCCTGTTCGCCGTGTATGCGATACCTGGGCCGTCCGTTGCCCTCACTTGCAGGGAACCTCGCTGGGTGCCTTCACTGCGCACCCAGCGTCGCACGGACCTGCCGCCATCGGGACCACCGAACGGACGTTCATGAAGTTTGCCACGCAAATGTTGAGCCATGAGTTCGGCTCGGCGGCCCAAACACCAGGGGCGTTGAGTAGAGTGGATGGTGACTGCACGGGTGGCAAGAGGACATCAGGTCCCTTCGCCGAAAGGCGCGTGACCATGCGTTGGCGCCACAGTCGCGGCGAAACGCTCAGGGCGGCACGGGCTTGTTGGACGTTGGTCGATGAAATCAGAGAGCACGCAAGGGCGACGGTGGCAACGGTCCGGAGTCCCGGAGCCGCACAGGCGGCGAGCTGGAATCGGAACACGAAAATGGAGAGTGTGGTCCCCCACAGTAAGATCGTAAGCGCCAGTCCGGTTGCGCGATTGACCTGCATCCCGACGCTAGCCGGGGGGACGACGGCGATTAGCAGAAATAGTCCTATTGTCAGGAAGGGGACGAGGCGCTGAAGTGCCGGACTGAGGTCGATGATCGTCTTGCGTTTGAAGTCGAGCACAAACTGGGTCCACAAGAAAGCGGACAGGATTACTCTAGGGTCCGAAGCAAAGTAGCGCAGCGACTTCTCCAGTTCGTTTCCCGCGAGGATGACGCTAGCCAGGCTGGCGTGGGCCTCGCCGGCACGAACGAAGTTGCCGCGCGCCAGCACGGTCATTGCAAGACCGGCGGCGGACGCCGCAGTGAAAAGCAAATAGCGGCGGTTGGCCTGGCCGCTGGCGCGGTTAACGGCCCACAGGCAGGCGGTGATTCCAAGAACGCTGATTGCGGCGAGTTCATGCTGACCGCAGACGGCAATCGTCGCCAGGCAAAGCAGAGCGTTGCTGAGGGGTTTGTCAGGAGCGAGCCTGACCCAGGTGAACAGTGCGAGGGCGGTCGTGAATGTGAACTGGTACTCCACCGCTCCGGTGAACCAGTAAAGGTTCTCTATAGTGCTTCGCATGGCGGTGACGAGTACCGCGTAGAAGATCGTTCCAGCCAGCCAACTTGACGCCAGGGAGAGTTCCAGGACATACCTGAAAAAACCCACAATGGCCAGTAACTGCAAGGCGGCAAGCATCAGGAGGGCGAAGGGATAATACTTCAGCGTATCGAGGTTGCCGAGCACGAGAAAGTGCACCAGAAACGTGGTCCAGCGGCCACTCCAGGTCAAGTAAGTGTGTACAGTCAGGGATATAGGGCGGAACCAGATGGATCCAGCAGCCGAACGCGCTTCCACAATGCGACAGAAATCGTCGGCCATGGGGAACTGGTAGAGGGCAACAAGCCACATCGCGGAGATGGCCGCGACTGCGGCGCAGGCCAGCGCAAACCAAGCGAGCCGGCGTGCGAAAATCGGCGGTATTCGCGGCACTATCGTACCGCCGCTATGCCGCGAGTTACAGTCTGCATATAAGCAAAAATTATCTCATAGTCAGGTGAGCTGCTACCGGACTCGCTGCCGCGCGGATGCCGGCTAAGAGGAGCCAAAGGGGGCCCTGTCTTAATTCAAAAAGGATGTTGACAAAATGTGAGGCCCCCGTTCCGCCCGCGCTTCCCGTGCCGCTTCCCGCTAAACTGGAGAGTGCCCGCCTATGCCAGATGAAGAACTCGAAGTCGCCATTCCCTCCGGAGAGATCGCGGAGAACCCGCCCCTCGAAGACCTTCCCGTGCTCACCGTGCGCGACACCGTCATCTACCCCGGCGCGCTCCTACCCATTACCGTGGGACGACCCAGTTCGCTGGCGCTCGTGCAATCCCTTGGCGAGAGCCGCACCCTCGCCGTGGTTTCCCAACTCGACCCGCGCATCGAATCCCCAGGCGCCGCCGATCTCTTTTCCGTTGGCACCGTCTGCGTCATGCACAAGGCCATTAAAGTTCCCAAGGACAACCTCCTGCTGTTTTGCGAAGGCGTCGCCCGCATCCGCACGCGCGAGTTCACCACCACTGAACCCTTCCTGCGCGCCCGCGTCGAAAGACTCCCCGAGATCGAGCCCGAACCCACCTCCGAAATCGAAGCCCTGCGCCAGACCGTCGTCACCATCTTCCAGCAGATCGTCTCGGCGTCGCCCAATCTCTCCGATGAACTCTCGTCCAACGCCGCCGCCATCCCCGAACCCGGACGCCTGGCCGACTACATTGCCGGAACCCTGCCCTTCCTGGGGCACGCCGAGCGCCAGCACCTTCTGGAGCAACTCGACGGCCAGACGCGGCTCGTCGAAATCCATCGCAATTTGACGCGCGAACTCGAACTCGTCGAACTGCGCGGCCGCATACAGTCCCAGGTGCAGGGACAGTTATCCCAAAACCAGCGCGAGTTCTATCTGCGCGAGCAACTCAAGGCCATCCAGAAAGAACTCGGCGAAGGCGACGACGCCAGCCGTGACATCGAGGAACTGCGCGCCAAACTCGAAGCCGCCGGAATGGCCGAAGCCGTCAAAACCGAAGCTCTGCGCGAGCTCAACCGCCTCGCGCGCATGTCGCCATCCTCCCCCGAACACGGCATGGCCCGCACCTGGCTGGAATGGATGGCCAGCCTCCCGTGGGCCGTTTCCTCCGGTTCGCATGTCGATGTGAAACGCGCCGCCGAGATTCTGGACGAAGACCACTACGACCTGGAAAAGGTGAAGCAGCGCATCCTGGATTACCTGGCCGTGCTGCAATTGCGTCCCGTTCTGAAAGGCCCCATCCTCTGCTTCGTCGGGCCGCCCGGCGTCGGCAAGACCTCCCTGGGCCGCTCCATCGCCCGCTCCCTCGGCCGCAAATTCGCCCGTATCTCCATGGGCGGCATGCACGACGAGGCCGAAATCCGCGGCCACCGCC
>PLDO01000128.1 GCA_003136215.1 Bryobacterales bacterium
TCTCCAGCATCACGATGGCGTCATCCACCACAAACCCGATGGAAAGGATCAGGGCCATCATGGAGATATTGTTGATGCTGAAGTTCAGCAGATACATCACCGAAAACGTGCCCACGATGGAGAACGGCAGCGCCATGGCGGGAATCATGGTGGCGGAGAAGTTGCGCAGGAAGAGAAAGATCACCAGAATCACGAGCGCCAGAGTGGCTGCCATGGTGAATTGAATGTCCTGGAAGGCTTCGCGGATATTCTTTGAGCGGTCGCCGCGAAGATCCAGCCGCACGGACGGCGGAATCTGCGACTGAAAAGTCGGCAGCAAGGCTCGAATGTTGTCGATCACTTCGATGGTATTGGTGCCCGGTTGCCGCATCACAGCCAGGTTGACGCCGCGCATGCCGTCCTTGCCGTAATCGCCGCCATAGATCAGCGACATTTGCTTGTCGTCTTCCACGCTGTCCAGGACGTGCGCGACGTCGCTCAGCCGGACGGCGGCTCCGTTCCTGTACGCCACAATCAGCGGCTTGTACTGCCAGGCCTTCATGAGCTGGCCGTTAGCCATCACGTTGTAGGCCGTATGCGGACCGTAGAGCGTACCGGTGGGAATGTTGACGTTCCAGTTGTTGATGGCCGCGTCCACTTCGTTCAGTCCGATCCGGCGGGACGACAGTTCGTTGGGATCCACCTGCACGCGGACGGCATACTTTGCCGAGCCGAAGACGCGGACCTGGGCCACGCCCGACACCATCGAAATACGCTGCGCCAGCATGGTTTCGGCATAATCGTCCAGGTCGGAAAGCCGGACCGTCTTGGTAGGCGAAGTGATGAAGAGCGTGATGATGGGCTGGTCGCCGGGATTGACTTTGCGGAACGAAGGCGGCGTGGGCATGCCGGGCGGAAGCAGCGGCATGGCCTCGGCGATGGCCGTTTCCACGTCCACGGTGGCGCCATCGATGTCGCGGCTGAGGCTGAATTGCAGGGTGATGTTGGAGGAGCCCTGCCCGGAGTTGGAGATCATCGAATCCAGCCCGGCGATGGTCGTGAACTGCCGTTCCAGAGGCGTGGCCACAGCCGAAGCCATGGTATCGGGATTGGCGCCCGGCAGGCTGGCGCTGACCGTGATGGTGGGGTAATCCACCTGCGGCAGATCGCTGACCGACAGGGTGGTACATGCAATGATGCCGAACAACGCCACGCCAGCCATCAGAAGGCTGGTGGCGATCGGCCGATGTATAAAGGTTTCGGAAATATTCACGCCGAGCCCCCTCTAGCCCCGCCGTCCGCGGCCCCCGCCTCCGCCCCCGCCCCCCTTGCTGTCCCGGACCACCACTCGACTACCCGGCGCCAAGCGCAACTGCCCCTCGACGACCACGGTTTCACCGGCACTGATCCCCTCGTTAACCACCATGTCCTGGCCAACCCGCGCGCCGGAAACCACGGGCCTGGTTTCGACTGTCCGATCTTCCTTCACGACGTATATGAAGGCCCCGGCCTGGCCGGTCTGAATGGCCTGATTCGGCACTACCACGGCATTGGCCTGGGTGGTGAGCAGCAACGTCACCCGCACGAACTGGCCCGGCCACAGTTTGTGATCGGTATTGGGGAACGTGCCTTTCAGCTTGATCGTACCGGTCGTGATATCGACGGTATTGTCCACAAAAGTGAGGGCGCCGCGCTCCTCTTCGGCGTTATCGGCGTCCTGTGGACGCGAGCGCACGTTGAGGCTGCCCAACGCCATGTACTTCTTAATGGCCGGCAACTGCGCTTCGGGAACCGAAAAGGTCACGTAGATGGGCTCCACCTGGTTGATGGTGATCATGTCCATGTTGTTGGCGGTGACCACATTGCCCAGTTTCACGGTAAGGTTGCCGGTCCGCCCGTCGATGGGCGAATAGATGGTGGTGTAGCTGAGTTGGACTTTGGCGTTTTCAGCCGTCGCCTGGCTGGCGCCGATGGCCGCCTGAGCGCTGGCGATGGCGGCCTGATCCGCATTGACGGCTTGGGCGCTGGCGTCCGCGCCAGCCCGCAACTGTTCCGCCTGGTCCTTGGAAATGACGCCGGCAGTGAAGAGTTCCCCGTAGCGTTTGGCTTGCGAGTCCTGATATTTGGCGTTGGCCTGATCGCGCGCCATGTTGGCCTGCGCTTGCAGTAGGGAGGCCTGATCGCGGGCGATATTCGCCACCGCCTGGTTGTAGGCGGCTTCGAGTGGGCGCCGGTCGATGTCGAAGAGCTTCTCGCCTTTCTTGACGAAGTCCCCTTCCTTGAAGTAAACATTGGTCAACTGACCGCCCACCAAGGCTTTGACGGTGATCGTGGAGTATGCCTCGACGTTGCCGATGACCTGGACTTCCACAGGCACGTCGCGCGTGGACGCTTTGGCCACGGTCACGGGGACATCGCCACCGCGTCCGCGTCCGCCGCCCCTTCCGCCACCGGGCGCGTCTGATTTGGCGGCAGTTGCGCCGCTATTCGAGCAACCGCAAAGGGCCAGGGCCAGAAGCGAGGTCAAGCCCAGGATCCAGAGCGGCTGGAACGTTTTTCGATGGCCCCTGAAAACAAAGGCCGGAAGTGTAGGCATAGCGGAATCTAACTGTTAGGCGACAACCCTCATGGTAATGTTACCGAATCGTATCGCCAATGACGAAATTACACAAAAAACTGGAACCATTCTACAGTTTGGGCTTGGGCGGCGGCAGGTCGCGGGCCGCCACGGCGTCCGTGAAGCCGGTGCGCGCGTGGGAGCCGTCGCAGAACGGCTTGTTGGCCGACTGTCCGCATCGGCACAGCGAAATCACCGTCCGTCCAGCCAGCCCGAAGGCGGCCCCCGCCGGGTCCAGAATCTCGAAGTCGCCTTCTATGCGGATAGGCCCGTTGCTTGAAACCGTTACTTTAGTTGCCATCATAGCCAGTGTAACGCCTCGGGATGCCGGAAGATAGCCGACGATGCGGGTTCCCCCAGACCGGACCGATAAGCCGCGTTGGGGGATTTCATGGATGGTGCCGCGCCATTCCCTACCGTAGAATTGACTATGCCAGCTTCCCTTGACCACATCTCCCCCGACACTCCCATGGGGGCCAACCTCATCGCCGATGGCGCCACGTTCAGGGTGTGGGCGCCCGAGGCGCACTCCGTGCACGTCATCGGCGAGTTCAACAATCGCCAGCGCGACGAAGCGAGCCTGCTCACCCGGGACGATCGTGGCCAGTGGCGAGGCTTCGTCCCCGGCGTGCGCGATCGCCAGCGCTACCTGTTCTACGTCGCCGGCGATGGCGGCGAAGGTCCTAAACGCGACCCCTACGCGCGGGAACTGTGGACGCCGTTCCCGGGCGACTGCATCGTCCGCGCCACCGATTTCCCCTGGCACGACACCGGCTTCATCACCCCTCAGTTTCAGGACTTCGTGCTTTACCAGCTCCATGTGGGCACCTACTTTACCCCTAACCTGCCGCAAGAAGGCACCTTCCTGGATGTTGCCAGCAAAATTCCCCACCTGGCGGAACTCGGCGTCACCGTTGTCCAGCTCATGCCCATCCAGGAGTTCCAGACGGAGTTTAGCCTGGGATACAACGGTACCGACTATTTCTCTCCAGAGATGAATTTCGGCGTGGACGATGCCGGTCTCGGGCCGTATGTCGCGCGCGCCAATGCGCTCCTCGATGCCAGGGGATTGCCGCGCTACCAGCCACAGGACCTGCGCGGCGGAATGAATCAGCTCAAGGCCCTGATCGACCTGTGCCACATCTACGGTCTCGCGGTTGTTCTGGACGTGGTTTACAACCACGCCGGCGGAGACTTCGGCGATCAGAGCATGTACTTTCTGGACCGCCAGTCCACCGCCGGCGGCAATGGAAACTCGCTCTACTTCACCGATCGGGGGCATGCCGGTGGGCTTGTCTTCGACTTCGGCAAGCCCGAAGTGCGCGATTTCCTGATTCAGAACGCGAAATTCTTCCTCACCGAATACAAGGTCGATGGCTTCCGCTACGATCAGGTGAGCGTCATCGATCATGATGGGGCGCCGAACGGCTGGAGCTTTTGCCAGGACCTCACCTCTACGCTGCACTATTATCGTCCCGGCGCGTTGCACAAGGCGGAATACTGGGACGTGAATCCCTACATCGTTAAGCCGGTTCCGGAAGGCGCGGGCTTTGACACCACGCTGACCGACGGTCTCCGCATCGCGATTCGCGACGTCATCTCTAACGCCAGCGCGCCGGACGAGCGCCCGCTCAATATGACGGGCCTGGCGGCGAGCCTCTGGCCGGACGGGTTCCCCGAGGAATGGCGCTTCGTGCAGGGGCCGGAAAACCACGATATCGTCTACGTCGACCGCGAACAGCGGGTGGCAAGGCTGGGCGACCCCGGCAACCCGCGCTCCTGGTATGGCCGCTCCCGCGCGCGAGTGGCCACCGGCATCTCCCTGACTGCCCCTGGACTCCCGATGCTCTTCATGGGGCAGGAGTTCCTGGAGGACAAACAGTGGTCCGACAACCTCGATGCCCATAAAGACCTGCTGCTCTACTGGGCGGGGCTCGACACCGGCGACAAGCAGATGCTCGATCACTTGCGGTTCACGCGCGAGTTGCTGGCGCTGCGCTGGCGGTATCCCGGCCTGCGCGGGCAGGGTTTCCGCGCGGTCCACACGCACGACGACAACCGCGTGCTGGCTTTCCACCGGTGGGTGGAAGGCGGAGGCGGGGACGTCATGGTGGTCGTGCACCTCTCCACCTTCCATCGCTACCAATACCGGATCGGCTTTCCGGGCAGCGGCCCGTGGCGCGAGGTTTTCAACAGCGACGTTTACGAGGACTGGGTAAACCCCGGCGTCGCCGGCAATGGCGGCGGCGTGTGGGCGGACCCGCAGCCGATGCACGGCTTCGACAATTCCGCGGCCCTCACCCTGCCGGCCAACAGCGTGCTGGTGTTCGCACGGTGATTCGATGTGCCATTGCTAGCGACAGTCAGTTTCCAGAAACGCCACATGCACGACCACCTATCGAAAATTGCAGGCTTCTGTTCTGTGATATGCTGTGAGCGCTTTGTCACCGTTGGCACCTCCACCGCCCCAACCACCGGCGTCCGCCGAGTGTCAAACCGTCACCGAATGGGCGCAGGGCGGACCCCCGCAGCAATCGGTCTCACGTATGGTCCGCTCGGGCGATGGGAAAACGCGCATCGATAGCGGTAATACGTCGGTGATCACCGATCCCGGGGCGCAGCAGGTCATGGTGCTCGATCACCTCACCAAAGAGGCGCGCATCATGCCCATGCAGCCGGCGCCGCCATCGCCGCCACCACCGCCGCCGCAGCAGCCGGGGATGCCGCCACCGGGCGCCGCGCCGCCGCCGTTCCAGCCTCCCCCGATGCACGTCCAAGACTTGGGCAAGAGAGTGATTGACGGCCACGAGGTGGATGGCAAGCGGTACATCATCCAACCGCCTTCCCCGCCGCAGCCTCCGCAACCACCCCAGGTGGCGGGGGCGCCTCCCTCGCCGCCGCCGAAGCCGCCGGTGCCGCAGATGCCTACGACGGCCGACATGTGGACCAGCACCAAGCTTGGGATGCCGGTGATGACCCAGGTGACGGGTCCGTTCGGCAAGCAGACGAGCTACCACAAGATCGCGGAGACGGCGGAACCGCATCCCGCGATGTTCCAGATTCCGCCTGGGTACAAGCCGGTAAAGCCGCCTGCCCCGCCGCTACCGAAATAGATCCGGCTAAGACTCCACCGTTGAGATCCCTGCGGGATTTGGAAGGCAGCGACCGGAAGACAAGGGCAGAATGGCACACGCGTGCGTCTATGGATTGCCGATGCGCTCCCGGTCCAGCTGGTCATTTAGATGAGCTTCGCTGTTGGGCGCATTCCAGCCGCATTGTCGCACGCAGCGACGCAAACAGCTGTCGCGGACGAAGACGCGGACGAAACGGCGTTAGCGTACAATAGCCCCGGCCGGGGATGGCGAGGATTCGTCATTTGTAGAAAACGCAGATTAGGCGGCGGTCAACCTCGTCACGTGCAGTCGTTTTCGGCTCCGTTCCGCTTGCCACAGGTCATACTGAAGCTGCTGATTGAGCCAGCTCTCCGCACTGGTATTAAAGGCAATCGAGAGACGCACGGCCATTTCGGGGCTGATGCCCGCACGGCCGTTCAGTATGCCCGATAGGGTCTTGCGGCTGATTCCCAGAGATCGCGCAGTTTCGGTGATGGTCAGATTCAGGGGTTCCAGGCACAGTGTCTTGAGAACCTCACCCGGGTGCGGCGGATTATACATTTTCATATTTGACCTCAGTGGTAGTCCTCGTAATCGACGTGCCTACCCTACCTTGAAGCCTTCCCAGCGCGCCACCACGGCGCTGGCCAGGCAATTACCCAGGACGTTGACCGCCGTGCGCGCCATGTCGAGCACGGCATCCACGCCCAGCAGGATGGCGAAGCCTTCCACCGGAAGGTGAAAGGTAGTCAGCGTGCCGGCCAGAATCACCAGCGCCGCGCGCGGTACGCCGGCGACGCCTTTGCTGGTCAGCATCAGCGTCAACATCATGACCAACTGCTCGCCTATTGTCATGTGCACGCCGGCGGCTTGCGCCACGAACATGGAAGCCATGGAGAGATACAGCGTGGTGCCGGCCAGGTTGAAGCTGTAGCCGGTGGGAATGACGAAGCCCACGATGTGTTTGGGCACGCCGAACTGTTCCATGTTCTCCAGCGCCAGCGGGAGCGCGGCTTCGCTGCTCGCCGTGGAGAACGCAATCAGAAACGGCTCGCGCACCGCGCGGTAGAACGAGTCCAGCGGAATCCGCGCGATGGCCACCACCGCTCCCAGAATCAGCACCACGAACAGCCCCGCCGACGCGTACATAGTGACGATGAGCTTGCCGAGCCCGAACAGCACGCCGACGCCCTTGGCGCCCACGGTGACGGCGAGCGCGGCGCCGACGCCGAGGGGCGCCAGGTACATCACGTACCTGGTATAGCGGAACATGACTTCGGCCAGGGAAGCGCAGAAAGCGACCACGGGCGCTGCCTTGGCGCCGATGGCGGCGCAGGCAGCGCCGAACAGGAACGCGAACACCACCACCTGCAGAACGTCATTGCGCGCAAAGGCGTCGATGATGCTGGCCGGAAAGGTGTGCTCCACCACCGCGGCGAAGGTCGGCGGGGAAGCCGGAGCCAGCGAATCGGCGGCGGTGCGGGCGATGGGGACGCCGTCGCCTGGCCGCACCAGGTTGACCGCGCCCAGGCCGAGGAAGAGCGCGAAGGTGGTGACGATTTCGAAGTAGAGGATGGCCTTGCCGCCGATGCGCCCCATCTGCTTGATGTCGCCGCCGCCGGCAATGCCGGCCACCAGCGTGCCGAACAGCAGGGGCGCGATGATGGAGCGGATCAGGCGCAGAAACACCGTGCTCATCAGCCCGAGTTGTTTGGCGAAATCGGGTGCCAAGATGCCCAGCGCCACGCCGGCGGCCATGCCGATAAAGATCCAGGCAGTCAGCGAAATCCTCTTCATCGTTCTCCCCACTTGAGTTTCTGGCGCAGCACGTCGAAGAACATCATGCGCGGCGGGCGAGTCAACAGCAGCGAATGGTGCGAGCTGTGGCACACCACGACGTCGTGTTCGTTGATGGGCAAACCAACCTGTCCGTCGATGGTCAGGTACACGCTCTCATCGGGCCCGAGTGAGGTCACGCGGATGACGCTGGTTTCGGGCACCAGGACCGGGCGGTTGGTCAGCATGTGCGGGCAGATGGGGGTCAGGCAGATGGCCGGCACCGAAGGAAAAATGATGGGCCCGCCGGCGGAGAGCGAGTAGGCGGTGGACCCGGTGGGCGTGGCGATGATCAGCCCGTCGGCCTTGTAGGCGCAGACGAACTGGTCGTCCACGTGGGCATCCAGGTCGATCATGCGCGCGATGGAACTCTTGGTGAGCACGGCGTCGTTCAAGGCGTCAAAGCTCGCCACCACCTCGCCCCCGCGCACCACCTCCGCCGTCATCAGCTTGCGCCTCGCGATGCGGTGCTCGCCGCGCAGGGCGCGCTCCAGTTCGGGAAACACCTCGTCCACCGTAATGGCGGTGAGGAAACCCAAACCGCCCAGGTTCACCGGGAACAGGGGGATCTCGCGACGTCCCATGGCGCGCGCGGCCGAAAGCAGCGTGCCATCGCCTCCCAACACGATCAACATGTCGCAGGTATCCGGCACCCGCTCGCGGACCAGGCCGGCGATACCCCCGGCGTAGACGCCGGTCTCCCCGTCAATGCGCACCGTGATGCCGCGGTGGCGCAGCCATTCGATCAGCTTGGGCACCAGCGCGCCGGCGGCGGGCGCGTTCGGCTTGGAAATGATGCCGACGGTTCTAATGACGGGCATAGAGGAGAAACTCCTTGTTCCCTTCGGCGCCGGCGATGGGACTCTCGATGATAGCGGTCTGGAATCCCGTTTCGCGCACGGCCCGTTCCACCTTTTCGCAAGCGGCCCGGTGCAATTCGGGATCGCGAACGATGCCGCCCTTGCCTACCTGGCCCTTGCCCACTTCAAACTGCGGTTTGATCAGTATAACCATTTGCCCGGCGGGTTGTAACAGTTGTGTCACCGCGGGCAGGATCAGGGTCACCGAAATAAAGCTGACATCGCAGCAAAGGAAGTCCACCGGCTCGCCGATGTCCTGAAAGGTGAGGGAGCGGGCGTTCAGCCCATCGTGCACCACCACCCTGGGGTCGGTGCGCAGCTTCCAATCGAGCTGTCCTGCGCCGCAATCCACGGCATGCACCTTGGCCGCGCCGGCTTGCAGCAGCACGTCGGTGAAGCCGCCCGTGGACGAGCCGATATCCAGACAGACCTTGCCGGCGACGTCCAGCGCAAAGTGGCGCAAGGCCCCGGCGAGCTTAAATCCGCCGCGGCTTACATAAGGGGGACGCGAGAGCACCTCGACGATGCAATCGTCGTCCACCGCGTGACCGGGTTTGGCGGCCTTCTGCCGGTTGACGAGCACCTCGCCGGCCATGATCAGCGCCTGGGCTTTCTCGCGGGATTCGGCGAGACCGCGGTCCACCATCAAACGGTCCAGCCGCGTCTTCATGATTTGCGGCGCACAATCAGGTCGGCGAGCTCGTGCAGGCGCAGGGCGCGCTCGCCGAACGGCTCCAGCACGGCGTGGGCGCGTTCGCACTCCTGCTGCGCCATGCGCCGCGAGGTTTCCAGGCCATAGACCGCCGGGAAGGTGATTTTGTGCTGCGCCGCGTCCTTGCCCGCGGTCTTGCCGAGCGCTTCCGACGATTCTTCCACGTCCAGAATGTCGTCCACAATCTGGAAGGCCAGCCCGACGTGCTCGCCGTAGCAGGAGAGCGCCTCATACTGCGATTCAGCAGCGCCCGCGGCATTCGCGCCCATGCGCAGCGATGCCCTGAGCAGCGCCCCGGTCTTGGCGCGATGGATGGTCTCCAGCAGTTGCGCGTCGGGCGGCTTGCCTTCGCCTTCCAGATCGGCCACCTGGCCGCCGATCATGCCGCCCACCGTGCCGCTGGCTACGGCGAGCTCCGCGATGAGCCGCGTCCTGCAACAGTCCGGCGCGTCGAGCTGAGCCAGCACCTGAAACGCCAGGGTGAGCAGCGCATCGCCGGCCAGAATGGCCATGGCGTCGCCGAAAACTTTATGATTGGTGAGCTTGCCGCGGCGGTAATCGTCGTTGTCGAGCGCGGGCAGATCGTCGTGAATCAACGAATAGGTGTGGATCATCTCGAGCGAGCAGGCCGCGGGGAGGACGCCGGCGGACTCGTCGGCGATGGTGCGCGCCGCTTCGATACAGAGAATCGGCCGGATGCGCTTGCCGCCGGCGAACAGGCTGTAGCGCATGGCGCGATGGATGGTTTCCGGCGGCGTGGTTTCCGGGGGTACCAGGCGGTGGAGTGCGGCATCCACCAGTCTTTGTTGCTGGGCGAGGTATTCGCGCAGAATCATGGGTGTCAGGATTTTTCCGGGCGGAACGGCTCACTGGTGAGCTTGCCCTCTTTGCGGATCAGCATCTCGACGCGCGTTTCCGCGGCTTCCAGTTGCTTGCGGCAGGAATCGCTGAGTGCCATGCCGCGCTCGAAAAGCTCCAGCGAACGCTCTAGCGGCAGGTCGCCGCCTTCCAATTCGCGCACGACTTGTTCCAGCTCGTCGAGCGAGGTCTCGAATGTTTCCACGGGCTTGGGGCCGCTTTGGTCTTCCGCCATCGCCTCATTCTAACAAGCTCACCGGCGGGGAATGCTCCGCACAGGAGTCCGGCTGCGCCCGGATCTGGAGTTTGGCCATTTGCGCCGCAAATCTAGCGCGACAAGTTTCTCGCAGGCGGAACCGCCTGCGCCACCAAGTCGAGTCGCGTGCCTGCATTGGTGGGNNAGCCTGCCAGGCGAGCGAAGCTCGCCCTGTCCGAGCTGCGGCCCGGATGGACAAGCCGGAGGCTTATCCCACTTTAGCGCTGCGCCCAGTAGCGGGACTGCGCCTGGACGTTGAGGCCTTTGGCTTTGGCGGTGAGTTGCAGGCGGCGAAACCCGGAGATGCGCGCCGGCACGTCGGAGACGAAACCCAGGTTGTATTGGCTCCGAAGCTCCTCCTGTATGGCCTGGAAGATCTGCTGGATGTTCAGGGTTTTGGACACCTCAAAGCAGCGGCCGCCGGTTTCCCGGGCGATCCGCATGAGGACTCCCCTGCCGTCCGGCCCGCCGCCGCCCCCCAAGGGTCCGAGCAAGGTGCCATATGCGTTGGCGTCGGAGAACACGATAGCGTAGACCAGGGTACCGGCGCGCTGCGCTTCCTCGACGGCGGTGACGAGAGGGATCTCACTGCCGGTATCTACCCCGTCGGAAATTACGATGAGGGCTTTGCGGCCGGTTTGGGCGCGCATGACGTCGCGGGCGGCCACGGCGATGGCTTCATATAGCAGTGTGCCGCCGCCACGCTGCAGCTCCAGCTGCCGCATGGAGGGCGCGGCAACCTGGCCAAGGGCGCTTTCCAGCACGCGCCGCGACGAGGTGAGCGGCTGGCGGATCTCCACCCCCAAATCGAATTGCACGATGAACACGTGGTCCGTACCCTCGCGCAGTACCTGGTCCACGAAGTCGAAACTGGCCACCCGCTCGGCGTCGAGCACACGGAGCTGGCTCATGCTGGTATCCACCATCAGGCCCAGGGTAAGGGGCAGATCGGTCTCGCGCGAGAAATAGCGAATGGTCTGCGGCCGGCCGTCTTCCGCCAGCAGGAAGTCGTCTTTGGTGAGGCTGCGGACGATTTCGCCGTTCTTGCCATATACGTTGGCGAGCACGTTGACTACCTTGACCTCGGTGGAAAAAGTCACGTCCTGACCGGCACGGGCCAGCGCGCCGGAAGCCAGCAACCCGGCAGCCGAGAGCATCAGTCGGCGACGGGAGAGTAGTTCGCTGGCGGACTTGCCGGACGCCGTCATGCCGGCCGACCTGGGACTGAATGATTGCTTCACTGGATTTCCATAGGACGTGGCGCGCGTGCCGGCGGTTTCACGTCCGGTGGAATTCCGGGGCATGCGTGTTCCTTTTCAGCCGGTACTCCCATCTACGCCGACTTGATCTCCGTCCATATCCGATCCCGCAGCCTCTGGGTGGCGGCGTCGAGCGTGCGCGGCCACTCGCCACGGTCGAAGGTGTCGCGTGGGGGATAGAGGCTCGGCGTGCGGCGCACGCTCTCGGGCAGAAAATCCAGCGCGCTCGCATTGGCGGTGGCGGTCCGGGTGGACTCCACGATTTTGGCGGACACGGCGGGGCGCAGCAGGTAGTCCAGGAATCGATGCGCCAGGCGGGCGCGGCGGCTCTCGCGCAGAATGACGGCGCAATCGCAGTAGAAGGGAAAGCCCTCGGCCGGATAGACGAAAGCGAGCTGTGGCGCGGCATCGATGGCCTGCTGCGCGGTGGTGCTCCAGAGTTGCGCGGCCAGCACGTCGCCAGCCACCAACTGGTCGCGCACTTCGGCATTGAGGTAGGCGCGCAGCAGTGGTTTCTGCGCGATAGCCTCCCGTTCGGCGCGGGCCAACTGCGCGGCGTCGGTGGCGCTGAATGGCAGGCCGAGTTTCTTGAGGCAGGCGCCGAGCATATCTTCGGGATCGTCCAGCATAGTGAGGCGGCCCTTCAAACCGGGGCTCCACAAATCCGCCCAGCGCGCCGGAGGCGGGTGGAGGGCGCGATTGTAGACGATGCCGGTGCCGTTCCACATGTAGGGCACGCCCCACTCGAGGCCGGCGTCCCAGGCGGGAGCGCGGAAGCGTGGGTCCAGATGGGACAAGCCCGGGAGCCACTCGTGGCGCAGCGGCGCGAGCAATCCGTTGGCGCGCATGGGTTGCAGGCGGTTGTGGGTGGGGAACACCACATCCCAGCCGGAATTGCCGCCGATCACCTTGGCGAGCATCTCCTCATTGCTTTCGTAGGTGGCATAGCGCACGCGCACGCCGAACTCCGCCTCGAAGTTGGGAATGGTCTCCGGGGCCACGTAGGCCGACCAGTTATACACGTTGAGGCGCGGGCGCCGGTCGCGCGCGCAGCCGGCGAGCGTGGCGGTCCCCAGGAGGAAGTAGCGGCGCTTCATGTTTCGCGCACCCTCTCGGAGAGCAGAATCAACACGCCGAAAACCAGCGTGATGAGCGCCGAGATTGCATTGATGACGGGGCTCGAGCCGCGGCGGGCCATGGCGTAGATCACCATGGGAAGGGTTTCGGAATCCACCCCCGCCACCATGCTGGTGATCACGTAATCGTCGAAGGAAACAGTGAGCGCGAGCAGGGCGGCGGCCAGTATGCCGGGGGCGAGCGCCGGCAGGGTGACGTACCAGAACGCCTGCCATGAGTTGGCGCCGAGATCCATGGCGGCCTCTTCGAGTGCCGGGCTGAGGGTGCGCAATCGCGCCGAGACCACGATCACCACGTAAGCGATACAGAAGGCGATGTGGGCCAGCACCACGGTATACATGCCGAGCTGCCAGTGCAGCCAGCGGAAGGCCCACTGAAAGAGCGCCAGCAGCGCGATCCCGCTGACGATCTCCGGGGTTACCAGCGACAGGTACAACGCGCCCGTCAGCGTGCGCGAGCCGCGCTTCCACAGGCCGTAAGCGCACAGCGTTCCGATGACGGTGGAGAGCACGGTGGCCCACAGCGCAATGACGACGCTGTTCCAGGTACCTTCCAGAATCTGCGGGTCGCGCAGCATGGCGCGGTACCACACCAGCGAAAAA
>PLDO01000472.1 GCA_003136215.1 Bryobacterales bacterium
TTGGTGGCGCGATCCAGCACCTCGAAGTAGTACTTCCCGAGATTGCTCTCGTCGATCCAGCGGTCGAGCGGCCCCGGCCAAGCGCCCTCCAGGACGACACCATCCAGAGCGAAGTGCTCCTCCCCGGCCATGCCGGTGTGGACATAGTCCAGCCGCAGAGTCCGTGGACCGGCGGCTTGGGCGGTGGCGGTAACAGCCTCACCCGGCTGTCCAAACGCGATCGCCATGGATGCGATCGCGGCCCAAACTAGACGATACATGCTTCCGAATGTAGCATTGTGGGGCCGGCGAATCGCCCATGCGGAGCCGGACGCCGGGCGGAGCAATTCGGGACCGATTGCGCTGAAGCTCCAATCGCCATATAATCAAGCCACTTATTTTGAACGGGAGGGGACAGTGCGCACGCTGCCAGTGCTGTGGATCGCGTTTGGGCTCTCAGCCGCGGAACCCAGCTATTTCCGCGACGTTCGGCCGGTGCTGCAACGGCAGTGCCAGGGCTGTCACCAACCCAACCTGAAGTCTTCGCATCTCGATCTCGCAACTTATGAGGGCCTTAAGGCCGGAGGCACGCGTGGCCCAGCCCTCGGCCTGCTCGTGAAGTACCTCACCGGCGAAATGAAACCGCAGATGCCGCTCGGCCTGCCACCCTTACCCCCGGAGCAGATCGAGTTGATCCGCAACTGGGTGGCTGCGGGCGGGAACGACGACACGCCGGAGGAAGCGCGCGAAACCGTCTCCGCCGGGACCCCCACAATCTATTTCCAGCCTCCTGTGCTGACCGCGCTGGCGTTCTCACCCGATGGAAAGATGCTCGCCGTATCAGGCAATCGGGAGATCCTGCTCCATACCCTTGACGGCAGCGCGTCTCCCAGGCGTCTGCCTGGCCTGTCGGACACCGTCCTCTCGCTCGCCTTTTCCAGGGACGGCTCTCTGCTGGTGGCCGGCGGCGGCACGCCGGCCCGTTTCGGCGAGATTCAGATCTGGGATCTGCCTGCCGCCAGGCTCCGGCGCTCCGTCATGTTGACCGGCGACACCGTCTTTGGCGTATCCATCTCCCAGGATGGCAGCCGGGTTGCGGCCGGTTGCACCGACAACACGGTACGCATTGTCGACACCGCCAGCGGCAAAGAGGTCGGCAAAATGGGTGCGCACGAAAACTGGGTTCTGGGAACCGTCTTCGGCGTGGACGGCAAGCGCGTGGTATCGGTTGGTCGCGACCGCTCGGCCAAATTGACGGACGCGGCGTCGGGCGCCTTCCAGGAAAACTTAAATCTGCTGCGCGGCGAGCTGGCGGCGGTGGCGCGGCACCCGTCCAAGGACATGGTCGTCGTCGGCGGGGAAGATCGCATCGCGTACGTGTACTTGATGGACCGCCCCAAGAACATGAAGATCGCCGATGACACCACGATGATTCGCAAACTCGAACGCCAGAACGGTGTGATTGCCGCGCTGGCGTGGTCTCCGGACGGCGGCCGCATCGCGGTAGCGGGCGCGGCGCCGGAGGTCAACGTGTACGACGCCGGGACCGGCGCCCGCGTGACCGCGTGCACGGGACATACCGCGGGCATCTATTCCGTGGCCTTCAGCCCCGACAGCGCCACGCTGGCGACGGGCGGTTTCGACGGCACCGTGCGTCTCTATGACGCCGCTACGGGCGCGTTGAAGAAGGCGTTCGTGCCCGTGCCATTAGAGAAATCCGCGTCGGAGTCCGGGGGGCTGCGATGATCCGCTGCGCATGGGCGTTGGCGTTCGCGGCGCAGGCCGCGTTGGGTGCGACTCCGGTGATTACGGAATTGCAGCCGCGTGGCGCGGAGATCGGACGTCCGTTCACCTTGACCGCGATCGGGCGCAACCTGGGGGAAGGCGCGCGCCTGATCTCGACGCTGCCGGCCACGTTTACGCTGGTATTGCGACCGCAGACGCCCGGGACTGTTGCCGTCCCGGGACGCTCGGCGGCGTTTCTGGTTGAGCCGGGGCCTGATGCGGCGCCCGGAGTCTATCCAATCCGAATTGAATCGTCGTCCGGCATCTCCAACGTCCTGCTCTTTACGTTGGGGACATTTCCCGAAGTGACCGAGGAGGAATCGCAGCCCGGCTCGCTCCCCAACCGCAACGACACCATCGAGACGGCCGAACCGATCCCATCATCCCCGGTTGTGGTCAACGGCACGCTTCGCGGCCCGGAGCGCGATATTTTCCGCGTGTACGGCAAGGCCGGCGAACGGCGCGTGTTCGAGGTGGAAGCCCGGCGCTCGGGATCTGCCATAGACCCGGTGCTGCGAATCCTGGACGGGTCGGGCAAACAGCTCGCGCGTAACGACGACGCCCCGGGCGCTGGTCTCGACGCCCGCCTGGATTTTACCTTTCCCTCCGAAGGCAATTACTACGTCGAGGTCACCGACGCGCGCTTCAGCACGCAGGGACAGAACTTCTACCGTCTCAAAATGGGTGCGTACCGCTATGCCGAGGGCATCTTTCCACTTGGTGGGCGGCGCGGTGAACGAGTGCCCGTGACATTCTTCGGCGGAAATGTGGGCGCAGGTGTGGCGTCCACCGCGGACCTCGGCAAGACGGGCAAGACCCAGGCCCTGGCACAGGTTGCGCTGCCCGACTCCCCGGTGCTGCCTTTCGTTTTCGCGGTAAGCGACCTGCCCGAGCTAATGGAACCCGTGGCCGGCGCGGTGCCCATCCCGAGCGTGGGCAATGGCCGGCTGGATAAGGCCGGAGAGATCGACAGGTACCGATTTGTCGTAGAGCCAGGCGAAAAACTGATCTTTGAGTTGCAGGCGCGTGAACTGGGCACCTCCCGGTTGGAGGGCATCCTCACGGCTGTCGACGCGGCAGGCAAGAGACTCGGCTCGGCTGGCGATCAGCCGCTGTCCGAGGACGTATTCGCGGTTCAGGGCACGAGCCGGACCAGCAGCGATCCGTTCCTCAACCTCACCGTGCCGCCGGACGTGCACGAGCTTGTGGTTTCCGTCGAGGACCTGGCCCTGCGCGGTGGGCCCCTTTACGGCTACAGGTTAATCGCACGGCGTCAGGCGGAGGACTTCACCCTGACGGTCTTGTCGCCATTCGTCAACATCCCTTCTGGCGGCACGGCTGCCATCAGCGTATCGGCTGACCGCCGCGGGTATGACGGCCCCATCCAGCTCACAATTCCGGACCTGCCCAAAGGCATTCATGTCACCGGCGGCGTCATCCCTCGCGAATACGTCGATGCCGGCAATGCGCGCACCGTCAATCGGCGCGGCATCCTTACGATCACCGTCGACCCCGGCGTCACCTTGGCCACCGGTCAACTGGAGCTCTGGGGCAATGCTACCCTTGCCGGCGGGACAACACTGCGCCGGCGTGCGCGGGGCCTCGGGATGGTGGTGGATGTAGCGGGCGCCACTGAACAAGGTGTGGTGGACCGCCAGCGTTCCCTGACGGCGCTCTGGCTGGGGTGGGACCTTCCCGCGGCACTGGCCGAGCCACCCGTCGCCATCCTGGAAGTCCACCAGACCAGTTTCAAGCAGATGGCCGAAGGCGCGCGCTACGAATTCGCATACCAATGGACGGTTCGCGGCGCCGGCACTCCACCCAAGGAGGTGGGCGTGGACGTCATCGGCGCCAAAGACATACGGGTAATCGACATGACCACCAGCAGTTTCGCCGTGACCACTACGAAGGCAACCGATCCCGGCCTTTACGATCTGTATGTCAACGGCCGTGTCCGCACGGACGAGGGCGATGAATCGGTGGTTGCTCCCGTGATTCCATTCGAGGTGACCGGAGGTCCTTCCCATGCTGCGCCGTGAGCCGCTCGTACTGTTCTTGCTTTTCGCCGCCGGCGCGCTGTCCGCCGCCGAAACGCCCAAGGTGACGTTTCTCCGTGATGTCGCCCCCATCCTGAACAAGGCAGGCTGCACTGCCGGAGCATGTCACGGCGCAGCCAAGGGCAAGAATGGCTTCAAGCTCTCGCTTCGCGGCTACGACCCGCAGTTCGACTACGAAGCTCTCCTCTACGATCTGTCCAGCCGCCGTTTCAATCGTGCCGACCCGGCGCGCAGCCTGATGCTGGCCAAGCCAACGCAGCAGGTGCCGCACGGCGGCGGCTTGCGATTCGAGATCGGCTCCGGCTATTACAGGACCATCTACACTTGGATCGCCCAGGGCGTACTGTTCGGCGATCCGGCAAAGGACAGCGTGCGCCGGTTGGAGGTGGAGCCGAGGGAGATCTTCATGAACGCGCCCGGCGAATCCGCCGTGGTGAAGGTATCGGCCACCTTCGCCGACGGCGGCCAACGCGACGTGACCCGCGAAGCCGTAGTCGAGAGCAATGTGCCGGACGTAGCCGCGGTCACCGATGCATCGGTCAAGGGTACCCGCATCGGCGAGGCCACCCTGCTGGTGCGCTACCAGGGGAACTTCGCCACGCTGCCGGTGACCGTCATCAATCCCAAATCCGGGTTCGCCTGGAAGCCTCTGCCGCAGGCCAACTACATCGACCGCCTGGTCGACGCCAAGTTGCAGCGGCTGAAGACTCAACCGTCGCCCACGGTGGATGACGCCGGGTTTCTGCGCCGCGTGTCGCTTGACCTGAAAGGCCAGTTACCCACTCCAGACGAGGTCCGGGCCTTCGCTGCTAACAATTCGCGGACCAAACGCAGCGAGTTGATTGAAAAGTTGATCGCAAGCCCGGCCTACGTGGATCACTGGACCCTGAAATGGGGCGATCTGCTGCAGAACAGCCGGAAGTACCTGGGCGAAAAAGGCGCATTCGAGTTCCGTGAGTGGATTCGCGATTCCATCGCGCGGAACAAGCCCTACGACCACATGGTGCGGGAAATGCTGATGGCCAAGGGCAGCTCGTACGACGACCCCGCCGCGAACTTCTACCGCGTAACCCGCGACCCCAAGCCCACTATGGAGAAGACCACCCAGGTGTTCCTTGGGGTTCGCATGGTGTGCGCCCAGTGCCACGACCATCCCTTCGAGCGATGGACTCAGAACCAGTATTACGAAATGGCGGCGTTCTTCTCCGCGGTGGGACTCCGTCCCGGCTACGAAGTCGGGGAAGAGATCCTGTTCGACCAGCGGCGGGATTTCGACATGAAGCATCCCAAGGATGGCCGTGTGATGAACCCCAAGTTCATCCTTCCCGCTTCCTGGTCCGGCACGGGAGCGCCGCCAACCGATGCGCGGAGACGCCAGGCCTACGCGGAGTGGCTGACCGCAAGAGACAACCCATTCTTCGCGAAATCGGCGGTGAACCGGGTGTGGAGCTACTTTTTCGGGCGAGGCATCATCGACCCGGTGGACGACATCCGCGCATCCAATCCGCCGGGTAATCCGGCACTCCTCGATGCGCTTGCCAAGGACTTCATCGATCACAATTTCGACCTCCGCCACCTGATGCGGACCATCGCCAACTCCCGGACCTATCAGGCATCCGTGGTGGTCAACGAGTGGAACGAGAAGGACGGCGAGAACTTCTCGCACGCCATGCCGCGGCGGCTTAGCGCCGAAGAATTGATGGACGCTCTGGCGCTGGCCACTGGCGTGCAGCCGGTATTTCCGGAAGCGCCGCCGGACACCGGCGCCGAGCAGGTGACCGATCCGCACGTTGGCAAAGACGGATTCCTCGACCTGTTTGGCCGGCCGGCTCGCGAGTCCTCCTGTGAATGTGAACGCCGCAGCGACCTCAGCCTGCCGCAGGCGCTGAACCTGGTCAACGGCAAAACCATTTCGGATGCCGTTGCCGACGCCAACGGACGGGTCGCCAAGGCCGTTCTCAGCGGCCGCTCGAACCACGACTTAGTCTCGGAGCTGTATCTGGCGTCGCTGAGCCGCCCGCCGAGCGCAGCGGAACTGGAGAGCGGTATCAAGTACCTGCAAGATGGGGCCGGACGCACCGCGCGCGCGCAGGATCTGCTGTGGGCACTGGTCAACAGCAAGGCATTTCTTTACAACTACTGACAGAAGGAGGCTCGATATGCTCGTCATTCCAGGACGCCGTTGTCACACATGCGAAGGCCCAACCCGGCGCGAACTCCTGCGCGCCGGCTCCATCGGCATGCTGGGACTCAATCTGGCCAACTACTTCGCCTGGCAGAAATCGGCCAGGGCAGCCGCCAGGTACGAGGGTGCGCGCGGCTTCGGCAGCGCCANNATCCCTACCAAAATCCCCGGCACGCACATCGGCGAGCACATGCCGATGATGGCCAATGCCTTGGACAAAGCCACGCTCATCCGTTCCATGAGCTACACGCCGAATGGGCTTTTCAATCACACTGCCGCCATCTACCAGATGTTGACCGGCTACCCGCCGGATCGCGTGTCGCCTTCCGGCCAACTCGAGCCGCCCAACTCCGCGGACTTTCCCACCGCCGGCAGCCACGTCTCCAAGCTCAAGCCGCCCGCCGAAGCCGTGCTGCCGTTTGTGGAGTTGCCGCGGCCGCTACAGGAATCGGGCATCATCGGAAAAGGAGGCGCGGCCGGTTTTCTGGGGAAAGCCTATGACCCATACCGCCTTTACCAGGACCCCGCCAAGCCCATTAAGACGGAAGACCTCGCGCTGCGCAAGGATGTGCCGCCGGAGCGGCTGAAGGAGCGTTTCGAGCTATTGAAGGGCATCAATGGCTCCATGCCCGATCTGGAGAAAGCGCTGAAGAGTTATGCCATAGATGAGTACTACGGCAAGGCTTTCGATCTGGTGCTATCGGGCAAAGCGCGCGACGCCTTCGACCTCACCAAAGAGCCGGACAAGGTTCGCGAACGGTACGGTCTCACCACCTTTGGCCAGGGGCTGCTACTCTCTCGCCGGCTCATCGAGGCCGGCACCCGCTTCGTGCAAATGAACTGGCCGGCAGTGGCCAACGGTAACCCGGAAGTGGATTCCTGGGATACCCACGCCGCAAATTTCGCCCCGCTGAAGAACCTGCATTGCCCGAAGTTGGATCGCGGCCTGTCGTCGCTGCTGGAGGACATGAACGATCGCGGCATGCTCAAGGACACATTGGTGGTTGCCGTGGGAGAATTTGGCCGCTCCCCTCGCATTGGCGTCAGCACATCCGGCAACTCTAACGCCCCCGACGGCCGCGACCACTGGCCCTATTGTTACAGCGCGCTGGTGGCTGGTTGCGGGATCGCGCGCGGCGCCCAATACGGCGAATCGGATCAAACCGCGAGTTCGCCCAAGGACAAGCCGGTACACCCCAACGATCTCCTGGCGACCACCTACTATGCCTTGGGCATCGATCCGGACATGATGGTTCTCAATCACCTGAACCAGCCGCGCGAGCTGGTCAAAGGAAAGGTGGTCTCCGAGTTGTGGAGCTGATGCGTGCGGCAAACGGCAAGGAAGCCTGCTCGGCCTGCTGCGTAAGGTCCAAATAAGGCCAAAAGTGCTTCGAGACCGAGCTCCTCTCCGTCTAATCCCGATACGCTGTTCGCCACACCGGGCAGATCTCGTTCCGGGTTAACTGGGGCATGATGGACTTTTGGTCTTATTTGCGCGACCTGAAATAATAGGTTATGGACTATTGACAATGATCTGATTAATAGTCCATGATATATTAATATAAACAAAAACGATAGGCTATAGGCGATGGATAAGGCAAGGCTCGCGGCACAATCACGCGCTAATCTCGATGAACGATTCAAGGAACTTGGGGCGGGCGGCCGCTACAAGGCGCCCGTGCGGGGCTGGATCAAGGCGATCCGCGAGGCGCTTGGCATGACGACTGAGCAACTGTCGAAGCGGCTCGGCATAAAGCAACCTTCCATCGTCGCCATCGAGCAATCAGAGGCTAAGGGGACGATCGAGATGGCGACCTTGCGGCGGGTCGCCGAGGCGCTCGACTGCGTGCTCGTCTATGCCTTCGTTCCCAACGAGCCTCTCGAAACAATGGTGCGCGAGCGCGCGCGGCGGTTTGCGCGCCGGCGTCGTGCGGCGGTCGAGCACTCGATGCTGTTGGAAGACCAAGCTGTGACTGGGAAGGACACCGACAAGCGCCTCGACGAGATCGTGCGCGAGACGAACCCGCGGCTGTTCTGGGACTAGAGAAGGTGAGCGACCTTTTCGAGCACCCCGATGACGCGACGCCGCTGACACTCGAAGAACAGCGCGAGTTGATCCCCGCGCACATCGCCTATCGCAGCGAGCTGAACGAAGCCGAGCAGGAAAGCATCGCGCGCGCACAGGACTGGGCGCTCAGAACCCGCCGCGACCTGCTGAGCGAGAAATTTGTCAGGGACCTGCACAAGCAGATGCTCGGCGATGTGTGGCGCTGGGCCGGGAAGTTCCGCACGAGCGAACGCAATCTCGGGATACCGTTCTACGAAATCCCCACAGCGCTTCCCCAGTTGCTTGCTGACGTGAAAGCGTGGATCGAATACAAGTCCTACCCGCCCGATGAGATCGCGGTGCGCTTTCATCACCGCCTTGTGCAGATTCACCTGTTCCCGAACGGAAACGGCCGCCATTCCCGGCTGATGGCCGATCTGCTCCTCATGAGGCTCGGCGGCGAGCGGTTTTCGTGGGGAAGCGCCAATTTGCAGGCTGCCGGCGATGTGCGCGGGCGCTATATCGCCGCCCTGAACGCCGCCGACAATCACGATATCGGTCCGCTGCTGGCTTTCGCGCGGTCGTAGACCGCTGGCGATGATGATCATTGCCACGACCAAGACCGATGCAGCGCACCGAAATCACCCTGAACCGCTTTCGACGCTAGTGGCGATAACCGAGCAAGGATGTCGGAGTGTCAGTGGCCAGTGGAATTTCCTTTGTTTTTTCTGGGGATGCACTCTATTAGACCCGCTCGGCCTGGAGCGGTCTGGAACTACGATAAGGTCCAAAAGCGAAATCGCTAGGTAAATAGGGTCTAACCTTGAACCGGTAAGTTATTTAAAATATGGTGCGGAGAGGGACTTGAACTTCTTGGTCCCCTATGGAATCTGCAAGTTGCTGATTCTCTTAAATGGGGAAAGTGTCAAATGTGCCAGAAACGGGCCGTGAGGTACAAACGAGGACACGTTACTGCCAGCGAGACCGCGCACTTGGGACCGGCGCACGCCAAACAACGGTTCTGAAGCCCCTCCCGGTGCCCAAGGCGCACGCCCACCGTTTCCGCCACACACTGGCCACGGAAATCTTGATTAGTGGGGGCACAGAGCAGGATGTTGCTGATGTCCTGGGAATCAGCCCTGCAATCGTGCGCAAGCACTATGCTAAATGGACGCCTGCCCGTCAGGAGCGCATTACCACTTTGCTGAAGGCTGTGCACGGTCGGAAGGCTTACGGCGCCACGGTGCACGAAGGAATCGATGCCATGCAATAATCAGCTTTGCGCTCTATGCTCGATTTCCTCTCTGAGGACTGGGGGAATCTGGCCTCCGTCGCGGGGCTGATCTTCAGCATTCTCGCGTTCATTTTTTCGAAACGGGCATCGGTGGCGGCCCGCCAAGCCCGTGCCGCTGTGCTTCGGCGAACGATTGCAGAGGACCTTAATACGGCAAACCGCACAGCCTCGGACGTAGTTGCCTACGTTGCCATGGAACGAGGCGATATGGCATTGTTGCGTGTCAGCGAACTCTTGAATCTGACGAGCTACTCCATTGCTCGGTGGGACGACAAGTTCTCTGAAGAATCCAAGAATAATTTGCTTTCGGTGCGAGAACAGTTGCAATCGATCCACGATGTGCTGGCAAAGGGTGCAATCGCAGAGCTCGAACCTAAGGCAAGGTTGCGGCTCAAGCTAGCGTGCCAGCGGGTAAGCTCGACGTATAGCCAAGAATACGGTACTGCGACGAAACTGACAGATTCGGACGGTCAACATGGGTGAGGATGCAAAAGCACTAAAGCTGTTTGAAGAGATTTCCGAGAAGACTTCCGCAAGCCGAATTCGATGGGAGCCTACTGCGGAAGAGAATTTGTTTATCGCGTCCGTCGGTGGCCAATTCACTTTGGCCGTATCCCGCAAAGAGGGGACTGATTCGTGGGGCAACGACACTGAAGAGTTTGCCTTGGTGTTGAAAGACAAGGAACATGAGTTGATACGGGTAACGCCTGGAGGTGAGAGTATTTCACAATTCCAGATGCGCGACCTTTTCGAGATGGCGCGCCGCAAAGCCCTTCGAGTCGATGACAAGATCGACGATTTCCTTGGCGAACTAGGCAAGCTCTGAGTTCAAAGCCCGAAGGAAAAGGGTACAATCCGGGTACACAATGAAAATCGGCCTGTAACTCGTTAGAATTACAGGCCGAAATGTGGTGCGGAGAGGGGGA
>PLDO01000595.1 GCA_003136215.1 Bryobacterales bacterium
AGACCGTGAGCGTGGCTGCTGCCGACAGGTTTCCCGACTCAGAGGCGTCCCCCATTTCAGGCTCGCTGGCAAGTTGGGCGTCGAGGTCTCGTATCAATTCCGCGAGCCGTCGGTCGGCCAGCTGCCGGCTCCTCGTTTGGAGGGAACGCCGTACCCTCTGCCCATGGTGGTCGCCATCGACGTGGAACGGGCAAGTGCACTTATCAGCACGCACTTCTCGGCCGCCTGGTCCGAAAAATCGGCAGGTCCTGAGGTGGCGCCGGAATGCGTACAGGTCACGGTCTGCTTGCACGGTGTTCACATTACCTCAAAGCCCACCCAATCAATGGATGAAGTCCTTGGTGGTCCGTTTGGCATACACCCTGGCCGCGGCGCTCGCTGAAATCGTGATCGTGGTGTAGTCGCGCTTGGACCGACGGCCGACGTTGGGCTGTCGCAGGATGCCAGGACCGTATTCGTCGCGGAACCATTCGCGAACGGTCTTTTGACTAAATCCCCAGATGCGAGCCCAATATGTGATTGGATAGTGCCGCTCCTCAAAGGCTTGAGGCACGGCAACTCCAAGAGGACCTTTTCTCTGGTCAATCACCGCCAGCCCCTTTGTGCCGAACTCGAGTCAGGCTGCCGAAATACGGTTCGCATGGCGACGGCACGAAGGCGTTCGCCTTGGGCGTCTACCCGGCGAGGCATTGCCGCTTGGGCACGTTCTCGTGCCATCCACGAGGCGGCGAGGTTGGCGTAGTCACATTCGGTCACCTGGGCGCACAGCCGGCGGAAAGCCTCATCGTCCACGCGTGCGCGGCGAACCAAGCTAACGATCGGCCGGACCAGTTTCGCATTGGGGATTGCGCTGGCGAACTGTTGCCCGCTTTGCCTGCCTGTCATTGCGTTCTATCCGCCGTTTGGTCTTTTGGGTCTCGCTTTCTGGGCCTTGGGCGAAATTGGCCGCAGCTCTAATTCCGTGTCCGACATGCTTGCCACCGGCTCGTGTGCCTGAGACTGGTCAGTGTCATCGTTCCTCTCTGCCTCCCTGGGCGCCGCGAGAAGCCGAGTTGCGGGAGATGTCTGTGCCGGGGTTGCGGCTGGACCGGGTAGAGCCTCTGTACTCATCCATTCGACAACCACGGAACCCTTGCGCGACCCCCTGGCCACCGCCCGCTCGATCTCCGCCACGCGCGCTTCGATGTCCTCGATCTCCATGGACTTCGCTGCGTGATTGAGCACGCTGTCGGCGGCCCGCACCTGCACCGCCGCGGGCGTAGCCCGGTCGGTCAGCACTCTCAGCAAGACCGAAACGGCGGCGCGGGAGGCCTGCTGGAGCCGCGCGGTGCATTGGCTGAATGCCGTCCGGCGCGCCTGCCTGTACGCCGCGTCGAAACCTGGCTCGTTCAGCCATCGATACAGCGTTCTGGGCGTGATTTTGACGACACGGGCGGCGTCTTCCACCGTCCGGTTCGACAGCAGCGCCATGATCGCTTCTTCTTGCTTGGGCTTCAGTTCTGTGACATTTCCTGACATTTACTGACACCCGCGCCGGGTACATCGCCGGTCCTTCGCCATTGTGGAATCCTCTTGCTTTTCAAATACCTCGGAGTGATTGATGTCCTGACCGCGGTCATCACCGCGGAAGGAGATCGAACGAAAATGACCACTTCGAACACAGAAACCGCCACAGCCGACACCGCCGCCGCCGTTGCGGAACCGGGCGCCTCCGTCGCGCCGGAGAAGGCCTCCTCGAAGAAGGCTGCCAGCACGAAGAAGAGCGCGCCTAGGAGCCGCAAAAGCGGCAAAAGCGGCAAGCCCAAGGCCGCAGCGACGGCCAAGCCCAAGAAGGCCGCCAAGGCGCCCCAGAAAGCCGAACCGGCCAAAACTGAAGGTGTCCGCGAAGGCAGCAAGACCGCCAAGGTCCTGGACCTGCTCAAACGCCCTAACGGCGCCACCCTGAAGGAACTGATGAAGACCACCGGCTGGCAGGCGCATTCTCTCCGGGGCTTCCTCTCCGGAACCGTCGCCAAGAAGTTGCAGCTGGCGGTCACGTCCACCAAGGGCGCGGACGGGGAGCGCAGGTACTCCGTCGGCAAGTAGCATAGCCCTCAGATTCCTGCTGCCCGCCCGGTTCCGGCCGCGGCGGGCTTTTCTACTTGTGGACTGGATTCCTGCCCGCCCTGCGCCAGTCACGGCGGCCTTCGCGGTTACCCCAAGCCGCCGCCACTCGTGCCAACGTGGGCCCAACGTGGCGCGACAGTGGCCAACCCTTGACTCCCTTGCAATAGCCGCAACGCCGTCGACCAGTCCGCCAAGCACAAGACATCCAAGTCCGGTTGGCCGGCGCGGGTTTGGGCTTAGTTGGCCGTGATCTCCTGGAGGCAACGCGCGATTCATGCCGCCCTCTCGCGCCGCTCGTGGGCAACTTCCTCAAAGGTCCGTCCGTCTCCGTCCAGCACGGCAAACTTGCCCGAATACAGCTGATACCGCAGGATCACCACATCGGCATACCGCGGGTCGATCTCCATCAGCCGCGCCTTTCGTCCCCTGCGTTCGCACCCGATGAGCGTGGAACCGGCGCCGCCAAAGAGATCGACGATGACGTCGCCGGCCTTGCTGCTATTGAGCAGCGCTCGCTCCACCAACTCCACCGGTTTCATGGTCGGATGGAGCCGGCTGGCCGCGGGTTTGTTTTCCTGCCAAAGCGTGGATTGAGACTTATTGCCGTACCACCGATCCTTCTGCCCTGCGACGTAGCAGTAGAAAATCGGTTCGTGCTGAAATTTGTACCGGCCGAAGCCCCAAGCGAAAGTG
Organism: Bryobacterales bacterium; assembly: GCA_003136215.1. Classification (GTDB taxonomy): domain Bacteria; phylum Acidobacteriota; class Terriglobia; order Bryobacterales; family Bryobacteraceae; genus Solibacter. The sequence goes on from PLDO01000595.1 coordinate 2,800, forward strand.
TTCTTGCCCCAGATCAACTGGCAGCGCACTCGAAAACCAGCGGTTTCCAGCGCATTCTGAAACTCGCGCTGCAATGAGGAAGGATGGCACACATAAGCTGAAGCGCCGGGCTTGATGGCTGCGCGAAGGGATCGGAACGCATTTTCCAGGAACTGCTTGAAATCGGCGTCTGACATCCGGTCATTCTGCATCCTCAAATGCTCTTTGGTGTACCCCGAGTAGTCGCAATTGTACGGGGGATCAAGGAACACGCAGTCCGCTGCGTCCGTGCCCATGAGCCGCTGGACGTCAGCTGCGACCGTAGCGTCGCCCACGAGGAGTTTGTGTTCTCCCAAGGTCCAAAGGTCCCCGGCCGTGGAGACCGGTGTCTCCGGAACCTCCGGGACCGCGTCCTCATCCGTAAGCCCTTGTGCCGCGTCCTCCGCAGCAAGGAAGTGGGCCAACTCCTCGTCATCGAAGCCGATCAGATTCTCGTCGAAGGCTGCTTCCTGAAGAGTGGCTAGCTGGATGCGTACCAGTTCTTCGTCCCACCCGGCGTTCAAAGCGAGCTGGTTATCGGCGATGGCCAAGGCGCGGCGTTGGACCTCAGACAGGTGCGCCAGCACGATAACCGGCACTTCGCGCAGGCCCAGCGTCTGGGCCGCCCGGAGGCGCCCTTCACCAGCAATGATCCCGCCGTCCGTCCCAACGAGAATTGGATTTACAAAGCCGAATTCCCGGATGGAGGCGGCGATCTGCGCCACCTGTTCGGGGGAGTGCGTGCGGGGGTTACCGTCGCTCGGGATCAACCGGTCAACCGGCCAGCACTCAATTTGGATTTCGAGATCCATTCGATTCTTTACCTCGCTACATCTAGAATCACTGAGGCAAAAAGAGGAAAGCTGGGTACGGCAGGGGACGGATAACGGGGTACAGATGAGGACGGAGCCGTCGGATTACTGACCGAGTGGATGCTTGTTTGCGGCGGCTCTCAACTTTTTTCGGTCTTTCTTGAGAGTCTCTTCGCTGGTCAGGCCGAAGTGCCGCAGGACGAGTCGCTGTGCGTAGGCCTTGGGTCTGAATGGTTCATTCAATAGGGATTCCTGCTCCGGGACTGATAGTTGTTGCCAAATCTGAAAGTCGGGGAATTTTTTCTGTAGTTCGCTGAGACTTGTCGGCTGTCGCAGTTCAAGAACTACCGTCGCTAGCTCGCCGCGCAGGTTGTCTTCAAGTTCGATTCGTTGGCGGCAGATCTCCAGATTCGGTCCGCGATCTCGCCGGCTAGCCCGGCTCCTCGGTACCTGCCCTGGCTGCGCCCGGACCGCAAGATCCAGCATCTCTCTCAACCGCATTTCGAGCGTCTCGAGAGCCGAGTTCGCAGGTGGATCTGTCCAGCAACCGCGGTCGCCCACGTCAAGGCGCCCAACTGCTTGACGATACACGTCCCAGTCGGGCTTCAGTGGAAGGCGCTCTAACAGCAGAGACACATCGTTAATGAAAGGGCCGATAAACGTCACTCTTGTCCAAGACAGGT
>PLDO01000549.1 GCA_003136215.1 Bryobacterales bacterium
CGGGTTTCGTCTTCCAGCCGAACAAGCGGGTATAGAACCCGGCGGCGCCGGCGGGATCGGTGGTGGCCAGTTCCGGCCACACCACCATGCCCAGCGGTCCGCCGTGCGTGGCGCCGATGTGCCGCTTGGCCTGCCACACTGAAAAAACCGCGCCTTGCGGATCCTGGGCCACCGCCATACGCCCCGCGTCGTGGGCGTCAAACGGTCCGGCAATGAGCTTCCCGCCGGAGGGACCGATCCGCGCCGCCGTCTCATCGGCGGAGGCCACCGAAAAATACACTCCCCAGTGGACCGGCACGCCCGGGCCAGGCGTGTAGACGGCTGCCGCATCGTTGCCGTCGGCTTGGAAGAGCGTGTATACGCCCTCCGGCATCGGCATGTCCACCGCCGTCCAGCCGAACATCTCCCCGTAAAATTGTTTCGCGGCCGCCGCATCGGTGGTCGCAAGTTCCGCCCAGCAGAATGAGCCGGGCGCGTAGCTTTCGATTTTAGCCATGCTCGGATTTCCCCCCGGAAGCGATTATATCCCGAGCGGACCACACCTGGAGATTACACCCTGCGGGGGCTGCCCCGACGCCGTTTTGCTAAACTGCCTAGTTAAAGATGAAGCTCTCCATCCTGATGCCTGTCTACAACGAGCGTACCGTTGTGGAACGGTGCATCTCGCTCGTCCTGACCGCTCCGCTGCCCGAAAACATGGAACGGGAACTGGTCATCGTGGACGATTGTTCCACCGACGGCACCTTCGCCATTCTGCAACGGCTAGCCGCCGCGTTTCCGCAGATCCGGCTATACCAGCACGCCGTCAATCGCGGCAAAGGCGCCGCCGTCCGCACCGCCATCGAGCAGGCTTCCGGCGATTTTTCGCTCATCCAGGACGCCGACCTGGAATACGACCCCAGCGAATATCCGCGCCTCATGCGCCCGCTGCTGGATGGTCATGCCGACGCGGTCTTCGGCTCGCGGTATCTGGCCGGCGATCAATCGCGCGTGCTGCCCTTCTGGCACTCCATGATCAACAAGGGGCTCACCCTGGTTTCCAACATGTTCTGCAACCTCAATCTCACGGACATGGAAACCTGCTATAAGGTTTTCCGCACGGACCTGCTCAAGAGCATCCCCATCCGGTCGGACCGCTTCGGCTTCGAGCCGGAGATCGTGATGAAGAGCGCCAAGCGCAAGTTCCGCATCTACGAAGTGCCCATCAGTTATCACGGACGCACTTATGAAGAGGGCAAGAAGATCGGCTGGAAGGACGGTCTCAAAGCCTTTGCGGTGATCGTCAAGTTCTGGCTGATTGACGATCTCTACGCCGTATCGTACGGTCGCGGCGTGCTCAACAACCTGACGGGAACGCCGCAATACCTGAGCTGGCTGGCCCTCAAGTTGCGGCCGCACGTGGGCGACGAAGTGCTCGAAGTCGGCGCGGGCATCGGCAACCTGACCGGCCGCCTGATGTCGCGGCGCAAGCTCTACGTCGCCGCCGAGATTGACCCGCTGCACCTCCACGCACTGCGTAACCGCTTCCTGCGCACGCCCAATGTGGCGGTGCAGCGCATCGATCCGGAGGTCCCGGGCGATCTGGCGGGCCTGGAGAACTGCTTCGACACGGTGCTTTGTATCAACGTGCTGGAGCACGTGGAGGATCCCGGGCGGGTGCTGGAATCGCTGGCCGCCGCCGTCCGGCCCGGAGGCTCGCTGGTGGTGCTGGTGCCCAACGTCACGGCGGTCTTTGGTTCGTTGGATCGCAAAATGGGCCACAGGCGGCGCTATAGCAGTGCCGCGATCGGCCAACTGCTGGCCGGCCATGGCTTCGCGGTGGAGACTGTCGAGAGCTTTAACAAGGTGGCTCTGCTGCCCTGGTGGGCGTACGGCAAATTATTCCACGCAGGGAGTATCAGTAAACTGGTGCTGAAGATCTTCGATAAGTCGGTCTGGTTCTGGCGGCGTCTGGATATCCTGATGCCGTGGCCGGGACTCACCCTGGTGGTGGTGGGCCGGAAGCCCGCCTCCCCGGACGCGCCAGTGAATTCCGGCGCCCGCCACGAGATCGCGGGCCATGCCAACTGACCGGCGGCGCGCCGTTTTCTTCGATCGCGACGGCACCCTCATGGAAGACGCCCACTACTGCGGCGACCCGGCGATGGTGAAGGTCTTCCCCGGCGTACCCGAGGCGCTCCGCCGCCTCAGGCGGGCCGGCTTCGGCGTCTTCATCGTTACCAATCAGAGCGGCATCGGCCGGGGCCTGATCACCGAAGCGCAATATCGCGCCGTGGAGGAGGAGTTCTTACGCCAGGCTGGACGCGATTCGGTTGACGCCTCCTACTATTGCCCGGACGCGCCCGGCGTTCCGTCAAAGTGCCGCAAACCCGAACCCGGCATGGTGCTGCAGGCGGCCGAGGCCCACCATATCGACCTCTCCGGGAGCTATTTCGTGGGCGACAAATCCGCCGACATCGAATGCGGTCGCCGTGCCGGGACGCGCACCGTTCTAGTGCTCACCGGCTATGGGCGCGACCAGAAATGCGCCGCCGACCTCACCTGCCGCGATGCGGTGGAAGCGGTGGAGACAATATTGGCCACAGATGAACACAGATAAACACAGATAAGACCAGAAGGTTCTCGGTGTTCTTGCTTATCCGTGTTTATCTGTGTTCATCTGTGGCTAATATTTGCTTGATCCACTCCGGGGTGCGGATCTCCGCCTTTTGCAGATCCAGCCTCCAGAGCATGCCTTCGGTAGTGGTTTCCGCCACCTCGAAACCGTGGTCGGGGTAGAATTCGCCCGCGGGCGCATTCTTCTTCGTGGGCAGGAACCAACCCTGCAAGATATTCGCTCCCCGCGCCCGTGCATCCGCCGCCAGGTGAGCGAGCAACGCCGTTTCCAGGGTCCGCCCGATGACGCGGCAACTCATCAGAAAGCAATCGATCTCACAAACTGGTCCATCGACTCGCGCAATGGCGACGCCGACCAGGCCGTTATCGGCGTACCTGTCCTTNNTCCAGCCCGCGGTAGAAATCCTCCTTGGACGTCACGCTGCGTTGCAACGCCCCGCGCTCGCGCTGTGCCGCGTAGTATTCGCCGCGTTGCCGGTCTTCCTCACTCAGCGTGAGGCGCTCGAACCAGGGGCAGTCGCGCACCGCCTGGGCATAATCCATCGGGTCTTCCGGCAGATGGACCACGATCGCCTCCGGGACCTGCTCGCGGACCTGCTGCCGTTCCACCGGATTGTCGTCCAGGAAAGCGATGGCGTCCAGCCCGATATTCAGTTCCTCCGCGATCTCCCGCAGGGAGCGCGCCTTCTCGTTCCAATTGATCCGCATGGCGGCAAAATGGCTCGGCTGGAGTACCATCCCGGGATGGCCGGAGAGCGCCTCCATGGCATCGGCCGGATTGTTCTTGCTGGCCACCGCCAGCAGGATGCCGCGCCGCCAGAGATCGAGCAGGACGCGCTGCACCTCCTGGAAGGCGGCGCCGGGATACTCCGCTCCCAGGCGTATGCCGTCGATCCCGTCTTCGCCGATCACTCCGCCCCACAGCGTGTTGTCCAGGTCTACGGCTACGCACTTGGCCACCTTGCCGGCCAGGGGATGCAGGAAGCGCAACCACTCGGCGGCGAGGTGCGGCAGGTTGGCGGACGCCACCGGCAAGCGGACGGTCAGCCACTTCCGCGCATCGCCCCAGTGTTCGCGCCCGTGCCGCGCCACCAGCGCGTCGTAGTCCAGGATATAGACCCCGCGATGTTCCCCGGCCAGCACGCGCAATCCATGGTTAATGCATTGGATGGCCCCCGCCGCGTTGTCTTCCCGCTGGGCGTCCAGGATGCCCGCGCGCGCCACCGCGGGCACTTCCAGCGAATGCACAATCAGGGCTGCCTTCGAGTACGTCCGGAAACTTCGGATCCAGCCGCCAAACCGGCCGAGAACATCGTCCGCGGCCGACTCTCCCCGCCACAGGGCCGGCGCCACATCGCGCGTCTGCACGGCCAGGACCGCAACGTCGGGCTGAAAGCGGTAGAGCGCGCTCCCCGGATCCAGGATCTCCTGTGCGTAGGCGTTGAATTCGCCCAGGTGGGTTTCCAACGCGACGCCTCCGGCGTAGGCTCCGGCCTTCAGAACAGGCACCACCGGCTCCACCGTAAACGATCGCAGGATGGCCCAGCGCTGCTTCAGCAGGTCCAGGCGGACGGCGATGCGGTCGTACCGCGAAGCCACAAACCCGGCCAGGGCCGATCCAGGCTCCATCTCCCAGGCCGTAGCGAGCATTCTCGCCGCCTCGGTTGCATCGCCCGCGGCGATGGCGCGATCCACGTCCTCACGAAAGTCCCCGGTCTCCATCCATCTCGATTATGGCGCGATAATGGTTCGGGAGTTCCGGCAGATTGACCGAAATGACCATCGTGCATACAAGCCATGTGGGGCCAATCCTGGCTGCGGGGCGTCCTCTGGGCCGCTCTCAGCTGCCGCTTGCCTGGAGTGCATGGCAGAAAGAGCCGCCTGAAAGGCGGCTGCGGGCAAGATTGCCCGTCCCACGCCCGGATTGAGGCATCGTGATCGCCATCTTCCTGTTCAGCGTCGCATTCTGCGCCTACACCCTGTTCGGCTACCCCCTGTTGCTCGGTCTGCTGGCGCGGAGGCGAGCCCGGCCGGTTCGCAAAGCAGCCTGGCCTGCCACCGTCTCGGTGATTCTGCCTGTCTACAACGGCGAACGCTGGATAGCCGCCAAGTTGGAGTCCATCCTGGCGCTGAACTACCCCCGCGAACTGATGGAAATCCTGGTGGTATCGGACGGCTCTACGGACGCCACCGGCAGAATCGTCGGCGGTTTTACAGACCGCGCAAAAATTGAATTCCTCGCCGTACCCAAGGGCGGAAAGGCCGCCGCCTTGAACGCTGCGCTGGCCATCGCCGGCGGCGAAATCCTTTTCTTTACGGACGTGCGCCAGCAACTGCATCCCGACAGCCTGGCCAATCTCATCGCCTGTTTCGCCGATCCCCAGGTCGGAGTGGCCAGCGGAGAACTGGTGATCCGGGACGGCGCCGGCCTGGAAGAGGCCAGCGTCGGACTGTACTGGAAATACGAGATGTGGATCCGCAAACAGCTCAGCAGTCTGGATTCGGTAATGGGCGCCACCGGCTGCATCTACGCCATGCGCCGCGAACTGGCCTCGCCCCTGCCCGCGGGCGCCCTGAATGACGATATGTACCTCCCGTTGTGCGCGTTTTTCAGGGGGCTTCGCGTAATTCTCGATGAGGCGGCGCTGGCCTTCGATTGCCCCACCCCGCTCGCCAGCGAATTCCGCCGCAAGGTGCGCACGCTGGCTGGGGTCTATCAAATCGTCGGGTTCTTTCCGGCACTGCTGGGTCCGCGCAATCGCATGTGGATCCACTTCTTTTCGCACAAACTGGCGCGGCTCCTGATGCCCTGGGCGATGATCGCTGCCGCGGCGGCGTCCTTTGGCCTCCCCGCGCCCTGGAGGGCCTGGGCCATCGGCGCACAGGCCGCGGCCTGCGTCCTGGCGCTGCTGGATGCCTGCCTGCCCGCTCGCTTCCCCCTGAAGCGATTGACCTCCCCCATACGCACGTTTGCGGTGTTGATGACGGCGTCGCTTTGCGCGGTGGCGATCTTCTTCGTTCCCCCGCGCCTGCTCTGGCGGGAGACTCGCGTCAGCGGCGAACCTGGGAAGTACCAGGACCCTGGGTCTTGAGTCGGGTGCGCGATAGGTACTAACCCTACCGTGTGTCCCGCGTGGCGGGCGTGCCGGGCGCCGGTTAACTTGACATGCCGGAAACCGACGCGTCAGACTTGCAGTTGAGGCTTTCAGGCCGGATTCGGTAGGTAGTGCGAAGGAGTGTATTTTGAATTTCGTCCGGGTGATCGCGGCTCTTGCAACTGTTAGCCCGCTGTTCGCGCAGTACGGGGGGCCCGCTATCCTCGCTCGCGGGCAGTCGCCTGGGCCGATGTCGGTTTCGCAAATCGACTTCCGGCCCTTTGTTTCTGTGGAGGGGACCTACGATACGGGGCTCAACGGCGTGTCGGTGGATGCCAACGGCGCCCCCGTGAGCGACGCCAGCTTCGGAGTTATTCTCAGCTTCGGAGTCAGCGGCATGCATTCCTGGAAGCATACCAAGATCGGGGTGAATTATTCCGGCGGCTATACGCTCTATGGCAAGAGCTTCTATAGCGGTGTCAACTCAGAGGGTTTGCAGCTCAGCCTCACTCACCAGTTGAGCCGGCACGCGGTTTTCTCCTTGAACAACAACGCCGTGATGTACGGATCGAATACCGCCAGTCCCACGCTCCCGCCGACGGTCGAGTTCGACCCTGCCACTACCTACGTGCCGACCAATGACTTCTTCGACAACCGGACCTTTTCCCTCAGCACGCAAGCCAGCCTCACGATTCAAAAGTCGACACGGACCTCCTACAGTGTCGGATTAGACGCATTCCTGACGCGGCGCTGGTCCTCCGCCCTCTATGGTTCGAAAGGGGTCGGCGCGCATGGCGACGTCATGTACCGGTTGAGCCGCCGTTCCACGATTGGTGGGATTTTCCAGTACATGCACTATTCCTTCACCGGGATTTACGGCAGCACCGACATGTATACCGTGGCCGCCTCCTACTCCCGGTCCTTCTCTCGCACCGTCGAGATGTCGGCTACCGGCGGCATAACCCAATATGAGAACGTCTTCGTCGAGACTGTGCCGATCGACCCGGCGATCGCCGCGGTGATCGGGGTATCCTCCGCCCAGCGCGTGACCTACGTGAAAAACCTCATGCCGAATCTGAGTTTTCGGCTCTCCAAGGTGGTGCCCCGGGGCACGGTCTTCGTCTACGCTTCCAACGGGCTCAACCCCGGAAACGGCCTGTTCCTGACCTCGACCTCGACCACTGCCGGTGTCGGATATAACTATACGGGTTTGCGCCGCTGGGCGCTTTCGGCCGGAGCCAACTACAACACGTCGACTTCCTACGGCAACGTGTATGGACAATACGGAAGTTATTCGGCCAATCTGAGCGCCAGCCGCCGGGTGGCGCCCATGACTCACGGCGTCGTGAGCTTCAACCTCCGCAAGTACGACAGCGGCGATTTCCAAAACTACAATAAGTGGTCTTACGGATTGAGTCTCGGGCTAAGCTTTAGCCCCGGCGACATCCCGGTCCGCCTCTGGTAGAGCCGTATCACCGGAGCAGTTCCTCGTAGAATCGCACCACCGCCCGGATATTCTCCTGCCCGTCTCCGCCCGGCGCCCGCCGCGCACGCTCGCCGGAAAGCAAGTCGCACACCGCATCGCGCAGCGGCCCGGCGCCGGATAGCGGAATCAGGTGAACTCCCTCGGGACGCATGCCGTTATCGCTGGCAATCACTGGCGTCCCGAGGTAGAGCGCCTCCCGCACGGAAACCGAGTCGCCATCGTATCGCGTGGTGCGCAGCAGCACGTCGCACTCCAGCGTGGCACGCAGCGTCACCGCATGCGGCATATCGCCGTATAGCAGGACGTGATCGCCGTACGGTTTGCCGGCGATCCGCGCGCGCAAGGACTCTTCCAGGCTGCCCGCTCCCACGATGAGCAGCCCGGCGCGCGGGTAGCGCTCCAGAATTCCTTCCATCGTCTCGATCTGCAACTCCAGGTCGTATTCCGGCTCCAGCAGCCCGACGGTCAGCAGCGCGGGACTGTGCGCGCCGAGGAACGCAGCCAGCCGCTCGGGCAGCGGTAGCGAGCGGTCCGGCGGCTGCACGGAAAACGGGAGAATCGTGCGGATGCGTTCCCGCCGGGCGCCGAATCTGGCGAACAGTTGGGCGATCTCCGGGTTCACGCCAATCAACCCATCCAGCCGGCGCAGCACAAATCCGCGCAGCGTTGCCGGCGCCGCGGCCCGCCCCGCGGGCGACCCGGGGTATCCACCGGAATGGAACGTCAATACGGTTTTGCGCCCCGGCAGCAACGAACAGAACAGCGCCAGCCCCAGCAGCCGCGGCGTCAGATCGCCGCCGAAATGCAGGTGCAGAATATCCGCCGGCAGACGCCACAACAACCGCATCAGCGCAGCCGCGCCCGAAGGGTAATACACGCCATCGGCGTCCTTTCGCCGGAAGCGTGTCAGGTTGATGGCGTCGCACGAGTGGCCATTGTGCCGCAAGTATTCGCGGATAGCCACGAGATTGGTCTGTACGCCGCCGTGCGGCGGCGGATACGGCCCGAGTTGCACCACCCTCATAGGCGATCCGTGGCGCAGGCACTCTTGCCTGCCGGGTCGAGACTCATCTCGACCCTCTTTGATGCGCCGGCAAGAGTGCCGGCGCGGCAGCCTGAGAGGCTGCGCCACGATTGCATACTCTTTCGCGTCATGGCACCAGCATCACGGGCGCCCCATCGCGCGCCGAGGCCATCATGGCCAGGCAGCCCAGCGTGGCGCGTGCGCCATCGTAGACCGTGACCGCTGGCAGACGCCCCTCCCGGATGCTCCCGGCAAAATCGCTCATCTGCGCGGCATAGCCTTTGTCCGGCCACATCCGGGTACGCGCCGAACGCATTCCCTTGTGCACGCTCACGCGCTTGAAATCCTCCGTGAAAGCGCCCACGCCCTGCGCGAACACCTCCACCCGCTCGCCGCCGGACGTCTTGCTGCCCAACGTGCAATACGTGAGATTCCCGATGGATCCATCGGCGAAACGGAACGACGCCACCACATTGTTCTCCCCGATCGGGTCGGCCTTCCCCGTGGGCAGCGAGTACGCCGAAACGCTCACCGGCTCCGAATCCAGCAGCCAGTACATGAGATCGATGAAATGGCAGGCCTCGCCCAGGATGGCGCCGCCGGCGGCCGGGTCGGCCATCCAATAGCTTCCCGAAATCCCCGGCGAATTGATGCGGCATTGCACCACGGCGGGGGAGTTGCGCCGCGCCACGCTCTCCTTGAGCTCGCGGTAAAACGGCGCGAATCGCCGGTTGAATCCCACCGTGAGCTGCTTGCCGGTCTCTTCCACCGCGGCACAGAGGTCGCGGCATTCTTCCGCCGTCAGCGCCATCGGCTTCTCCACGAANNGCGCCGAAGCGCAGCGCGTAGCTCTTGCCGCGCACGCCGGACGCCGAATACACCGCGCGCAGCCCCACGCCCGGCAGTTTCTTCAGGTTGGGCAGATGCTCCCATTTGGCCAGGTTGCCCGCGCCCACCAGGGCGAATTCGATTTGCGCCTTGGCCCGGACCTCCGCCGGCGTGACCACCTTGCGAACCGGCGCGAACGCTGCCACCGGGTCCGCCTCCGAAGCCGTGGGATAGCGCAGCAGTACCGCCAGGCTACCCGCCGCCGGGTCGAAAATCGTGTCGTACGCTTTCGCCGCTTCGTCCAACGGAAACTCGTGCGTGATCAGCGGGCGCACGTCGATGCGTCCCGTGGCGACGAGGCGCAGGAATTCCTCCATGTTGCGATTTTCCGTCCAGCGCACGTAGGGCAGCGGGTAATCGCGCCCCTGTTTCTCGTACGACGCGTCGTAGCTTCCCGGGCCGTACGCCCGCGACATGTAGAGCTGGATTTCCTTCAGGTACATGTCGTTCCAGGGAAACTCCATGCCCACCGCGCCCACGATGCAGATGCGCCCGCGGTCGCGGCAAAGGCTCAAGGCGTGCTGCGCCGGCGCCGGCGATTTCGATGCCGCTGCCACGATGGCACAATCCACCCCGCGTCCGTTGGTGAGCCCGCGCACCGCTTCCAGCGCCGACCCTCCCGCGATTCCGTGATCCGCGCCCAGCCCACGCGCCATGTCCACGCGCTTGCCGATCAGATCGATACCCACCACCACGCCGCCCTGCAAGCGCACCAGTTGCGCCACCAATTGCCCCACCAGGCCAAGCCCGATCACCGCCACTACGTCGCCCAACTCGATGCGCGCGGTGCGCACCGCATTCATGGCTATGCTGCCCAGCGTGGCGAAGCAGGCGTGCTGGAATTCCATCGCTTCGGGCATCCGCGCCGCCAGATTGCGCCCCACCAGGAT
>PLDO01000126.1 GCA_003136215.1 Bryobacterales bacterium
CCATGGCCACCGTGAGGTCCGTCACCGGATCGCCGAGCAGCAACGCCTCCTGCAGTTGGCGTTCCCGGTCGCCCGAGGTGAACTGCTTGAACTCCTTGGACGCAAAATAGCCCGTCCGGTAGTCGAGTTTTGCGCTCAGGTTCCTGTTGACCTGCGCCTTGATGCGGCGATAGTGGCCGTCGGCGGCCGTGTTACTGCTGTAATAACCCAGAATGTAGTAACTGGAGATGTCCTTTTGCGCCTGCACCATGCCCAGCGAGAGATCGTTGTTATCCAGCAGCGCCTTGCCGCCCGTATCGGCAGCCAGTGTGTGCAGCGTTTCCTGCTGCGCCTGGAAGTTGCTTTGCGCCGTCCGCTGCGAACTCCCGGAGTACATCGCCTGCCCGCCCGGCGATCCCTGCGTGGCGTCGCCCAGCGGCGCCGTGGCCACCAGTCCCCGCGCATCCACCGGATAAAACGCCACGTTGTTGCGGATCGCCGCATTGACCGTGGCGCGCAGTTGCGCCTGATTGTCGATCCCGGTCCTCGTCATGCCGCTGGCGAAGTACACCAGCGCCTTCTTCTCCGCTAAGGTCCCCAGCATCTTCACCGCCGATTCCAATGCCGCCAGCTGCCGGTCCGTGTTGAAAATATTGAACTCGCTGTCGTCCTGCGTGTACGCGGCGCCGCTGTCGGCCTCGCTGTCATCGCCCGTGCTGCCGTTCGCCATCCCGGCATCGGACGCGGTCAAACCCCGGATCGCCTTGGTAAGTGCGTCGCGATCCGCCGTGAAATCCAGCAGCACGTCCAGGCTGGTGGCGTAGGTCATCACGGCCACCACGTCCGATGGCGTAATCTGGCTCTTGACGAACTTCAACGCCGCCTGCTGCGCCCGAATCTGGTCGGCCACGGGCATCCCCGCCTGGTCGAAGAACAACACCAGCAGCCGGCGGTCTTTGTACTTCACCTCGCCCGGCTTGGCCGGCGCAATCGCGTTGGCCGCCTTGACAAGCGCCGCGCCCGGCGCCTCGGCCGGCAGCGTACCCGCTTCTTCCAGCCGTTGGAATTCGAAGACTTTGATCGTCTGCAATTTGCCGTCTTCGGTAATCGTGAAATCGGATGCCTGGAGCCCGGCGAGCGGCGTTCCGTTCTTGTCCCTGGCGGAAACGTTGACCACCACTAACTGGCTGTTAGCCTCAAACTTGTATGTCGATTTCTGCCCGTAAGCCGCAACCTGAGCGATAAGTACGATGACCATCGCAACTCGCATAATTCCTCCGCTTTCTCTGTGTTCTCTTTCCTTTGGTTTGGCCTTCTCTGCGCTTATCTCCGCGACTCCGCGTCTTCGCGTCAAATACACGGCTCGTCTGATTCCCCCAGGGCCAAGTCGGGGCGTTTGCTCAAAACCTGAACCTCAGACTTAACGTGATCTTACGCATGGCCGCGGCCGACGTCGCCAGACCGTAGTTAGTCGACCCCAGAACCGTACCCCAGTTGGTAATCGTGACGCGGTTCAGCGCGTTCTGCGCCTGCACCTGCAAATCGGCGCTGCGCCGTTCCCCCAGGCGGAAAATACGGCCCAGGGACGCGTTCAGCGAAGACGTGATTGGCCCGGGGATGGTGTTCCGCCCCGCATTGCCCCACTGCCCCGCCAACGGCGCGGAGAAAGCCGCCGTGTTGAAGAGCATGCCGTCGGCTTCCACCGGCAAGCCCGTGGCGTTGGCCCGCAGCGTATTGCTCACGGCGGTTCCGCTCACCTGCGAACGGCTGCCGCCCACGGTTGCCGTGAACGCGCTCCCCGAGCGGACATTCACGTTGCCGCCGATGGTCCAATCCTTCATCAGCGCGCCCTTCCAGCCATTCACCAGCGTGCCGCCGCTCTTTCCCATCCCGGTGCTGTACTGGAACTGCAAGTTCAAATTGTGCCGCGCATCGAAACTGGACAACCCGCGCTCCGCCGCCAGATCCAGCCAGTTCTGCGCCACCGGAGTATTGCCCTGTCCGCGCCCGCCGGTGCCGGCGTCGTCAATCGATTTCGAAAACTGATATCCGGCGTTGGCCATGATGCCGCTGCGGAATCGCCGGTTTAGCTGGAACTGCGCGGCGTGGTAAATCGAATTCCCGTTGGACGTCTCGTAGATGAAGTAATCCGGCAGCAGCGATACCGTCGCCCCCGGAGCCACCGAGTTCGGGATGAACTGCTGGTCCAGCCGTGTGCCCTTCGTGCCCAGGTAGCCCGCCGTGGCGAACATGCCCAGGGGCAAATCGTGCTGCACCGAAAACGTCCAGGTTTGCGCATACCCGATCCGGTAGTTGGGGTCGATCGCGTAGGTATTGCTCAGCGATTCGCTGGATGCCGCCAGGAACCCGGTATTGATGCTCAGCGGATTCGCCGCCGTGGTGGACACGCTGAGCGTCTGCGCGAACGGCGGCTGTTGCGCCATGTTGGCGGCCACAATGTTGTAGACCGAAGTATTGTAGTAGGCGCCATATCCTCCGCGCACCACCAGCGAGCCTTTGTTGAGCGGCCGCCACGCAAACCCCAGCCGCGGAGAGAAATTGTTGCGGTCCGGACGAATCAGGGAGCTTGGCAACTGCCCGGAATACGCGCCGCTCTGGCCGGGCTGCACCGCCACTACAGCCGTGTAGCCGGGTGCGATATCCAGGTTGACCATGCGGTTGTATAACTCCGTGACGGGCGTTGCGTAATCCCAGCGAAGGCCGAAGTTCAGACTGAATTTCGAGGTGATGCGCCAATCGTCGTTGACGAAGAAATCGTAGCCCGAGCCGCGGAAATACTTGTCGGGATTGCCGTAGCGTATGGAACTGGTGGTCGGCAGACCCAGCAGGAAGTCGGCCAGATCGTAGCCCGTATTCGACTGCGCCACGCCGTTCGCCACGTAACTCGTTACCAGACCGTTGAAGGCGTAAGTGCCGCGCCCGTTGCTGTCCGCCAGCTGGTTGTTCTGCTGGCGGCGGTAATCCGCGCCAAACGAGAAGTTATGTACTCCGTGGACCCAGGTGAGGCTCTCGCCCACCGCGCTCGTCTGGTTGCGGTTCAGCGAATAATTGCCGTCGCTCAGGCCCGCATAGTTGGTGAAACTCAGGTTGGGCGGCCCCCAATTCGTGGGATCCTGCGAAGTCCCGGCGATGTTCAATTCCGCCGCCACATTCTGGCGATACGCGAAATACGGCGTGGAAAGCTGCCGGCTGTGGCTGAAGGTGTATCGCAAACTTTGGATCACCCGCGCCGTGATGGCCCGCGACCATGCCAGATTGGCGTTGATCCCGCTTCCGGAGCCGGTGTCGATGAATTGCAACAGGTTCGGCGTAATGCTGCTGCTGCCCTGGTAACCCACGCCGAAGTTGATGGTATCCTTGCTGCCGATCTTGATGTTCGAAATCCGCGAATTCACGTTCTGCGAGTTGTTCCGCCCGCTCCACGCCGTTTGATAATTACGCGTTCCGGATGGAAGATTGGGATTCGGAAAGTACTGTAACAGAGCCGTCGAAGTGGCGCTGATCCGGTTCGCCGGAATCCTATTGCCCGGGAAGGGCGAGCTACTCGCGGGGTCGTAAATGGTCACCGCCGCGCCTTGCACCGTGCTCTGCGAAAAGTCGCCGATGCGCTCCAGCGCCGTCGGCATGTTCACCGGATCCGAGGTCGTGCCCGTGCGATTGCGCTGCATCTGGTAGTCGAAGGTGAACAGGATGCGCCTGCTGGCGCTCACCAGTTTGGGGATCCTCAGCGGTCCCCCGAACATCACGCTCCCGCGGCCGTTGGCGTAAGACGGTTTGTCGACGTTGGCGCCGGTGACGGAGTACGTGCGCGCATCCCAGACCGAGTTATCCAGGCTGAAGGACGCGTTGCCGTTGTACGTCAGGCGCGGGTCGCGGCGCCCGTTGCCGAAGGCCATGGCGTTGGGACGCCCCTGCCAGTCCGGGCCGCCTCGTCCCCCGGCGCGGATACCCATTTCAGGTCCGCCGCCCATCGGGGGGCCGCCGGGACCGCCGCCAGGACCGCCAGGAGGTCCGCCGCCCGGTCCACCGCCGCCGGGAGGGCCTCCGCTCATTCCGCCGCGGCCACCACCACCCGGCGACCCCGCCGGCCCTCGTCCACCAGCCGCCATCTCGGGAGTTCCGCCCGCGCCGTCGCCACCAGGGGCGCCCATCGGGGGACCCCCAGGACCGCCCATGCCCCAATCGTTCTGCTGCGGCAGCCCGGCGGCGGAGCTGATGCTGCCTTGCACGATGAACGAATTGGCGGCGCTCTGGTTGAGGTCGGCGATCTCCTCCGTCTTGATCGCCCCTTCGGCAGTGATGGCGCCCGTGGCAGCCGATTGGCTCACGTTTACCTGCTGAAACGCGCCTCGCCGCCGATCCACCGGCGCGGGCTTCTCCGCCACCTGCCCGGCAGCCGCCGCGCCCGGCGGCGGCCCCGCCTGCCCGGGTTCCAGACTCGCCAGCAGCGCCGCCTCGGAGAGGATCTTCAATCCCAGTTCGGCGGGCGGCGCGTCGTACGCCACGCCTACTTCCTGCGTGAGCGTGGCGAAGCCCAGCATCTCCGCCTCGATGGTCCACGTGCCGTCGGCCAGGTCCGCGAAGGTGAATGCACCGCGCTCATCCGTGGTGGTCACCACTTTCTTGTCCCCTTGTATGGCGGTGACCGTGACTCCCGGCACCGGCAGTCCGCCGGTCTTCACCGTGCCGTGGTATTCCGCGGCCATGCAAGCCGCGGCCAGCATCATGAAAAATGGATAAGCTCGTGTGGCAGTCATATGGGTCCTGATGGGAAGGTGCCCTGCGGCCCTGGAAGGTTGCTGCCGAGGCCCAAAGCTTAACGTCCTTAATACTTTCTTTACCGTGGTATGGTGGCGCGTTAAGCTGCGATAAGCGTACTGTGAAGACGCGGGAGTATGCACAACGGCAAAAGTCGGCGCCGCACCACGCTTTCCTGGCTCATCGTGGCCGGGCTCTTTGTGCTTTGCGGCGTTCTGGGCGTGCTGCAGTACCGCTGGATCGGCGAGGTCGCCGTGGCTGCCCGCGACCGGCTCCGCGGCAGCCTGCAGGCCAGCCTTTTCCGCCTCAGCAGCGATTTCGACGGCGAAATCGCTACTGCCTGCCGCGCCCTGCTGCCGGCCGCTTCAGACTCCGCCGGCGCGGCCACCGAAACCGAAGTTGCGGCCAACTACGTGCGATGGAAGACGATCGGGCGCCATGGCCAGATGTTCCGCCATATCGCCATTGCCGAACCGCGCAACAAGACCATGGCGTTGCGCAACCTCGATCTGGATAAGGCGGTCTTTGAGACCGCCGCGTGGCCGGCGGATTGGGCGCCCCTCAAAGAGCGCCTGGAGAGCATGCTCTCCGCCGACCCGCGCGAACGCCGCGGATTTCCCGGACCGCCCCCCGACGACCAGCCCATGCTCTTCGATCTTCCCGCCATCGGCATTCCCGCGCCAGGCCGCCCCCCAGACCAGTTAGCGCGCGGCGAGGCCCCGTCCCTCATCTTCGATTTGAACCCCGAGTATGTCCGCGATGTGCTCCTGCCCGAGTTGCTCCAGCGCCATCTGGAGACCGGCGGAACGCTGGAATAGCAGGTGGAGGTCCGCAGCCGGCAGCGCACTCCGCTGGTCATCTATCAATCCGACCCGGGCGCACAAGTCGCTAGGGGCGCTGACGCTTCGGTGGGCCTGTTCGACACCCCGTACGACCAGATCTTCCGCCATCCTCCCGGCTCCGGAGAACGCGGACCGGGACGCACCCGCAGCGGCGATTCCGGACGCTGGCAGTTGTTTGTGCGCCATCGCGCCGGTTCGCTGGAAGCCGTTGTGGCGCAGGCCCGGTGGCGCAACCTGGCGGTCACCGCCGGCGTCCTGCTGTTGATGATGGCCTCCGTGGCCGCCCTCATCACCTACACCCGCCGCGCCCAGAAACTGGCCGACATTCAGATGGATTTCGTCGCCGGCATCTCCCATGAGTTGCGCACCCCGCTCANNCACGAGCTGCGCACCCCGCTCACCGTCATCCACACCGCGGCTTACAATCTGCGAGGCAAACTCGCCGCCAATCCCGCCCAGGTGGAGCGCTACGGCGTACTCATCCAGCAGGAGAGCGGGCGTCTCAAAGACCTGGTGGAACAGGTGCTCCGCTTCTCCGGCGCCACCGCCGGCCGCGTCATTCAGAATCCCGAACCGCTGTCCATCCCAGCCCTGCTCGAAGAGACCCTGGAATCGGCCAAGTCTGTCTTCCAGGGGGCCGGGTGCGTCGTGGAGAAGCACATCGCTGCGGACCTTCCCCTGGTCATGGGAGACCCCATGGCGCTCAAACAGGCGCTGCAAAACCTGCTCCACAACGCCGCCAGGTACGGCGCCGGCGACAGCCGCTGGGTCGGCCTCTCGGCGACCGCAACCGGCAGCCGGGCGGAGCCCACGGTGGAAATCCGCGTGGCCGACCGCGGACCCGGAATCCCCGCCGATGAGCAATCCCACATCTTCGAGCCCTTCTTTCGCGGACGCCGCGCCCTGCAGGACCAGATCCACGGCACCGGCCTGGGCTTAAACCTGGCCCGCAAAATTGTCGAGGCGCACGGCGGTAGCATACAGGTGAAGAGCGCGGCCGGCGCCGGCGCCGAGTTTATTGTCCGCTTGCCGGCGGCACCCGCCGGAGAACCATCGTGAGCGCGCGCATACTGCTGGTGGAAGACGAGCCCGGGCTGGTCATGACCCTGACCGACCTGCTGGGCGCGGAGGGCTACGAGGTGGAAAGCGCCACCGATGGTCCCGCCGGATTGTCCAAGGCCCTCAAGGGAAAGTTCGACCTCATCGTGCTCGACGTCATGCTGCCCGGCAAGAGCGGTCTCGAAGTCTGCCGCGAACTGCGCCAGCAGGGTAACGACGTCGCCGTCCTCATGCTGACCGCCAAAACCCAGCTTTACGACCGCGTCGTGGGCCTGAAGCTGGGGGCCGACGATTACCTCACCAAACCCTTCGAACCGCCCGAACTGCTGGCCCGCATCGAAGCCCTGCTGCGCCGCATCAAACACGACAAGCTTTCGCCCGTGAGCCGCTTTCAGTTCGGCAATGTGGACGTGGATTTTGAAAGGAGCGAAGTCCACAAGGATGGCGTGGAGCTGAACCTGGCGGCCAAGGAACTCGAGCTTTTGCGTTACCTGATCGATCGCCGGGGCAACGTGGTGTCGCGCGACGAGCTGCTCGAAGCCGTCTGGGAGTATCAACCCGGCGTCTCCTCGCGCACCATCGATGTCCACGTCGCCTGGCTCCGCCAGAAGCTCGAAGACAACCCGCAGACGCCCCGCCACATTCATACCGTCCGCGGCGTCGGCTATCGCTTCGCCGCCTGAAGCCGGGAAAAATGTGGTTCGCAGGCGAAACCGCCTGCGCCACCAACAAGGGTGGGGCAGGCTTCAGCCTGCTTCAGCCGGCCACTGGAGTTTGCCCATTTCCAGCCTGCTGCGGTGCATAGGTGGGGCAGGCTTCAGCCTGCCAACGCCCGCTTGCGGGCGCCAGCCGGGCCAAACCCAACCGGAACTTCTCCGCCACCCCGGGGTTCCCGTCTATAGACGAATTCGGCTATCGGCATGCGATTCTCTCTATTCGCGATCTTCCTCGCCGTCACCGCCGCCGGTGCCGCCACAGGCGCCGAGCGCGCCCTCAATACGACCTTTGAGAGCGCCACCCCTCTGTCGGCGCAGTCCCCTATCGACGCCCGCGTCTTCGATCGCCTCAAGCGCCTCGATATCCGGCCCGCAAACCTCAGTTCCGACGCCGTCTTCCTCCGCCGCGCCTTCCTCGACGTCATCGGCACCTTGCCCACCGCCGCGGAAGCCTCGCAGTCCCTCGCCGACCGCGACCCCGCCAAACGCGCCGCCCTCATCGACCGCCTGCTCGACCGTCCCGAGTTCGCCGACTACTGGGCCATGAAGTGGTGCGACCTGCTGCGCGTCAAGGCCGAGTTCCCCATCAACCTCTGGCCCAACGCCGCCCAGGCCTATCACCACTGGATCCGCGCCGTCATCCGCGAAAACCGGCCCTACGACCGCTTCGTCCGCGACCTCCTCACCGCCAGCGGCAGCAATTTCCGCGACCCGCCGGTCAATTTCTACCGCGCCATGCAGAACCGGGAACCGTCGGCCATCGCCCAGACCGTCGCCCTCACTTTCATGGGAACGCGCGCCGAAAACTGGCCGCCCGAGCGGCTCGCCGCCATGGCCGGCTTCTTCTCCCAAATCGGCTACAAGGAAACCACCGAGTGGAAAGAGGAGATCGTCTACTTCGTAGGACAGGCGGGGTACCCTCTGGGTCGGCCTGTCCCCTCCGCGCAACCGGCCTTCCCCGATGGAACACCCGTCCGCCTCGCTCCCGGCCGCGACCCGCGCGAGGTCTTCGCCGATTGGCTGATCGCCCCGCAAAACCCCTGGTTCGCCCGCAACGCCGTCAACCGCGTGTGGAGCTGGCTGTTGGGCCGCGGCATCATCCAGGAACCCGACGACATACGCCCAGATAATCCGCCCTCGAATCCCGAGTTGCTCGCCCTGCTGGAACAGGAATTCGTGGCGTCGCATTACAACCTGAAGTCCATCTATCGCCTGATCCTCAATTCCCAGACGTACCAGCTTTCCTCGATTCCCCGCACCGCCGGCCCCCAGGCCGCGGCCAATTTCGCTTACTACCCGCTGCGCCGCCTCGACGCCGAAGTCCTCGCCGACGCCATCTGCGAGGCCACCGGCACCACCGAAACCTATACCAGCGCCATCCCCGAGCCGTTCACTTTTATTCCCGAGGAACAGCGCTCCATCAGCCTGCCCGATGGCAGCATCACCAGCGCGTTCCTGGAACTCTTCGGGCGCCCCCCGCGCGACACCGGACTGGAATCCGAACGCAACAACCGCCTCACCGCCGCGCAAGAGCTTCACCTGCTGAATGCCAGCCACGTGGAGCGCAAAATCGAACAGAGCCCCCAGTTTCAGTACCTGATCCGCACCAGCAAAGGCGGCCGGGAACTGGTCACCGCCTTCTATCTGACGATTCTTTCGCGCCCGCCCACCGCGGAGGAACTGCTGGCCGTAAACGCCTATGGACCGGGCGCAAGCCTCAAGCCGCGCGAGGCGGCCATCGATCTCGCGTGGGCTTTGATGAACAGCGCGGAGTTCCTCTACCGCCACTGAGAGCCCCAATGATCGAAATCACCCGCCGCCATGCTCTTTACAGCGCCTTCGGCCTGCTCCTCGGCAGCCGCGCCGCCCCGCCCCTGATTGCCGCCGCACCCAGGGCCAAGGCGAAATCCGTCATCCAGATCTGGATGTGGGGCGGCCCCGCCCATCTCGACACGTTCGACCCCAAACCCGAAGCCGGCAACGACTATTGCGGCCCCCTCAAGACGCCCATCGAGACCAACGTCCCTGGCATCCGCATCTCGGAACTCCTCCCCTTGCTCGCCAAACAGGCCGACAAGTATTCCCTCATCCGCGGCATGACGCACGGCGTCAACGCCCACGAGACGGCGTCCTATACCGTGCAGACCGGCCGCCTGTCGGGCGGGCACGAGGTATACCCCAGCGTGGGCGCGGTGGTCTCCCTCTTCAAGGGCTATAACGCCGGATACAAGGGTCTCATCCCTCCCTACATCGTGCTCACCCAGCCCCAGGGGCGCTTCGACGAAGCCGGTTTCCTGGGCTCCCGCTACAGACCTTTCGCCACTGGCGGCGACCCGGCCCAGGCGCGCTTTGCGGTGGAAGGCGTGGTGGCGCAGGGCATCACGGACCAGCGCCAGCAGGCTCGCCGCGAGTACCTGCACCAGCTCAATACCCTGGCCAACGCCTTGCCCGGCGACGCCCAACTCACCGCCGCCAAAGAGGCCGAGGAGCAAGCCTACGAACTGATTCTGGGCGATGCCGGCAAAGTGTTCGACCTCGCCCAGGAGAAGGACGACCTGCGCGACCTCTACGGCCGCAACACCTTTGGACAATCGTGCCTGGCGGCGCGCCGCCTGGTGGAGCGCGGCGTTCCCTATATCACCATCAATTACAACGGCGGCTGGGACACCCACAAGCTCAATTTCCAAACCATGCGCCGCAAACTGCCGGAGATGGACAAGGGCATGTCGGCCCTGCTCGCCGACCTCGCGCAGCGCGGCCTGCTGGATAGCACCATCGTCTGGTGGAACGGCGAATTCGGCCGCACCCCGAAGGTGCAGTGGGAAGCCCCGTGGAACGGCGGCCGAAACCATCACGGGCAGGTCTTCACGGCGCTCGTGGCCGGCGGCGGATTCCGGGGCGGCCACGTGGTCGGCTCTAGCGACGCGCGCGGCGAAGAGGTCAAGGACCGCCCGGTTTATCCGGTGGATTTGATCGGCACCATGTATGACCTCTTGGGCATCGACACCGCAGCCAAACTCCCCCACCCACTCGGCCTTCCCGCCCGCGTGATCCCCTCCCCCGCCGACGGCGTGAAGTTCGCCGGCCGGTTGAAGGAGATCACGTAATGAGTGGGATAAGGCTCTGCCTTG
>PLDO01000321.1 GCA_003136215.1 Bryobacterales bacterium
AGCAATAGTCGCGGCCTCTAGCACGGCGGCTTCGGGAGCGGCGGCTTCGGCATTCACGACCGCGGGTTCGGCTGTAGCTTCGAGTAGTGGGACAATTGGGAGCGCGGCGCTCTTGGCAACCGCTTCCAGCGCGGCGGTTTCGGCATTCACGGCCGCAGGCTCGGGGGCCGCTTCGACTTCCAGGACAATGGCGGACGCGAGCGCGGTGACTCCGGCAACCGATTCCGGCGCCAGGACGGTCACAGCCTCTGGCGCGGCGGCGACTTCGGGTTCCGCTTCGAGTGCCGGGACAACCGCGGGCGTGGGCGCGGGGCTTTCGGCATTCACGGCCGCGGGTTCGGGGGGCACGTCGACTTCGGGAATGGCGGACGCAGGCGCGACGGTTTCGGCAACCGCTTCGTGAGTAACGTTCACAGCCTCGGGCGCGGCCGCGGCTTCGGTGACGGCGGCCGTGACTTCAAGAGCCGCTTCGAGTTCAGGGACAATCACAGGCGCGGGCGCGGCAGGCGCGGTCGCGGCCTCTGGCGCAGGCGCGGCGACTTCGGCAATCACGGCCGCCGGCTCGGGGTTCGCTTCCCGTGGCGGGTCAAGTGCGGGCGCCTGCAAGGCGAACTCGGCAACCACGGCCACGGTGACCGGGACAGCTTCGAGTTCGGGCATACCAGCATGCGCCGGCTCTGCGCCTGGCGCGGGCTCAGGGACCGTCGCACATGCTGCCGCGGCGACGGCTTCCGCTGTCACTGCGGCGACTTGCGGAGGCAGCGCAGGCGCCGCAACGGTGGGTTCCGGCAGCAGGGGCGCGGGCGCCGCCGGGACGTCCGGCTCCACGGACTGCCGGTCGGCAATCCGGGCGACGGCGTCGGCGAAGGCGGCGGCAGAGGGATAGCGTCCGGCCGCGTCCTTGGCAAGGGCTTTGAGCACGACGTCGTCGAGAAACTGGGGGAGTGTCGCCTGCCGGTGGCTGGGCGGCGCGGGGGCTTGGCTCACATGGGCCATCATGAGTTCGAACTGGCTCCGCGACTCAAAGGGCGGGCTGCCGGTGAGCATCTCGTAGAGCACGACGCCGAGCGAGTAGAGGTCGCTGCGTGGATCCAGCGGGTACTCGCCCTTTACCTGCTCGGGCGAGATATAGCGGGGGTCGCCGACGATGGTGCCGATGCGGGACTTGTGAGCGGGATCGATCGGACGGGCCAGCGAGAAACCGGCGAGTTTGCAGCAGCCGCCAGGGCCGAACAGGATGTTCTCGGGAGTAATGTCGCAGTGCACAAAGGACTGCTGGTGCATGCAGGCGAGGGCGTCGAGCAGCTGGTTGGCGATGTTTAGGGCTTCGCGCCAGGGGATTGGGCCAAGCTTGAGGCGCTCGGCGAGCGATAACGAATCGGGCAGCTCGGTAGTCATCGCCATGCGCCCCTCGATGGGGACGGCAGTGTAGAACATGACGATATGGGGGTGGGAAAGGCGGGCGCGGATGCGCACCTCGCGCAGGAAAGTTTCGGCGGCGTCGGGATCGTCAGCGGCAGCGCCGGTAAGCGCGCGTAAGCATTCCACGCGCTGGGCGAGAGTATTCTGGACGCGGTACTGCACCGCGTGGCGGGAACGCCGGACGACGTCGAGAAACTTGTACCCCGAGTAAGTCTGCCCGAGTTCGAACTCCATCCAACTGGCCTCCTGGCCGGCCGGGCGCCGGCAGCGCAATGGCAAGCTCCACGCTGAATGCGACCCCACCGAAGCCTCGATTCTAGGCCAGCGGCAACGGAGGATCAATTTGCCAAACGATAGTAGAGAAGGCAACGCCAAAGGATAGCCCTGGAGAGAGAGCGCGAGAAAGAATGGAGTAAGAGATCGAGATGCGCCCGGATGGCATTACAATCTTGTACATGCCGAAAATAATCCTGCCGCTGCTACTGGCGGGCTGCCTGCGCTTGACCGCGCAACAGGCGGATGTGCTTTACGATGAAGCCAAAGTTCCCAAGTTCACGCTGCCCGACGTGTTGGCCCTGCGCAGCGGGGAGCGCGTGCGCGATGCCAAGAGCTGGAGCAGCCGGCGCCGTCCGGAGATTCTGGCGCTGTACGAGACGGAAGTCTTCGGCAGGAGCCCGGCAAAACCGGCGAAGCTCAATTACGAAGTGAAGGCTGTGGAAAAGGGCGCGCTGGGCGGCAAGGCGGATCGCAAGATCGTCACCGTATACTTCGGCGATACCCGCAGCGGGCCGAAGATGGACCTGCTGATCTATCTGCCGGCGGGCGCAAAACAGGCCGTGCCGGTGTTCCTGGGCCTGAGTTTCGCTGCGATTCACACGGTGGCGAACGACGCCGGAGTTCCGCTGGGGACACAGTGGGTGCGCGATGTGAAAGAGGCGTCGCCGGAGAGTTCGCGAGGGTCGGCCCGGGAGCGCTGGCAGGTGGAGAAGATCCTGGCGGCGGGGTATGGCCTCGCGACGGTGGATTACAACGATATCGAACCGGACTTTGTGGGCGGAATGAAGCACGGGATTCGTCCGCTGTTCCTCAAGCCGGGCCAAAGCGAGCCGGCGGCGGACGAGTGGGGCGCCATCGCCGCATGGGCCTGGGCGGCCAGCCGCGCCATGGATTACCTGGAAAAAGATGCCGCGGTGGATGGCCGGCGGGTGGCCTTGTTCGGACACTCGCGGCTGGGCAAGACGGCGCTCTGGGCGGGGGCGCTGGATGCCCGGTTTTCCATGGTGATTGCCAACGAGAGCGGCGAGGGCGGCGCCGCCATCAGCCGGCGCGACTACGGGGAACGGACCAAAGACCTGAATACCCATTTCCCACACTGGTTCGACGGCAATTTCAAGAAATACAGCGGCCGCGAGGACGAAATGCCCTTCGATTCGCATATGCTGCTCAGCCTGATCGCGCCGCGCGGCCTGTACGTGGCGAGCGCCGAAGAGGACCGGTGGAGCGATCCGCGAGGCGAGTTTCTGGGGGCCGCCAACGCGTCGCCGGTTTGGCAGCTCTTCGCCCGCAAGGGCATCGGCACCATGGAAATGCCGGGGCTGCACCAGCCGGTGGGCGAGCATGTGCGGTACCACATCCGCGCCGGCAAGCACGACGTGACGGCGTACGACTGGGAGCAGTATTTGAAATTCGCCGCGGCCGAATGGGGACGCTGAAGCAACTAGCCGCCGATGAACGCCGATAAACGCCGATGAATACAGATAACAAGACCGTTTTTGATCCGCGTTTATCGGCGTTCATCGGCGGCCAATATTTGCCTGGCGCGGCGGGCGAGCGCCTCCCCGAAGGCGCGCCAGTTTTCTTCCAGGTGCTCCGGCGACTTGGTACCGCTTAGGACGACCCCTTCGAAGCGCTTCTCCAGGATGAAACCAAAGGCATCCGACTTGCTGAGTTGACGATTCTCGTACAGCATGCGCCCCATTCCGAACGGCCGGTTGACCGCGATTTTCATGCCGCGCGCGCTGGCGCGGTCAAGCACGCCCGCAAAGGTCTGTTGGGCGGCGTTGTAGGGGAATTGCAGCGTGCCGTAGGCCGGGTCGTCAATGGCCAGCCCGGCCGATGCCAGATCGCTGACGCTCGCGCCGAAGCCCGCGATGCCGAGCGTGGCGGCATATTCCCAGGCGCGGGCGAGGTCGCCGGAAGCCAGCACCTCGGGTGTGGTTTTGTGCAGTTGCAGAATGTCGATCCGTCCCAGCCGCGCCACGCTGCCATCCAGGCTGCGCCGCAGGGCGTCCAGCGAATGGTCGACGAACGGCTCCGCTTTGGCCGTGTCCCAGTGCTCGCCGAACTTGCTGGCGATCCGCAGGGCGCTCCGCTCCCCGGCAGTGAGCCCCGCCAGGAAGTGCCCGAGCCGTTCTTCGCTGACGCCGTAGGAGGGCGCCGTATCGAAATAACGCACCCCCAGTGCGAAAGCCTTCTCCAGCAGCGTGAGCGCCTGCCGTTCGTCCGGGACTTCCGCGTGGGCGAATCCCCAGGGCTTGCCGATACCGATCAGACCGAGGCCGAATTCCACCCGCTGTGCCGCCGGCGGAGTCATCGGTGGTTGCGGTACCACTCCAGCGTGATCCGCATGCCTTCTTCGAACGAGTAGCGCGGCGCGTGACCCAGATCGCGCACCGCGAGCGTGGTGTCGGCCTGGGAATCGCGCACGTCGCCCGCGCGCGGCGGTCCGTAGACGGGCGGGATGGCGACGCCTTCCAGTTTCTCGAGCAGCGCCCATGCCTGGTTGAGCGTAATCCTTCCGCCGTTGCCGCCGTTGTACATCTTGCCCGAAACTCCCTTGGCGCGCGCCGCCTTGAGATTGAGTTCCGCCACGTCATCCACGAAGGTGAAGTCGCGCGACGTCTCGCCGTCGCCGAAGATGGTGGGCGCTTTACGGTCCAGCACGGCCGTCATGAACAGCGAGAGCACGCCCGAATAGGCGCTCGACGGGTCCTGCCGCGGCCCGTACACGTTGAAGTAGCGCAGCGACACCGTCTCCAGACCGTATACGCCGGAGAAAACGCTGCCGTAGTATTCGCCCATGAGCTTTTGCAGCGCGTAGGGCGATTTAGGCCGCGGCGTCATGCTCTCCACCTTGGGCATCACGTCGCTATCGCCATAGGCCGAACTGGAGGCGGCGTAGACCACCCGTCCGGCCTGCCCCTCCTTGGCCGCGCGCAGCACGTTGAAGGTGCCGTTGACGTTGATCTCGTGCGAAGGCACGGGGTCGTCGATGGAGCGCGGCACGGACGGGATCGCCGCTTCGTGGAACACCACGGACGCCCCCCGAATCAGCGGCGCGATCTCCTCGTAGTTGCGGATGTCGGCGCGCGCAAACTCGATGCGCGAGCGGACCTCCTCCAGGTTGCTCTCCCGCCCGGTGAGCAGATTATCGATCACGACGATGCGCCTCGCGCCTTCCTCCAGCAGTTGGCGTACGATGGCGGAGCCGATGAAGCCCGCCCCTCCGGTNNCGCAGGCTTTCGTTGGCCAGGCGTTCGGCGCCGGGTGTGAAATCGAACGCTTCGAGCGAAACCCAACCCGTGTATCCGCGGCGCCGGAGCACTTCCAGGACCGGTTTGTAATCGTACCCGCCCGCGCCGCAGTGGCGGCCGTCGAGTTCGTTGACGTGCACGTGGCTGATGAATTCGAAATAGCGATCCACCAGCGCGGCGTGCGGTTCCTCTTCATCGATGGCGTTATGCACGTCGAACATGGTGCGGACGGCGGGGCTGCCGATTTCGCCCACGATGGCGACCGCCTCGGCCAGCGTCTGCACCACGTCACATTGCGCCGCCGGTAGCGCCTCCACCAGCACCTTGACGCCGCGCTGAGCGGCCTGTGGCGCCACGCCGGCAAGGCCGTCGATGAAGTTGCGCGTCGCCTGCTCGCGGGTCAGTCCGCCGGTGGTCTTTCGCTGCTGGGGCGAACCGAACACCATCACTCCGTCCGGTCCCAGGTCGGCGCACAGATCGATCAGGGCGCGGATGTGGTCCCAGCTGCGACGCCGCAGTGCGGCATCGGGGCCGGTGACGTGCAGTCCTTTGGGGCTCACCATCAGCCAGTGCAGTCCGGCGAACGAGAGTCCCTCGGAGGCGATGATGCCGCGGTATTCGGCGCGCTGGGGCGCGGTGATTTCCTCCGGCGTCTCAGCCAGCGTATACGGCGCAATCTCAATTCCCGTATACCCGGCCTTCCGAATCGCCTTGCAGGCGCCGGCGAAGGGCCACTTCTCGAAGGCCTCGTTGCAGATGGAATGGCGGAACTCCATGAACTATCAGTGTACAGGCAACACGGTTGCGGGCGCCTGCTTGCCGGGCGCGGTTCTCGCGGCCGTCGTGGGAGCTGATGCACAGCACGGCGGGCGAGCAGCCTGGGGCAGTGGGACAACTTCCCGATATCCCACTTCACGACTACATGGGGTTGTGGAATTTCGGGCGGTCCGGTCTGGATTAATCTAGAGGGGTGAGGACGTTATTGAAGAGCATTCCGGCGTCGCTAGCCATCCTGTGTCCACTTGTTGCTCTGGGGGCTGACCCGTTTGTCAAGATCATCTCGCCCAAGAGCGGTATTGTGGTCCGCGCGGGCGAACATCTCACAATAACGGTCGATGCCACGCCCAACGCCTTCGACAGGGTAATTGCGCTGGCCTTCGCCGCGTGGTCGTCTTCAGGACCACCCTACGACCTCGCGATTTGGGTACCATCCGATAATGATCCCGGGCCCATCAGCGTGATCGTTAGCGGTATCCCGCCGTCGGGTCTCAAGGACGCAAAGTCAGACAAGGATCTCGTAAAAGACGAAATTGAGCTTGACGTTGAACGCGTCGACAGCCCGGAGAGCATTAAGGGAGCGCTATGGAATGTCCACAATGGCCCGCCCGGCTTTCAACATATCGGGGAAATACGCGCGCTCACGGTGACCGGGGTCTTTGCCGACGGCACAGAAGTTGAGCTTCGGCGATCCAAGTTAAACGTCTACATGTGTAACCCGGAGTCTGTGGTGAAGGTGGGCGAAGAGGGAGTCGTAACGGCGATCGGCCACGGCCGAGCCAAGGTCACAATAAGGAACGGTAATGCGACCGCGGTGGTTCCGGTTTCGGCCCCATAGAGTGAACTCTCGGCAGGCACGGTCGCTGAGACGCGGGTGGAAGCGCGTCGCTGCGGCGTGTGGTGATGGTGAACGCCATCTTTCCCGATAACGGCTGTGAAACGGCGATACCGCAGAAATGGGGTCCGCCTTCTTGGCACCGAATCGTCAGACTTAAGGTTCAAATCGCGAAGGCAGTTCGGACCCGACTCTTCACCTGATCCCAGTCGCGATCGCTGAGATGCCCGATGGTGGTCAACTCCGAGCGGTGCATCGTCAGCACGTACACCCGGAAGTACGACTCGGCTCGAAGCCCGGCGGATTGCCAATCCTGGAGAACGCAGTCCGTGGAGGTCGTCGGCTTGGGCTGCTTGGTGGTCAGAATGCCGACGAGGACGTCAGGGTGTTCGACCAAGTATGTGCTGCCGGCGATCACAACAGCCGGGCGAACTTTTGTTTCGACAGCGCCGGCCAACACGCCAACCACGACGTCACCGGGCTTCAATGAGCATCCTCAGCGTCTTCGGCATTCAGTCGCTTCAGAGACGCCGCTCTGAAATCGCGGAGGTCTTCGTCCGACCATGAATCGGACCAGTCGATTCTACAGTTCGACGTTACCGTTGCGAGTCGCTGGGCGAGAGCCGACAACTCGGCAGCCGTGTCCGGCGCAAGACGCCTGAACGCCTCGACCAACGATGCCTCTCCCGGATTCAGTTGCATCTCCATCAGCCCTGTGACCAGTATACGGCGAACTCGCGGCCGTCGTGGGGGCTGATGCACAGCACGGCGGGCGAGCAGCCTGGGGCAGTGGGACAAGTTTCCCGCGCCAGAGCGATTACCAGCGTCAACCGGACCCCCAGCCGCATAATAGTAGTAATGCACAAGCCCGTAACCATCGTGATCCTCGGCGCCGGACTCGGCACCCGCATGAAGAGCCGTCAGGCCAAGGTGCTGCACCGTGCCGGCGGGAAGCCCCTTCTCCAGCACGTCGTCGATACCGCGCTCTCTCTCGCCCCGCCGGAGCGGATCTTCGCCGTGGTCGGGCACCAGGCCGACCAGGTGCGCCAATCCGTGGCGGCGTCGGGCATCGGCTTCATCGAACAGACGGAACAGAAGGGCACCGGCCATGCGGTCCTGATCGGCCGCGATTCGCTGGCGCGCATGGACGGCTATCTGATGATCCTGTACGGCGATTCGCCCCTTTTGCGCACCGCAACCTTGCGCCGCCTGATCGAGCGGGAGACCGAAGGCAGCGCCGCCGGCGTGCTGATCAGCGCGCTGATGGACGACCCCACGGGCTACGGGCGCGTCATCCGCGACGAGCGCGGAGGCGTTCTCGACGTGGTGGAGCAGAATGTCTGCACTCCCGAACAACTCGCCATGCGGGAGGCCAACATGGGCATCTACTGCTTCCGCGCCGATCTCTTCTGGAAGCACGTCGATGAGATCCGGCCCAACAATCCCGCGGGGGAATACTACCTGACCGACATGCCCGCCATCCTGACGCGCGCCGGCCACACCGTGGAGGCCATGCAAATCGAGGATCCCGGCGAAGCCCTCGGCATCAACGATCGCGCGCAGCTCGCCCTGGTGGATGCCATCTTCCGGGAACGCAAGCGCAGCGCCCTGATGGCGGAGGGCGTCACCTTGATTAAACCCGAAACCATCACCATCGATTCCACCGTCGAAATCGGCATGGACACCATCGTCGAGCCATTCGCGCAGATTCTCGGTACGACCACGATCGGCGAAAACTGCCGCATCGGCGCTTGCTCCATTATTCGGGATTCCGCGCTGGGCGATGCCGTGGAAATCGGCGCCTTTACCGTGGTCAACACCTCCACCCTGGAGCGCGGCGCGTCCGCCGGCCCATTCGCCCGGCTGCGCATGCTCAATCACGTCGAAGCCGGCGCCCACATCGGCAACTTCGTGGAACTCAAGAAGACGCGCATGCGCGCCGGCGCCAAAGCCGGCCACCTGGCCTATCTCGGCGATTCCGACATCGGAGCCAGGGTCAACATCGGCGCGGGGACCATCACCTGCAATTACGACGGCTACAAGAAGCACGCCACCGAAATCGGCGAAGGGGCGTTCGTCGGCAGCAACTCGACCCTGGTGGCGCCGCTCGAAATCGGCGCGGGCGCCTACGTGGCAGCCGGCTCGGTGATCACCCAGACGGTCCCGCCGGACGCCCTGGCCATCGGCCGCGGGCGTCAGGAGAACAAACCGGAGTGGGCCATGAAGCGGCGCAAGCTGGCGAAAACCGTGGAAGCCAAGAACGTAAGCTGACTCCGGCGTGCGAAAGTGCACCAGTCCTTATCTTATGCGCGCCGCCGTCCTCTTTCTTCTCGTCGCCGGCGTGGCGGGCGCGCAGTTCAAAAGCACCGCCACCTTGGTGATCGCGCCCACCACCGTCACCGATTCCAAGGGCAAATACATCGATGCGCTCGAGCCCGCCGACCTGGTTCTCTACGACAACGGTGTGCGCCAACCGGTACAGGTGGACGAATCCTTCAACCCCATTTCGCTGGTGGTGGTCGTGCAGACCTCCGCCAACTCCGCCGCCATCCTGGACAAGCTGGGCTCCAGCGGCATCCTCTTCGCCAACCTGCTGGCGGGCGACCGCGGCGAAACCGCGATCGTCACCTTCAGCGACGAAGTTCGCACGCTGCGCGACTTCACCACCAACAGCGACAGCCTTGCCGCCGGGTTGCGCTCGCTGCACGTGCAGGGCAACGGCGCCGTGGCGCTGGAAGCCGTCATGCGCTCCCTCGCCATGCTCGCCAAACGCAGGAGCGACCGGCGGCGCATTCTGCTGGTGATCGCCGAGAAGCGCGACCGTTCCAGCAAGGTGAAATTTCCAGTGGTGCTTCGGGAAGCGCAACGCCAGAACGTCCTCATCTACTGGCTCACCTACTCTCCGTTTCTGGAGCCGTTCACCGCCGGACCGAAGCACGTGAAAAGCAAGGATCCCAACAAGGACGGCGATGCGCTCCCGCCCGATATGGCGCCGGGCAATCTGCTCAGCGTCTTCACCGAACTTGCCCAGCAAGGCAAGCCCGACAACTCCCTGGAGCTTACGCGTACCACCGGCGGCCGGTCCATCGGGTTTCTCAAGCAGGAAGCGCTGGAAGAGGCGATTCAGGCGATCGCGTCCGAAGTACACCGCCAGCATATCGTCAGCTTCACGCCGCCCCCGGCCAAGGCGGGACAGTATCACGCCATCCGCATCGAAGTGAAGGGCCATCCCGAGTTCACCGCCCGGACCCGCGCCGGTTACTGGTCGATGCCGTAGGACGGGCCTCCCGGCCTGTCCAGGGCGAGCTTCGCTCGCCTGGCAAGCTGAAGCATGCCCCACCCATGCAGGCAGACGGCACGACTTGGTGGCGCAGGCGGTTCCGCCTGCGAGAAACCTTGCCGCGGCAGATTCGCGGCGCGAATGGCACGACTTGGTGGCGCAGGCGGTTCCGCCTGCGAAAAACCTTGCCGTGGCAGATTCGCGGCGCGAATGG
>PLDO01000234.1 GCA_003136215.1 Bryobacterales bacterium
ATATTGCAGGTGGAGCCGCTGGGCTTCGCGAGCAGGTGGAAGCCGGGCGGGGAATTGAGCCGAAGAGTATCGTCCGGCACGGGCTGGCCGTCTTGGATCTGTTCGTTGGAGCCACTCATACGCTGTGTCCTCGATCTTGAGACTCAGGAACGCGGCGACGATGAAGGCGCCGGGGGGGAGGACTCATTATTTCTAAACGCAATTCGGGACCGGCCGCCCGATTTGGGCTGCCGGTCCCGATTGTGTTACCGCGGAGTTGCGATTGCGGTTAGTCTACGGAGAACGCCGCTGCGGCCAACTTCTCCAGGTCGAGGTACTGCTTCCCTTCGGTGGTGACACCGACGAACTGGATCTTCCCACCCTTGAACGGATTGGAGCCGGCGTATTCGCTAGAGACCGCGTCGGCGCTGTCGAAGCCGACGCAGAGACCGTCGCCGCACAGGGTGAACTTGCCCACCTGTGCGCGCATCGGGCCTTGGGCGACTACTTTGTCGTCGACGTAGAGCTTCGTCGTCCCGACGGACTCGTGGTTCGGGCCCGCGCCCGTTCGGGTGAACTCCATGCCAAGCGTGTACTTGCCGGGCTTGAGTTCGGGCGAAACGAACTTCTGTTCCGGCGGAATGCCGAGGAAGTTGTAAACGTAGAACAGCTTCTTGTCCTTGATGAAGAGCGAGTGGCCGCCGAAGCGCGAACCGTGGGCAAAGAGCACCCCGGAAGCGTCGGCGGCGATCTCCACGTCGGCAAGGATCTTATAGGAACGGCCGCGGACGTTGACGGCGACGCTTTCCGGCACCGAACCCGTGCCCGGGTAATAGATGAACCGCTCGCGGGCCGCCTCTTCGGTGGGACGCGGGGTATTGAGGATCTCGATCGCGCTACGGTCGTCGAGGGGCAGCACCAGGTTGGTCTCCGCCTCCTCGAACCAGGCCTTGATGAGTTCCTGGAGCTTCTCGGGATGCTTTTTGGAGAGATCCGTCGACTCGGCGCGGTCCACGTCCACGTGGTAGAGTTCCCACACGTCCTTGTCGAAGTGGCCCTTGCCGGTAATGGGGGCGTGCATGGCGACAGCCTTCCAGCCGTCCTGCCAGATGCCGCGGGTTCCGAGCATGGCGTAATACTGGCGTTTCTTGGTGGTAGGCGCGTTGGGGGCGTCGAAGCTGTACCTCATGGAAACGCCGGAGAGCGGATACTGTTCCACGCCGTTGTAGACCTTGGGCATCTCCAGGCCGCAGACATCCAGAATGGTCGGGACGATGTCGGTGGAGTGGTGATACTGGTTGCGGACTTCACCGCGCGCCTTGATGCCTTTGGGCCAGGAAACGACCAAGGCGTCGCAGGTGCCGCCGGCGTATTCGGCGTAGCGTTTGAACATCTTGAAGGGGGTGGAGGTGGCGGCGGCCCATCCGGTGGGATAGTGTTCGTAGGTGTCGGGTCCGCCCAGCTTGTCGATGAGCTTCATGTTCTCGGCGAGTTCATCCGGGTAGCCGTTGAAGAACTTGTTCTCGTTGACGGAGCCGGAGGGGCTGCCTTCGCCGGAAGCGCCGTTGTCGGCGGCGTAGAAGATGAGGGTGTTTTCGAGCTGGCCGCTTTGTTCCAGGTAGTCGATAATGCGGCCCACCTGAGCGTCGGTGTACTCCGAGAAGCCGGCGTAGACCTCCATGAGGCGCGAGAAGAGTCTCTTCTCGTCGGCGTTGAGAGTGTTCCAGGGGCGAACGTGATCTCCCGGGTTGGCGATGTCGTCGGACAGCGGATTCAGCGGAGTAAGCTGTGTGCCTTCGGGCAGGAGGCCTTTGGCGATCATGCGCGGCAGAACCCACTCGCGGTAGGCTTCATAGCCGTCGTCGAACTTGCCCTTGTATTTGTCGATGTATTCCTGCGGGGCATGGTGCGGGGCATGGTTGGCGCCGGGGCAGAACCACATGTACCAGGGGCGCGAGGGATTGCTGGCCTTCTGGTCGCGGATCATCTGCAGCGCCTGGTCCGCAAGGTCCTTGGAGAGGTGATAGCCCTCCTCGGGGGTGTACGGCGCGTCGATGAAATGGCTGTCTTCGACGAGGTCGGGATACCAGTTATTGGTTTCGCCGCCCAGGAAGCCGTAGTAGCGGTCGAAGCCCTTCTGCAAGGGCCATTGCTTGCGGCTGCCGCCGGGGCAGCAGTCCGTCTCGACGACGTTGTGGTTCTTGCCCAGCCAGAAGGTGCTCCAGCCGCCGTCCTGAAGGATCTGCCCGATGGTGGCGCATTCGTCCGGGATGCGGTTGTGCGCGCCGGGGAAGCCGGTGGCGGCTTCGGTGATGGCGGCGCAGCCGTTGAGATGGTGGTTGCGTCCGGTGAGGATGGTGGAACGGGTGGGCGAGCACAGCGCGGTGGTGTGCCACTGCGAGTACATCAACCCGTTGTCGGCCAGTCGCTGCAAGGTAGGCATGTTGATGCGGCCGCCGAACGGCGACCAAGCTGCCTGGCCGGTATCGTCGTACAGGACGAACAGGACGTTGGGTGCGCCCTCGGGGGCTTTGATGGGGGTGTACGGTGTCCAATCCGGAACGGAATCGCGGACATCGAGTTTGATGGTGCCTTTAAACGGTTTGGTAGCCATTCGTTTTTATCCTTTTCTGTATTTCCATGGCCGCGTCTACTTCTTCTTCAACCCAGCGGCGTAGTCGTTGATCCGGTCTTGGGTGAGCAGCTTGTTGCGAGCTTGTACGAGGTCGATGCGGCGGTCGGCGAGCTTCTTCATTTGGCCCAGCATGTCTTCATTCTTCTCGGCCATCGTCTTCATCAGTTTCAATGTGGCCTCGCTCGCCTGGGCGGCATCGGTAACTGTCTTGGACAGGCTGTCGGGTCCAGCGCTCTTAATGGCTTCGGCTTTCTTGTTCAGCTCCGCCTCGCTCTGGTACGCCTTGATCTGGGCGCCGACCAGCTCTTTTTGGGATTTGGCGAAGTCCAGTTCGGTACTGCGAATGTCCTTCGTCTTCTTTAAGTACTGGTCGACCAGATCCATCTGCTTGAGTTGACCTTCCAGGGTGATCTTGTCGGCTTCCCGTTTTTCTTTATTGGCGGCATCCCGCTTGGCCTTCTGCGCGTCCATGTCCTTCTTATTGGTTGCGATCCACCCGTCGGCCTCCTTGATGCGTGCCTGTGCGCCGGAAATGGCCTTGTCGGCCTCCTTCATGTTGTCCTGGGCGGTTTTCAAATCGTTCTGAATTTCGGCAGCGCTTCGCTGCGGAACGATGGGTGTCTTGATCAGATCCTCGTAGAATTTCTTTTCCGCGGGAGCCGGGGCAGCTCCGGCCGGCGCGCCCGCCGGCTGTTGAGCGGAAACGACAGGGGCCATCGCCAATGCGCATGCCACCGCCAGGAACGATTTCGTCTTCGTCAGTTTCTTCACAATCCGTCTCCCTTTTCCCTCGGCTTCCTACTTCATGCCGAATACAGTCACATGGGCCCTTTTCAGGAGGCCCTTCGAGTCGTACCAGAAGTCGATGCGGCGGATACTGCGTTTGCCGGCGCCGCGCAGGTCGATCTGGCGGCTTTCGCCTCCCTCGGGAATGTTCTCGCGGGTTTCGATGTTGTCCGGCGTGCCGTTATCGTAGGTGATCACGAGGTGATCCAGGTTCAAGCCGGCGTTGGTGACCTTAAACTTGACCTTGCGGAAATCGTCGAATGGGCCTTTCACGACGATGGTGTCGTGGTCCGCTTTGCGGTCTGCCTCGACCGTACCGATGAGGCGCCAGGCGCCGGGAGCGCCGCCGCGAGGGCTGGCTATTTTCTGCGCGGGCGCCGGCGAAGCGGAGGCCAGCGCCAGCGCTACGACTGCGAAGCACAACGCGGTCCGTCTGACCGTATTGTTCGGTTCTGTTGTCTTGTGACGCATGGTTTCGATCCTCCATCCCGCAAAGAGCCGCGGCCCTCGCGGGATTTGTCCGGCGAGATGATGAGGGCGGCACGGGTTCGACTCAGAATCTTTGCAACTGTGTGGAGGCCGATTGACAATCGGCCGCAGCTTGCCAAGCTGCCCCACAAGGGCTTCGGGGCAACTTACTTTAGAACCTTGAACGTCCACGCGCCGCCGAAGGCGATGGTGTTTCCCAGGGCGTGGGAGGAGCTTTTGTATTCGTGCTCCATTTTGAAGTTGAAGCTCAAATTGGTCTTGGGGAGGATGTAGTTGACCTGCCCGCCGACCGCGTGGACCGAATAATGAGGGAGTGTGCTGGCGGGCACCGTGATCGGTCCTACCGGTGTCGTGCCGCCATTGTCGGTGATTTGCCACTGGTCGTAGCCGATCACGCCGACTTGCAGCAACTGGCTGAAATCTTTTTTCAGCGGGAGGAGCTGACCGAAACCCCATTCGGTGGTGAACGCCTGCCCGGGCGTCTTGGAAGTGCTGTTGGCGCCGCTGCGCGACCCGTGAACCTCCCAGTCCGTGAAGAGGTTGACGCTGGTCGCCTTGTTTTTCGTCAGGTAGGCGGTGGTGCCGGTTTGCGCATGGTTGCCAAAATATCCGAACCCGATGTTGTTGGTGGCGCCGGGAGAATAGCGTCCGGTGGGAAGCATGAAGGCGTCCGCCACCAGGAAATCGACGCGCTTGAGGTGCCAGCCCAGAGTGAACGGTTGCAGGAAGATATCGGCGAGCCCGGTGCCGCCTCCGGTGAGCTTGAGGTTTTCGATGCCGTTCACGGGCGCCTGAAAGTCGGCGGCGAGGGAACCGGTGGCGACGGTGGGGAACACCACCATGAAGCCGAGATTGCCGCCCAGAACTTTCATTTTGGGCACGTAATAGAAGATGTTCTCGATAGCCCAGATATTATAGGAGCCGCTCGCCGGAAGGGACGAGCCATCGGCGCCGTTGTACGTCCCGGCGTTGTAATTCAACGTGATATTTGCGTAAGTGGCTCCGGGATTCGGGAGGATTCCGGCATTGAGCCCCGACTGGCCGGGAGCCCATTGCGGCTTCTGCTGGCCGGCCAAAGGCCCGGCACAGCCCAGAATCAAGAGTGCACATAATAAGCTTGCGGTTCGAATATGTGAAGTCATAGGTTGCCGGGATGATGAAGATCGTCATGGTTCGACTCAGAATATTGATGCCAGGTTTTCGGTTGAAGAATATTTTGAGCCGCCGTGCCGGGGTGGCGAATCATGCACAGCGAGACAGTTGGGGGGAACCGTGATGAATAGCTTCCAGAAATCGATTTCGGGCGGCCGCCGGAAGTGGGTGGCCAGAGTAGACATTTGTGTGCACGCGGCGTTCCTGATTGTGGTGGCCGTCGTTATCGTGCAATCCCAGGTGCTAGCCGATCTGTGGGGCTTTTTCGGCTACTGACCACCTCGCCGCCGCTGACCGCTTCAGAACGCCTCGCCGATGCCGACATACCAGGCATGGCTTGCCTGGCCCACACTGTAGTCCACGCGCATGTTGATGTGATTCTTGGGCGCCACGGCGAAGCGCAGGCCGATGCCGCCGCCCGGCTTGGTGTTGGACCAATTGAAGGCACTGACGGAAGAGGCCACCTGACCGGCGCCCAAAAAGGCGCTGGCGCCGAATCGCCACCAGATTTCCTGGCGGAATTCCGCCTGTCCCACCAACATTCTGCGGTCCCGGTAGCGGCCCATCGGGTAACCGCGCATATCCGCGGAGTTTCCAAGGCTGCAAAGGGCGAAGAACGGGGCGTGCCCATCCACCGCACAGGCCTTCACGTGGTAGGCCAACACCTGTTTTTCACCCAGCTTGAAATACTGTTGAAAGGCGCTTTCGTAGTCCTGATAGGTGAATAAGGCGCCCACGTCAGGGTTGGAGAAATACAACTTCGTGTCGAAGACGGAGCCGGACCTGGCATAGAACTGGCTGTCGCGCGTATCCCTTTGGACATGAGCGCCGAGTGCGGCGACGGGGAGCTTCAGTTGGACCTCGGCGATGGCGGGCGGGGCTGCGAGGTCCGTGGTGTCGAGGCCGGTGGTGATCTTGAAGTAGTAATAGCGGGGGCCGACGTACCACCGGCGGAAGGCGCGCACCAGGACGCCGGTCAGAATCCCGGTGCCTTTTTGAGTGATGGGAACGGATGCAACGGTGGATTCACTGCCGACCCCGTAGAAATCGTAGTTGACGGTGCCGGTGGCCGCGGCGGCGAGGATTCGAAAGCGATCCCGCTTCAGGAAGAGCTTGGCGCCGCCGGCCAATCCCCACGCCCCGGTGTTGGTGCGAAACCCGCCAATGCCGAAGACGGAGGGCGGCGAGATTTTGTCTTCAGTCTTGAGGCGGACCGTGTACATTGCAGTGACGGCAAGGCCGTCGCCGAGGGTGGGATCAATCACGGGGATCGGGGCGACAGCAAACTCTCCGCGTTTTTGCGGGGAGTCGGCTGGGGCAGTGGGGGCAGCCTGGCTGGAAGGGGGAGACTGTTGCGGCGCCGGGTCATCGCCGGGTCCCTGGGCGCGGACAAGCCCGCATACCAAGACAAACCAGAGAGCGGCGGTATGGATGAATCCTAACTTCATGATCTTGGCTGTGTGCAGATGCATCCGCCAGGCCCGGGACTCTATTTGTTCCCGACAGGACCGCCTCACGCCCTAATTTCTAGAGTCGCCAGCCACTCGGCGCGCATCCTTGGCGGGGATGATGGGCAAACCGTCGATTCACTCGCTAATCCTGCTCCTGCTCTTCGTCCCCTTGGGCCTGGCGCGCCCCAAGACGGATGTCGTTACCCTGGTCAACAAGAACGAGGTCACTTGCGAAATCAAAGGTCTCAACCGGGGCGTGTTGACCGCCAAGACCGACTCGCTCAGCACCGTCTCCATCCGGTGGAGGGACGTCGTCGGCATACGAAGTGAATACAGCTTCGAAATCCTGCTTTCCGACGGCTCGACGAAGTTCGGCTCTCTCTCCCCCGGCGCGTCCGGCAACCTCCTGGTGGCGGGCAGTGGCGACGCCATCGCCCTGCATAGCGTCGTCTCGCTGACGCCGATTGGTTCGGGCCTGGTGAGCCGGCTGGACGGCGCGGTGGACTTCGGCTACAGCTTCATGAAGTCGAAATCGACGACGCAGATGAACTTCAGCGGCGAAGCCGGCTACACCGCGCTGCGCCGCTCGGTGGATTGCGAGGTGAGCAGCAATTACGTGGTCCGCGAGCAGACCGAATCGACGAAGCGAATTCAGGCCGACATGAATGTGAACCAGACGCTCTCGAAGAACTACTTCGCGGTGGCCCTCGGGCAGTTCTCCACCAACGACGAACTCAATCTACTGCAACGCTATCTGGGCGGCGGCGCTTTCGGCCGCCATTTTGTCCGCACCAACCACTCCATGGTGTCCGCTTTTGCGGGCGGCGCCTATTCCTCGGAACACTACACGGACACGGAGCGGCGCAACAATGCCGAAGGCTTAGTCGGATTCAACGCCCAGTTCTTTCGCCTGTACTCCCCGAAGCTCGACATCACCGGCGACTTCCGGCTCTGGCCGAGCCTGACCACGACCGAGCGCTTCCGCATAGACGCCAACGCCAAAGCGAGGGTGGAGGTCTACAAGAACCTGTTTGTCTCTTTCAGCTTCTTCGACAACTACGATCGCAAGAACCCCACCACGGCTCTTCCCCTGAACGACTACGGTTTCGTCACGTCAGACGGGTACAGTTTCAACCGGTGATGACGGTGATAAGATCGAGTTACCGATGCGGAACCCAGCCTAAAGTGCCTCACGGAACTGTTGTAGCGGTGGCACTGGTGATGTCCAGCGTCTTCTCAGGTCGTGGCGCCGCACCTCCGCCGATCCGGTTCGAACGCCTGACCGCCGCCGACGGCGTTTCGTCGCAATACGTATACCAGATTCTCCAGGACCGTCACGGTTTTCTGTGGTACACCACCAGCAGCGGACTGACGCGGTACGACGGCCACCAGGCGGTGCCCTACCCTGGTTTCCCGAGCAACACCGCGCACGCAGCGCCCGAGCCCGGGTGGCTGTATGAGGACCGGAAGGGGACATTCTGGGTTGCCAGCCGGGTTTTGAGCAGCTTCGTGCCCGGCGCCGGCGCCACCACCCGATTCACGCCGCCGCACCACGGACCATCCAAGTCCTTGCCGGTGGCGATCACGGTAGTGCATGACGACGCCAGTGGATTTCTTTGGCTGGGGACCTCAGTTTTTCGTGCACAAGCGGAGGTTGCGGAACCGGTCTTGTACCGGTTCGACCCGGCAACGGGGGCCTCTACCGCCTGCCAACTGCCGGCACGAATCACCCAGGGGCGTCCGGGCGGTATCCACGCGATCGAAGTAGACAAAGCCGGAAGACTCTGGCTGGGGACCACATATGGCCTGGTTCGCTATAACCCCGGCAGCGGAGAGTTCACTGTCTACCCCAACGCACACGAGGATCCTTACAGCTGGCCGGAACGCAGGTTCAACGCCCTGGTCTGGGACCAGGCCGGCAAACTGTGGGTCCATGTGCCGGCCGGCGTGGAACGCTTCGACCCTGAGACCGGAACATTCGACCGGTTCCACCCCGCCAGTTTCCTGTACATGCCGGCCGGCGCGCGCGGGCGATTGTGGCTTTACGGGGGACAGCCGGGTCTGAAGATCTTCGACCCGGAAAGCGACACGCTGACCACCCTCGCGCGCTACTCCAGCGGACCTTCGGGCACGCTGCCGGACGACCTGATTAGCGCGCTCTCTCCGGATCGGGAAGGCAACGTGTGGGCGTATTTTATGCTGGCCGGGGGCTTGCACCGGTACTCGCCGGCCCATGCCCGGTTCGGCACGTTCCTGCCCGATGCAGGCACCCCCAATTCGCTGAGCGGGGGGAACGTCTACGGATTCGAGGCGGACCCTGACGGCTCCATCTGGATTGCCACCCGGGGAAGCGGCTTGAACAAGTTCGATCCCGCTACCGGGGCGTTCACCCGCTTCCGGCACATTGCCGGCAATCCGCACAGTTTGCCCGACGACGCCGTCACTGCGATGTGCCTGGACCGATCCGGCACGCTGTGGATCGGGAGCAACCAGGGCATCGGCAGGGTGGATCGAGCTACCGGCCGGTACACCCACCTGCGCGACAGGATCTCCTCCCATGAGATCACCTCGCTGTTCGAGGATCGCACCGGCCGGTTCTGGGTGGGCGACTGGCTCGGGGCCATGCAGTTGGTGGACCGGCAAACGGGCGCGGTCACCCCAATGAAGGTCATCGGGGGAACCGCCGAACACGAAGATCGCAATGGGAATCTATGGTTCGGCGCGATGCCCGAGAGTCTTAACAAACTCGACGTCAACGGAAAGGTCAGGGCGATCTCGCTGGCCCAGACGGTGGATGGCGCCCCCCTGGGCGGAAGCAGCGCCTTGGCATTCTATGAAGACCCCGCGGGCATCCTCTGGATTTCGTCGCGCGAGGGCCTCTTCCGGTTCGACCCTACGAGCGAGAAGATCACGCGCTACACCACGCAGGACGGGCTGGCGGACATTGGCGTCCATTGCGTAGCGCCGGATGACCTCGGCAACCTGTGGATGGGCACCATGCAAGGAATCTCGCGTTTCAACCTGAAGGAGAACCGATTTTACAACTACGATGAGCGGGACGGCCTGCAGGGGTCCATCTTCACCGACCAGACCTGTTACCGCGCGCCCGACGGCCGTCTCTATTTCGGCGGGAACGCCGGCTTCAACGCCTTTTATCCGCGGGAGGTGCTGGCCGGTTCACCCGAGCCCTCCGTGACGTTGACCAGTTTCCAGGTCAGCGGCAAGACGCCGATCGCGCTCCCGCACCCGATCTGGGAAATGGACGGCTTGCATCTGGCGCCCGAGCAGAATGGCTTCTCGTTCGAGTTCGCCGCACTGAGCTACGTCAGCCCCTGGAAAACGCGCTATCGATTCCGGCTGGAGGCGTTGGAAAAGGATTGGACCGAAGCCGATAGCGGCCACCGAACCGCCCGCTACACGGGAGTCGCGCCGGGCAATTACGTCTTTCGGGTGCAGGCATCGACCGACGGCCGGACGTGGGGGGAGAAGGGGGCTGCGCTCCGACTGTCGATTGCCTCTCCCTGGTGGCGAACTCCGTGGAGCAAGGCGGCCGCCGTGCTGGCGTTCGCGGGACTACTGTTCGGCGCGTACCAGTTTCGGGTGAGGGCGTTGTACAAACGGGAGCGGCAACTTCAGGCGGTGGTGTCGCAGCGCACGGCGGAAGTGGTGGAGGCGCGCGATCAGGCGCAGGCCGCCAACCGGGCGAAGAGCGTTTTCCTGGCGAATATGAGCCACGAGCTGCGCACGCCGCTCAACGCCATTCTGGGCTTCTCCAATCTGCTGCGCGAAGACGCCATTTCCCTGAAGCAACGCAAGGATCTGGACATTATTAACCGCAGTGGCGAGCACCTGCTGCACGTGATCGACGATGTGCTCGACATGGCGAAGATCGAGGCCGGACGGCGGGAACTGGAACTCGCGCCCTGCAATCTGGAAGATCTGGTGCAGGACGTGGTGGACATGATTCGCGTGCGCGCCGAACGGAAGAAGTTGGAGCTACTGCTCATTTCCCCTCCCGACTTTCCCCGCTACGTCCGGGCCGATGCGTCGAAACTCCGCCAGGTGCTGATCAATCTGTTGGGCAATGCCGTGAGATACACCGAAGCCGGAGGCGTTACGCTGCGCCTGAACAGCACCTCCGCCGATGACCCCGGCAGGGTGTGGCTGACGTTCGACGTGGAGGATACCGGGGCCGGCATCGCGGCGGAGGACCGGGCGCGCATCTTCGAGGCCTTCGTGCAGGTGCGCAAGACGGCACAGAAAGGCACGGGCCTGGGACTCACCATTACCCGGCAATTCGTGGAACTGATGGGGGGAACGATCCACCTGGACAGTACGCCGGGCAAAGGATCGAGGTTTCGGGTAGCGGTGCCCATGGATCTGGCGCGGGAGGACGAGGTCATCTCGCCTCTTGCCGATCGGGGACGAATTATCGGCCTGGAGCCGGGGCAGGCCGAATACCGGGTTCTGGTGGTGGACGATGAAAATGAAAACTCGGCGCTGCTGGAACGCCTGCTGCAGGAGGCTGGATTCGGCGTGCGACTGGCCGCGGACGGCGCGCAGGCAGTGGAGACGTTTCGAGAGTGGGGCCCGCAGTTCATCTGGATGGATCTGCGTATGCCGGTGATGGACGGGTTCG
>PLDO01000644.1 GCA_003136215.1 Bryobacterales bacterium
CGGGCCATGCGGAAGAGGCGCGACCCGGGCGCCGCGTCTCCTTCCAGGATCTCGTACGGCTTGTCCAGCGGCTTCCACTTTTTGTAGGCGTTGGTAATCTCGTCCCACACCTTGCCGGCTTCGGCGCCCAGCTTGGCATTGCCCTCCACGGCGCGGCGGATCTTGCCTTCGAAGGCGGTCTTGCGCGTCACCAGGCGGTCGTCGCGCAGGCCGATCAGTTTGCCGGCGTCGGTTTTGTACTCGGAGAGCAGGCGGCTGAGGGTGCTCTCCGCCGCGCGCTGGTTGTCCACGCTGGCGGCGGCGAAAGCGTTTAACTGCTGGACGCGCGGTTGCAGGCGGGTGAGGCGCAGGGGCAGCGCGGTGTCGCGCAGAAAGGTGAGTTGCGAGGCGGTGGAGAGGCGTCCGGTGGGGCCGGGATTGCCGCCGAGGAACACCGGGTCGCCCTCTTTGACGCCTTCGGGACTCCACTTCAGGTAGTCCGGAGTGGCCGCCGGCCTGCCGTTTTCGTAGGCGCGCAGAAAAGCGATATTGAGGCCGTAACGGAGATAGGAAATGCTGTCGCGTTCGCGGCCGAAAAACGCGATGGCGTATTCCGGAGCAAAGACGAGGCGCAGATCGCGGTAGCGGCGGTACTGGTAGAGGTCGTAGCGCCCGCCGGAAAACAGGCGGACCACGCTGCACACGTTGCCGCTCCTGGCGGCGCATTCCTTCTCGATGCGGGCGATGGCGGCGTTGCGCAGGGCAAGCGTCGCACCGGCGGCTTTCACGCTCTCGCTCGCGTCATCGATGTTCACCAGGACGCTCGCGTCCATCCCCGGGCACGCCAATTCCGCCGCTTGCCCGGCAGCCTGGAAGCCGTCGCGGAAGTAGTCATGCTGCGCAGTGCTCAAGCCGGCGAGGCAATCCGCCACCAGTTGCCGGGTAGTCAGCAGCAAGCCCGTGGGCGAGACGAAGGCACCCGACCCGCCGGCCAGCTTGACGGAGGCCAGGCGGAGATGATCCAGAAACGCGGGCTCGACCTCGAAACCAAGTTTCTGTTTTACGCTATCTTTGGGGAATTGGTTGTAGGGCCACAAGCCTTCGCCGGCGGTTGCCGGGATGGCCCACAGGCAGGCGGTCAGGAATAATTGCAATCTCACGACAGGCTGATTCTCGTTGATCGACACACCGCAGGTCAAGCAAAAATGGCGTTTCGGGGCGGATTGGGCGCCGGTCGTTCAAAACTCGCCTTCGTGCAAGATTCCGTGGAACTTAACGGCTGAAAAAGGGAATCACTTTTGATGGTCTCCGTGCGCTGG
The DNA here is from genome assembly GCA_003136215.1 of Bryobacterales bacterium. Taxonomy (GTDB): domain Bacteria; phylum Acidobacteriota; class Terriglobia; order Bryobacterales; family Bryobacteraceae; genus Solibacter. The sequence goes on from PLDO01000644.1 coordinate 1,299, forward strand.
GTTTGGCTCCTCCTGTTGACTCTGGCCGTTTGCCTGCCATCGCCGTTGGGGGCGGCGCAATTCAGCGGACAAGTTCGTGCGGCCGACCAGATTGTTCCCGGGGCGACGGTGACCGCACTGCAAGGCGGGGCCAAGGTGACCGCCTTTACCGACGAAAACGGGCGCTACACCCTGGACCTGACGCCCGGCGTGTGGCAGATCGAAGTCAGCATGTTCGAGTTCACCACGGCCAAGGGGCAAGTCACCGTCAACGCCGGCGCCGTCGAGAAGGATTGGGTGCTCAATATGCCCAAGCTCTCCGACCGCGGTGGAGCAGCGGCGGGAACGGCGGCGGCTCCGCTGCCCGCGGCCCCTGGCACCGGCCGGGGCGCACGCGGCGCGCGCGGCAATCGCGGTCCGGATGGACAGCGGGCCGGCGGCGACTTCCCGGGGCGGCAAGGACGCGGCGGACCGGGCTCACAGGTGGGGCAGGCCGCCGGATCCGGGGGCCGGGGCGCGGGCCGCGGCGCACCCAATCCGACGCAGCCCGGATTTCAGAGTGCCACCGTGCGCGCCACTCCGGAAGGCCAGCAGGCCAACGCGCAAACGCAGGAGGGAGTGCCGAACATCGACCTGGGCGGCGACGCCGACGAATCCCTGCTGGTCAATGGAAGCGTGAGCGGCGGGCTGGAACAATCGAGCGATGACGAAGCGCGCCGGCAGCGCGCCATGGGAGGCCGCGGTGGTCCCGGCGGACCCGGGGGAGGCGGCGGCGCCGTATCGGCGGCGCAAGGTTTGCAGATGGGCGCGGGCTTGCCACCCGGAATGAGCGCCAGCTTGACCAACGACAGCCTGGGGTTGGGCGGCTTCGGCGCCAGCGCCATCAATGGCGGATTTGGAGTGGGCGCGGCGGCTTCCCCGGATGCCGGCGGCGGCGGTCGCGGCGGCGGCGGAGGCTTTGGCCCTGGCGCCGGACCACCTGGCGGCTTCGGTGGGGGGGGCGGCGGTGGTGGCTTCGGCGGTGGCGGTGGCCGGGGCGGCGGCGGACTGGGCCAGAATGGCGGCGGAAGAGGACAGGCCGGGCGCGGCGGACGCGGTCCCTTCAACGGACAATACGCCAGCTTCGGCAACCGGCGTCGCACCACGCCCCCGGTGCAGGGGTCGGTGGCCGTCACGGTGCGCAACTCCGCGCTCAACGCAGCCCCCTATTCGCTCAACGGACAGCCCGCGCAGAAGCCTTACTCGGCCAACAACAACCTGAATGCCAACATCGGCGGGCCGCTGCACATTCCCAAAATCGTCAACTGGCAGAGGGCGCAGTACACCATCAGTTTCGGCGCCTCTCTCGCCCGCAACGGCAAGAGCATGCTGGGGTCGGTGCCGACGGCGGCGGAGCGCGCCGGCGATTTCTCCCAGGCGCTGACCGCCTCGCCCATTTCGATCTACGATCCGCTTTCCGCTTCGCCGTTTCCCAACAACGTGATTCCCGTGTCGCGATTCAACAGCGCCTCGGCGGGGCTGCTGCAGTATTTCCCAAATCCCACCTACGCCGGCATCGTGCAGAACTACCGCTTCGTGATCACCGACCCCGCCAACAGCCGCAACATCGGAGTACGCTTCAACGCGCCGCTCAACAACAAGGACCGGCTGAATTTCAATTTCCAGAAGCAGAACCAGAGCTCGGACTCGCACCAGTTGTTCGGCTTTCTCGATACCGGCAGCAGCTCCGGCCTGAGTTTCTCCACCGGCTGGAGCCATAGCTTCAAGCCGCGCATCAACAACAGCGCGAATTTTTCCATCAGCCGCAGCAGCAGCCTGACCATTCCGTACTTCGCGTACACCCAGAACGTCGCGGCGGCGCTGGGGATCGCCGGAACCTCGCAGGACCCGATCAACTACGGGCCGCCGGGGCTCTCCTTCACCAATTTTTCGAGCCTGAGCGATGGCGCGCCGAACGTGGGCCGCAACCAGACGGCCACCTTCAGCGACAACTTCACCTGGGTGCTGAAGCGCAAGCACAACCTGACTTTCGGCTTCACTTACAACCGGCTGCAACAGAACAGCCAGAACTATCAGAACGCGCGCGGATCGTTCACCTTCAGCGGCCTGGTGACCAGCCAGTTGGATGCCGCCGGACAGCCGGTGAAGGGCACGGGCTACGATTTCGCCGATTTCCTGCTGGGGCTGCCGCAATCCAGTTCGGTGCGCTTCGGCGCGTCCAGCAACTACTTCCGCAGTTGGAGCACCAGCGCTTACGCGCAGGACGATTTCCGGGTGAATGCGCGGCTCACCGTTAACGTGGGGCTGCGCTATGAGTACTTCGCGCCCTATACGGAACTGAGCGGCCATCTGGCAAACCTGGATGTCAGTCCGGGATTCACGGCGGTCGCCGTGGTCACGGCCGGGCAGAACGGACCATACTCCGGCCCGCTGCCGAGCAGCATCGTGCGCCCGGCGCCGAAGGATTTCTCGCCGCGGATCGGCCTCGCATGGCGCCCGTTTGCCAGGCGCAACACGGTGATCCGCAGCGGCTACAGTATCTTCTACAGCGGCTCTTCCTACGCGCAGATTGCCAACCAGATGGCCGCGCAGCCGCCCTTTGCCACCTCGGCATCGCTGACCACCAACACGGACACGGTGCTGACCATACAGAACGGATTCGCCACTTCGCCCGGCACGCTCACCAACACCTACGCCATCGACCCGAACTTCCGCATCGCCTACGCGCAGACGTGGAATGTGACCCTGCAGCACACGCTGCCTCACGGCCTGGTGCTGGACACCGAGTACATCGGCACCAAGGGGACGCACCTGGGAATCCTGGAAAACCCCAACCGCTCCACCAGCTCGATTGCCAACGGGGGGCTCAAGATCAACAACGCCACCAGCTTCAATTATCAGACGCAGGGCGCCAATTCGCACTACGAGGCGGGGCAGGTGCGCGTCACGCGGCGGCTCTCGCGCTCCGTATCGGCGAACTCGCTGTATACCTTCGCCAAGGGCATCGACGACGCGTCGAGCTTCAGCGGCACGGGCGGCACGGTGGTGCAGTTCCTGGACAACCGGGCGTTGGAGCGCGGGCTTTCCACCTTCGATGTGCGGCATAATTTGAACGCGGGGTTCCAGCTTTCCTCGCCGGTGGGCGTGCGGGGACTCTTGCGCAACGGCGGCTGGAAAACGCAACTTCTCAAGAGCTGGAACATGAGCGGCAGTTTTAACGCCACCACCGGCACTCCGCTGACGGCGAAGGTGTCCGGCAACCTGGCGAATACGGGCGGCCTGGCGGGCGGCGGCAGCTTGCGCGCCGAGGCCACGGGCCTGCCCATCCACGCGCCCGGCGATTCGTATTTCAATACGCTGGCCTTCACCACGCCCGTGTCCGGCCAGTTCGGCAACGCCGGACGCTCCACCATCCCGGGGCTGTTCCGCACCTCGGTGAATGCCAGCCTGAACCGCTCCTTCCGTTTCGGCGAGAGCCGGCGCACGCTGACGTTTACGGCCAACGCCACCAACGTCTTCAACCACATGACCATCACGGGCATTGGGACCACCGTCAACTCGACGGGCTACGGGCTGCCGACCGCGGCCTCCGCGCCCCGCGGCATTTCACTTAATTCGCGTTTCAGTTTCTGAGGAATATGGGGAAGAAAGGGCTAACCAGTTCGATCGCAGGCAACCGAATACGCCCGCAAGCGGACGTTGGCAGGCTGAAGCCTGCCCCACCAAAGCAGCTGACGCTCGCGGCTCTGATGATGTGTCTTGCCACGGTGATGGCGCAGACGCCCGCCACGTTTAAAGCCAATGCGAACCTGGTGATTATCAACGTCACCGCCAAGGACAAAGGAGGCCTGGCGGTGGAAGGACTGAAGGCGGAGGACTTTACCGTGCTGGAGGACGGCAAGCCGCAGAAGGTCTCCGTGTTCGAGTATCAGCGCATCTCCTCCAAGCCCGAGCCGTTGAAGGAACTGACGCTGGACGACCAGTTCCAGTTGCCGGAAGCGCCCAAAACCACCATCACCTCCGCCTCGCCGGGACAGATCCAGTACCACGACAAGCGCCTGATGGTGTTCTTCTTCGATTTCTCCTCGATGCAGATCCCGGACCAATTGCGGGCGCAGGATGGTGCGCTCGATTACCTGAAAACGCACATCACGAAGGACGACGTGGTGGCGGTGCTCTTCTACGCCTCTACCGTCCAGGTGTTGAGCGATTTTACCAGCGACCGCGACGTGCTCACCAGGGTGATCAAAGGGATGCCCATCGGCGAAGCCAGCGAACTGGCCGCGCTGGCCGATACCGGCGATGAGAACGGCGAGGACACGCAGGCCGCCTTCGTGGCCGACGAAACCGAATTCAACATTTTCAGCACGGACAAGAAACTGGCGGCCATCGAGGAGGCGGCGAAGATGCTTGGCTCATTCCCGGAGAAGAAGGCGCTGGTGTATTTCTCCGGCGGCGTCACCCGTTCCGGGCTGGACAACGAAGCGCAGTTGCAGGCGGCCATCAACGCGGCCACCAAAGCGAACCTGGCGATCTACTCCATCGACGCGCGCGGCTTGACGGCGGACCCTCCGGGCGGCGGCGCGTCCAAGGCCGGCTCGCGCGGCAGTGGCATCTACAATGGGGCGGTGTTCAACTCACAGCGCTCGGCCCAACTGGCGTCGCAGGATACGTTGTACACTCTGGCGGCGGAGACCGGCGGCAAGAGTTTCTTCGACAGCAACGACATCGCCATGGGCATTCAGCGAACGCAGGACGCGATGGGCAGTTACTACCTGTTGGGTTACTACAGCTCGAACAACGCGCTGGACGGCAAGTATCGCAAGATTTCGGTGAAGTTGAACAACCCGAAACTGGCGGCGAAACTGGAGCACCGCGAGGGCTACTACGCGGACAAGGTCTGGGGCAAGCTGAATGCGCAGGACAAGGAACAGCAGCTGAAGGAGGCGCTGTCGGCCGGAGACCCGGCTACCGATTTGCCGCTGGCGCTGCAGATCGATTACTTCCGCGTGTCGCCGACGGCGTACCTGGTGCCGGTTTCCATCAAGATTCCGGGCTCGGTGGTGGCGCTCGCGGCAAAGGGCGGCGCGGCCACCACGCAGTTCGATTTTGCGGGCCAGATTCAGGACGAAAAGCACGCCGTGGTGGGCAACGTGCGCGATAACATCCAGATCAAGCTCAATCCAGCCCCGGGCGCGGCGGCGGCAGTTCCCCCCGCCCCGGTGGTGGCCGTTGGACCCGGAACGCCCGCCGCGGCAAAGCCAGCCGCGACCACGCC
>PLDO01000662.1 GCA_003136215.1 Bryobacterales bacterium
TCCGAGCGAAGCTCGGACAAGCCTCTACGACCGATGGTAGTAGCTAATTGCACTGCTGTACCCTGAGGGGATCTCGCTATGCCCAAACTCGTCGGCCCCTGTCTTTTTCTTCTCGCTTCCGTCGCCTTCGCGCAAACGCCCGATACGGCCACCATACAGGGCCAGGTGACTGACCCGAGCCGCGCCGCGGTGGGGGGCGTTCAGGTGGCCGCCAGGAACCAGCAGACCGGCTTAGAGCGAACCGCCGTGACCGACGCCACCGGCAATTACTCCCTGGCCGGCCTTCCGGTAGCGGGCACGTACCGGATCACGGCCACCAGGCAGGGCTTCGCCGACGCGCAGGTGGAAGACGTCACGCTGGCCGGCGGCGCCACCGCGGGAATCAACCTGCAACTGAGCGTGGCCCCGGGACAGACGCAGGTCACGGTTACCGGGACGGTGGGGGAAGTCCGCACCGACGCACCGCAAATCGGCACGCGCCTGGGGGAGCGGCAGATTGAGGATACGCCGCTGCTCAGCCGCCGCATCAGCAACCTGCCGATGTTGAATGCCGCCAACCGTCCCGCCATCAGCCAGGGCGACGTGTTCATGAACCAGACGCTGTTCACCACCAACGGCGCGGGACGCCGCCAGGCGCTGTTCGTGACCGATGGCGCCGCCAATACCGATAGTTGGGGCCGGCAGACGCTGTTCAGCACGCTGCCCGTTCTGGCGGTGGAAGAAATGAACGTACTGGCCAACGCCTTCTCGGCCGAATTCGGCGCCACCGCGGGCGGCGTGATCAACATCGTGACCAGGAGCGGCGGCAGCAACTTCCACGGCGATGCGCTTGGAATGTGGCGGCCGGCGGACACCTCCGCCGCGCTTTCCGGCTTCACGACGGCCAACGCCACCAGCGGCAACCAGTTGACCAGCGACTCCATGGGCCAGACCGCCGCCTCCCTCGGCGGGCCGTTCTCCAGCCGGACGCACTTCTTCGCGGCGGGCGAATACAGCCGCGAGGAAAAGGGCTCGCCCGTGACCTCGCCGGTGGCGCCCGGCATCTACATCGGCGACTATCGCGGATGGCTCGGCCTGCTGCGCCTCGACCACCAGATCGACGACCGCAACAATCTCTTCTTCCGCGGCAACCTCGACGGCTTCTACGACACCAACCCCAACGGCATCGTCGGCGGCAACAGCCTGCCCACGGTGGCGCGCGTGTTTCGACGCCGCACCTACTCCACCGAGTTGGGTGAAACCGCGGTGCTCACCCCGACCGTGCTCAACAACGTGCGCCTGCAATTCCAGCTCGCCTCGCCCATCACCGAGTTCGACCCCGTGGTCTACGGCACGCAGTACCAGGTGCCCATCTCTACCGGCGGCACCTTCACCACCGGCACCTCACAGTCGGCGCTGCTCATCAACCGTCAGTATCAGATCAACGACACCCTCTCCACCGTCAGGGGCCGACACCAGTTGCGCTTCGGCTTCGACGTGCTGCACGCGCACAACGGCGGCAACAGCAAGGAATTCGGCGGCCCCATCTATCTCGGCCAGTTCATTTACAACACCTGTACGCAGGCGCTCAGCGTCTGCGAGAGCCAGGCCTACCTGGGTAACATCGCCAACGTGCGCAGCTATACGCAGAGCTACGGCAACGCCAACTACACCGTGGACGACACCCTATGGTCGATGTTCGTGCAGGACGATATCCGCCTGCGGAGCGATCTCACCGTCAACGTGGGGCTGCGCTACGAACGGCAGACCTTTGCCGATTCGAATAAGGATTTCGCGCCGCGCGTGGGCTTCAGCTACAACGTCCGCGGCGACGCCAAGACCGTGGTGCGCGGCGGCTTCGGCATCTACTATTCGCAGATCGTCGATAATTCCGCGGCCAACTGGGCGCTCACCGGACCCACCGGCGTCTTCAACTACACTGCCACTCCGGGGCAGGTCGGCTTCCCCGTCAGTGTGGATGCGGTGCCGCTGCCGGCGTTCCCCACGGGCGCCGCCGCGCCGCTGCGCAGCCTCTACGTCCGCCCCGGCGACAGCGCCAATCTCAACCAGTATTTCCCCACATCCACGCTGATCGGCTATCAGGACAAACTGCTCAACCCGTACGCCAAACAGTGGACCATCGGTGTGGAGCGCCGCTTGCCGCAAAACTGGGTGCTGAGCGTGGATTACGTGGGCTCGTACACCAGCCGCATCAATCGCCCACGCGATGTCAATCCGCCGGCGCCGTTCATCCGCACCGCGCCCGGACAGGTACGCACCGCGCAGGCGGCCAACTGCACGCGCCCTTATTGGATCGCCTGGTACAGCCAGCACGGGCTCGCCTGCAACCCCAACACGGCGACCAATCCGCAGCCGCCGTATTCCACCATCACCAGCGACGTGAACGATGGCTACGCCAGCTACAACGCGCTCGACGTCAACCTGACGCACCGCTTCAGCGACCGCCTCAGCGCGCTGGCCAGCTACACGTGGTCGCATACCCTGGACAACGTGGATCCCGACATTCCAAGCCAGAACCCCAACGATCCGAATTTCACCGGCCGGGTAGAATACGGCAACGCGATCTTCGACCAGCGCCACCGCTTCGTGCTGAGCGGCGTCTACATTCTGCCGCTAGAGATTCACTTCGGCGGCGTCTTCACCCTGGCCTCCGGATTGCCCTACAACATCGTGACCGGAGTGAACAACAGCGGCGATACCGGCGCCACCACGGACCGCCCGGTGATCGATGGCGCAGTGATCGCGCGCAATGCGGGCCGCGGCAATTCCATCTGGGACCTCTCGCCATTCCTCGATCGGTCCTTCGCGCTGCGCACGGAGCGGGTGCGGCTGGTGGTCCGGGCCGAGGCCTTCAATGTGCTCAACCACTCCAACTTCGTCGGCTATAGCGGCACCTACGGCAACGGGGCCACGGCGGGCCCGGGGTTCGGCGCCCCGTTGACAGGCATCACTAATCAGTTGCCGGCACGGTCCCTGCAATTCTCCGCCAGGCTGAGTTTCTAGGTAGGACGGGCTTTCCGGCCTGTTGGGTGGAGGAACCTCACATCGCGAGGTTCTGGTGGGCGTACTCGATGCACTGCCGGTTGTACTCGTCCTCGCGCTGCACCTGCGCCTCCGGGCTGAGCCCGGTAATCCGCGGCAGGGGCTTCTTCGGGTGGTTTTTCCTGACCAGCGTGAGGACTTTGGCCAGGTCGCGGCCGGGCAGCGGGCTGTAGGTGTCGTCGAAGGTAGCCCAATACTTGGTGGTGAACACGGGGATCTTCAGCGGATCCCGCGTGATCATCTCCAGTTCGAACAGCATATTGGGATTCCTCTCCCGCAAGCTCGCGACCATCTGCTTGAGGTCCAGCATTCCCTCTCCCATGGGGACTTCCGATAGCAGGAATCCGTCTTCGTACTCCTCGACCGCCATGTCTTTCACGTGCGCAAAAAACGTGTACGGCGCCAGCATCCGAACCGTCTCCATGGGATCTTCGCACAGCGAAAGATTATTGCCGAAATCCAGGCAGACGCCCACCCACTCGCTGCCCAGGCGCTTCAGCCACGCCACCTGCTCCGCGCTTCGCCAGCCCTTGTGATTCTCGAGACCGAGCCGGACCTGGTGCTTGCGCAGTACGGGTTCGGCCAGCGCTACCGACTTCTGGCACTGCTCAAACATCTTCTTAAACGGCTCGAGCGAATCGAAAACCTCGTAGCGGCGGGCTGTCATGGCGGCGTGGAAGGCGGCGGCGCCGGCTTCTTTGTATGCCTTCACCTGGGCATCGAAGGCCGCCACGTCGCTCTCCTGCTGCGGCAGCCGCGGGTCGCAGATCAGGTGCATGTGATAGGCCTCGACCCGCTCGCGGAATTTCTTGATCGCCTCGGCATCCGTGGAAGGGGGATTCGTCTGCACGCCCGCCAGGCCCAGCCCGTGGCAGTGCTCGATCATGTCGAAGGGCTTGCCGCCGCGCCGGGCAGCTTGCATCTGCAACGCGAACGCAGTCGGGGCGCCGCCCATGCGCGGCTTGTCCGGCGCCTGCCAGGCTTGGGACCTTGAAGGTGAAGCCAGCCAGGCCGTTGCCGGGCCGGCCATCGCCAGAATCTGTCTGCGTGAAATCATGTTGTCCTCGTTTAGGAAAAGTACTCGACACCGGTAAACGCACAGAAGTGCGCCAATTCGCGGGTCCAGTCGCCGTAGACCAGCGCCACGTGATGCTCCACGGCCTCGCGCATCATCGTGTCCATAAATGCCGCGGCTGTTGGTTCCGGCCGTACCGTCGCGACGCTGCCGCGCACGCCGTCGCCTGACTGTATCACCATGCAGCGGGAGACAAACAGCCGCCACGTGCCGTCCAACGGGCGCAGCAGTTTCGCCAGCGTCGCCGTGCCCTCCTGGAAGGGAAACTCCACGGTCGCGCCGGTGCCGGTGCGCATGTGCACGCGAAGCAGAGCCCTTTTCGGATCTCCCGCCAGCGATGCGGCGGCCGCGCCGCAGTGGGCGAACTGGATGGCGCCCTCTTCCGCCAGGTAAGCCGTGATATCGAAATTGAACGCCGGCGTGCCGGCCAGCCGGTTCAGCATATAGGTGGTGATCAGCGCCGGAAGATCGACTTCGCAGGTATTGGCAATCCCTTCCTGCGACATCAAGGCATGCGCCGTGCAAGGCGTGATCTTGTGCTGATCGCGCAACTCCGGCCAGCAGCGCACGCAATAAGCGTCGAGTTGGTTTTGCCGCACGATTTCCCGGATGGCGACGTACAGGCGGAGGTTGTCCGCCAACGCCTGCTCGCCGATCTCCCCGGCGCCGCCGGTTTGAGCCATCAGTTCTTGCGCGGCGGCCGCGGCCTCGACCGGGGACGCCGCGCGCGCGGCCTCCAGCAAAGTGTCCAGGCCGATGTGGACGGCTCTCGCGCCCAATGCGTGCTCCACGGAGGCTTCGTCCACCGCCACGTCCAACATGCCGGGGCACGCGGAGCCGATCATACCGAACCGGGCGTGCCGCAAGCTTCCGGCAACCTTCCCAGCCCTGGCCGCGCTTACCACTTGCCGCACCTGCTCGGGCGTTACTTGCCCGATCAGCCACACGAAGCGCTTCCCGGACCGGCGGATGTTCGAGCCAGACGCGACCAGCCCGCTGATGGGCGAGGGCATCGGGATGTCCTTATCGAGGTACGGCAGCGCCCAGATCAGCATCGGCACATCGCGGAGCTCCGCGGCCAGCGCCAGAGTGATCTCTTCCGCCACCCACGTGCAAAAGAAGAGGACCACCACGTCGATCGCGCTGTCTCGCAGGCGAGCTGCGGTCTCTACCGCGTCGCGCACAGTGCGCGGAGTCTCGGCCGCAATCACCTCGCATCCGGCGCGCCGCAACTCATCGATCGCGTCTTGCCGCTGCCTGGCAACCGGCGCCAAATCGTAGATCGGGTGGACGCACGTCACAAAACCGATTCTCAACCTACCGGTGGCCATCTGCCCCACTTTATGATATGTTGCAGTCTATAACAAGGTCAGAAATACCGGAACCGAAAGGAACACCCATGGAACGACGAGATTTCGTGAAAAAGTCGGTGAATATGGGATTGGCCGCGTGGACTGCTGCGTCCGCCGACCGCGTTTTTGGCGCCAACGAGAGGCTGCGCGTCGGGTTGATCGGATGCGGTGGCCGCGGCACGTTCGACGCGCGGCTGATGCGCGGCACGCCGGAGGACATCCAGGCGGTGGCATTTGAAAACTATCACGACGGAAACCTGGATCCCAGGCTGAAAGCGCCGCGGAATGTCGAGATCGCCGCGCTTTGCGATGTCAACGAATCCAAAATCGCGGCGGCCAAGAAGTGGGCGCCCGCGGCCAAAACGTTCCCGGAATTCCGCAACCTTCTCGCCGACAAAGACATCGACGCGGTGATCGTTGCCACCATGGATCAATGGCACGCCACCATGCTGATTCTGGCTTGCGAAGCCGGAAAAGACGTTTACCTGGAGAAGCCCGTCATGTACCGCGTGGCGGAGGCCAAATCCATGATCGAGGCGGTCCGCCGCAACAAGCGGATCGTGCAGATCGGGACCCAGCACCGCTCCGCCGATCACATCGCCGAGGCCGCTAAAATGGTCCAGGGCGGAAAGATCGGGGAAGTGCATTTCGTGCGCGTGTGGAACTATATGAGCCGCATGGGATCCGCGCCGGTCCCCGACAGCGAGCCGCCGGCAGGCCTGAATTGGGATGAATGGCTCGGACCTGCGCCCAAGGTACCGTTCAACCCGGCCCGGCTAAACTACCGGTCCTTCATGGACTATACCAACGGCATCATCACCGATTACGGCAACCATCGTTTCGACTCCGTGCACCAGATCATGGGAGTGGACACTGCCGTGAAAGTGTCCTCTTCGGGCATCCGGTTCGATAAGACTCGTTCCGGCGACATTCTGGATATCCAGCAGGCAACTTATGAATATCCGAACTTCATCATGAGTTATGAGGCCTGCGTGGTTAACGGTCACGGGTTGGGCGGAAGGACGCCCGGCATGCGCTACTACGGCATGCGCGGAAGCGAGGACCGGCCGCACGGCATGGCTTTCTATGGTACTGAGGCGGCCCTTTTCGTGGATCGTATCGGCATGGAACTCTATCCCGAGATTCGTGGAGGCGGGCGCGGCATGCGCGGTCAGCCTGCGCCTCCTCCCGCCCCCCCCGTCGAGAGGCTGCACGTGAACGAGGATGAGCCGACGCCTCTCCACACCAAGAACTTCGTGGACTTTGTGCGCAACCGCAAGGAACCTTTCGCCAACATCGAAGTGGGGACACGCGCCACCACAATCGGCTGCATCGGGAATATTGCCTTTTGGACCGGCCGCAAACTGACGTGGGACGCCGCGAAACATAATTTCGGCGACGACGCGGAAGCCAACAAGTACCTGTTCCGTCCGTACCGCAAGCCCTGGGATCTGGTAAAGTTCACCTAGGCGCTCAAGCCTCTCCCCTGGGTCAAGAAAGGATCTCGCGATGACAGACGACCGGGCCACCCGTAGAGAGTTCCTGGATCGCGCCGGCAGGCTCACATACATTCCGCTGGTCGGCACCGCCATGGCCGCCCCGCCTTTTCAAGTTAAAGCCGTGCCGCAGCTCAAAGGCAAGGCGAAATCCGTCACCATCCCGACCCACGAGTTCGCCGGGCCGAATGGTGCGCCGTGGATCGAAGAGCGGCTGGATTTCCCGGCATCCTGGGATATAAATGTGATGGACATGGCCGGGCACAATCTGCCGGCGCTCACGCCCCAGTTGATCGCCGATCAATGCGGCCGTCCAATCGGCGCAAAATCGCTGCGCGAGCTCGCCGAGGGGAAAAAGACGGTCGCCATCACCTTCGACGACCTGACCCGCACCACGCCCGCCTACGCCGTAACGCCGTGGCTGGTCGCGGAATTGGCTAAAGCCGGCATCAAAGACGAGAACGTCCTGTTCATTGGCTCCTTCGGCACGCACCGGGCGATGACCCAGGAGGAGGTCGCCAGGAAACTCGGCGCCCCGATCGCAAGGAACTACGCCTGGCTGAACCACGACGTGTTCGACAACGTGAAGGACGTCGGCACCACCACCCGTGGCAACAAGGTTCTGCTCAACCAGACCTTCCTCGGAGCGGACCTGAAGATCTGCATCAGCGGCATCAAGGTCCACCAGGACGCCGGTTACGGCGGCGGCGCGAAGGCGGTTCTCCCCGGTCTGGCCGCGCTTCCGACGGTGGAATACAATCACACCCAGATCCTGACGAAGGTCAGGACCACGGGTCCCGTGAAAATCTTCAAGAACGACATGCGGCTGGACATGATCGAAGCGGCCCGGATGGCAAAGGTCGACTACACCGTTCAGATCATGTACAACGACCGCCTGCGACCCACCGGCATCTGGGCCGGCGACATCGTGGACGCGCACCATGCCGGGGTCCGCGTGGCGGCAAAAACCTATTGCACGCCGACGTTCAAGGACGCCGACGTTGTCGTGGCCAATGCCTATCCCCAAAACGCCCAGGCTTTCCATGGAGCGCTGTGGATCAATTATTCGATTCGCGACGGCGGCACCGGAGTTCTGGTGGTCCAGCACCCGCTGGGTCTAGATCCCATTCACTACCTCAATAACCGCCTGGCGGGACGCAGCGGGGCGACCCAATTCGACCTCACATCGCGGCGCGTGAGCGGCGGCGGCCGCGGCAACCCCAGGCAGACTAACCTGATCGTGTACTCGCAGTATCTCACCCGCAACATGAAGAACAACTACAAGACCGGTACGTTCTTCTGCGATCAATGGGTGGACGTGATCGCCAAGCTCAAGGAATTACATCCGGGCGATCCCAAAGTGGCGGTATACCCGTACGCGGGAATGCAACACCGGGAGATCGAACTCGACGGATAGGGAATCCGCGCGCCCGGACCGTGTCGCTCGCGAGGGCGCGATAGCCGCTGATATTATCCCCTAATGCCCGGCTTGTCTGGACGGCGGGAAGATGAAGCGGATGGCTTGCGGGAGCACCTCGATTTCGAGCGGCAGCGTTCCAACGGGTTCGCCGTCGAGTTCCACGGGCACCTCGGTTTCCGCTTCCACGCGCACGCGCGCCGCGCGCCAGTGGCGGACCCTGGGGTGTGAGTAGAGCGCGCCCGAATAAAGGATGGGCAGGTTCGCCGCGACCTCGGCCAGGCTGACACGCTCCACCACGGTGACGTCGGCGAGGCCGTCTTCGAGGGCGGCCTCGGGCGCAATCCGGATTCCGCCGCCCTGGTATTGGCCGTTGGCCACGGCCGCCGTGGTGATGTTGAAAGCCATCGGCACGGAATGGTCCAGGCAGATTGTCACGTGGAAGGAGCGGCCGGAGGCCAGGACGGGAATGGCCGCGGCAAGGTAGCGGGCGCTGCCCGGCAAGGCACGGCGCCAACCCCGCACTCCAAGCGCGGCTAGGGCGCCGAGGCCGAAACTGGCGGCGTTGATGAAGCAGCGCTCAACCGGAGCGCCGCCGGGCCCGCGGAACCGCGCGCGGAACGCGTCGATGCGGCGCGAATCGCCCGCTGACAGGGCGTTCACCGCCGGCTCCAGCCCTGCCAGCCCGAGTGAGCGGGCAAAGTCGCCGCCGCTTGCCAGGGGCACCACACCGACGCGCGGGTCGGACGATCCCATCAGGATACCGTTCACCACCTCGTTCAGCGTCCCGTCGCCTCCGGCAACGATCAACAGGTCGCATCCGGAATCCGCCAGTTCGCGAGCGAGGGCCGTGGCATGGCCCGGACCTTCGGTGAAACGGACAGTGATGGGGCCGAGCCGCTCCGCGAGCATGCGGGCCGCGCGAGGCCAGCGGCGGCGCCCCGCGCCGGAACCGGCACTGGGATTGACGATGGCGGCGATCACACCACGATGTCCACGCCGATGGCGTCGTGATCCGACATCGGCGCTGCCCGGCCCTCACGGAGGTCGTGGATCACCACCGGGCGTTCCACCTTCAGGCCGCGGGTGGCGAACCAGTCCAGCTTCATGGGGCAACGCCCCTGGTGGTTGCGCAACGCCCAATGGATGAAGGCGAAGCACCACTGGGGCACCCACTCGCGCAGGCTTCCGGCCGCGCGCGGATCGCACACGTCGTAGCAGATGGTGTGTTCGCCCATGCGGTTCGAGCGGTCGTACTCGAATCCGTGGTCGTTCAGCAACTGAAACAGCCCTCGCTCAAAAAGGCGCTCGGGGTGAAGGTAGTGGTTGCGGATGACGTGGTCTACGCCCATCAGGACGCGCAGCCAGAAGCCCAGAATCGCGCGGAAAGCGTGCGACGAATCGTAGGTGCTGGTGTTCCAGTCGCCCCCCAGGATCACGGGCAGGCCGGGGGCAAGGGTGTCGAGAACGCAGCCCATCTGTTCGCGGCGATGCCGCTGGGTAGACTGGGCGTCGAGGTGCACGGAAACGGCATAGAGCGGGAGATTCGGGAAGTCGATACGGGCTGCCACGGCAGCCTGACGGCCGAGGCGCTTCTCTCGATGAGCCACCTTGTCCACGCCGTTGTCGAGCGGAATCACACGGATGTCGCGTATCGGATAGCGGCTCAGGATGGCGTTGCCGTGCAGTCCCAACGTGTTATCGCCCGCCACCTGGCGCTCCACGCCGGAGCCCTTTCCCAGGGCGATGTAGCAGGGCGCGAAGACCTGGGCCATCGCCAGTTCCCTCGCCAGCGCTTCGGCCACCATGCGATTGCCCGACCGCGCCATTCCGGCGTCGGCTTCGGTGATGAGCAAGACGTCGCAGGTCCGCAGGTAGGGGTGCGAGCGGAAGGCTTGAAGTTGCGCCTCGAACTGCGTGCCGCGCTCGATGTTCCAGGCGAGAACGCGGTAGCGCGGGCGCGCCGGGGCTTCCTCACGGCGAAAGTCGGCGATATGCGGCGTAGCGAGAGAACGGGCCACCAACGGAGCAATCGCGCGGTAAGCCGGGTGGACGTCCATTTCGGCAGTCGAGCGGCACTGGGCCAGGGCTTCCAGGCGGGGCGCAACCTCACGCGCGAGGGCGGCGTAGAGTTGCTCCTGAGGTGTGTCGTCTACTCGCATTCGAACTCGGGTGTGCCCGCCTTGAGATCGTAGCAGACCTCAGGCGTGGCGCGACAACTGGCCGGCCCGGAGAATGGCGGCGCGCAGCCCGGGGTGGCGTTGCATCTCCTTGAGGTAGCGGTTTTCCTCGGACGCGTGCTTGGATTGCAGAATCCGGCTGGCGGCACGTCTTTCTTCCACCGTCCAACGGGCGCGCTCTGGAATCATCTCCAGGACCTGTTCCAGCGGGCTTAGTTTCGGATTGGCGCCGGCGCGCTGCACCGCCAGGGCGAGGTTGCGGATGCGGAACCTGTCCCAGGCGCCGGGCGTCGCCCCCGGTCCCTCGAAGATCAGGTAAGTTGCGGCAATCCGCTCCAGGGTGCGCTTGGAACTGCGGTATCCGGGCGTGCGCGCCATCCGGCGCTCTTCCCGGGCCACCAGCGACGCCGCATCGGGCTCGATGGGACGGAAGCCCAATTTGCGATAGAACCAGAATGCGCCGGATTCGATCGCCTCCGGGTTTTCCAGGCCAATCTGATACGGATCGACGGAGAAGCAACTGACGCCGAGCACCTGGTGGAAGAGGCGGAGCAGGCGCGCGTAGATCCAGGCGGATTCGCCCTCGCGGAACGTATAGTACAGGTTGAAACCCACTTCGGCGCGCTCGAACAGAGAGAGCAGTTCCACGTATCCGGCGGGCACGCCGTTCTTGAAGAACATGCCGGCATGGTAGGCCCGGAACGGCAGGCGCCACGCGGGCGGCACGCCGAAGAAGAAGACCTCGACACCGCGTCCCAGGTCCGCGTGATCGACCGCGCGCTCATCTGGGTGGCTGAAGCCGTGGAGTTCGCGATACCGCATCGCGGATGTGTCGAGGATGAGATCGAGCATACGGCGCGCTTCCGGCGGCGGAAGGCGGCGCAGCCCTAGAGGCGGGCTTGCGAGTTCCCGCACCAGCGAGACATCGCCTCTGCGGATCAGCGGTTCGCCGTGTACGAAGAGCTTCCTTCCGGGCAGGCGCAGGCGCGACCTCGAAACGCGCGAGTTACCCATCTCCCAGGACAGCGGCAGCTCGAGCGTGCCGTAGACCTTGGAGCGCTCTCCGGGAGACAGCGGCAGTGCGGCGAGTTGTTGCAGGAGCCAGGCGAGATCGGTGGTGCGGGGCGGACGCGCGGCGGCGATCCAATCGCGAAAAGGCACGTGGGCCTCCACCGGCCAGTCTTCGGCAAGCAGCGGCAGGATGCGGGCCAGGACGGGGCCGAAGCGATCGATCTCATCGCAGCGCTCCCAGCCGATATCGATGCGGCGCGGATGGCGGGCGGCAAGGCTGCAGGCGAACTCGTAGCTGAAAACGGCGCCGAGCGAGGTGCCGGCGATACCCGAGACTTCGGGCGCCTCCAGGGGTTCGGTGTCGGCGCCGGTGGATTCCAGCCGCGCGATGCGGTCCGCGAAACGGAAGAGAATCTGGTCGGCGAGCCGGGCGACGCGCGGGCTTCGCGGATAGGCGCGGAGGAAGAGGAGGGTTTCGTGAAGGCGGATGGCATCGGCCGGCGTGCCGGGCCGCCACCTGCCGGCAGCCGTCAGGAGCCGTTCGAGTTGCCCTGTGCCGCTTGGGCCGAAGTTCGTCTTCCAGGAGTCCAGGCGGTCGAGCAGGCGCATCAATACCATTCCAACACGGCCTTGGCGATTGCGGCTTGGCGATTCGGCCCGCGGGGAGAGCGGTTCTCCATGGCTTCCGGCATGGTATCACTTTCGGACAAAAGGTAGCGCGCGCGCGCCGGTCCCGCGACGTCTTCCTCCTGCTCGCGCGCGTGCCGCTGCCAGTGGCTTTAGCCTGACGCCGCATCATCCCCTAAAACTCGGCCCGGAACTGGAACTCGATGCGGCGGGGAGCGCCGGTGCCGGTCGCGCCGGTGTTCAGGATTCCGGTGATCCGGCCGAAACTGGCCGCGGGCTTGATCGTGAGGTTCGTCCCGCTGCCGCTCACCGAGCCGATGCTGGCGCCCGGATTCAGGAATTCCGGGTGGTTCAGCAGGTTGAAGGCGGACGCTCGGAAGTTCAGGGCCACGCGCTCCGTAACATGGAAGCGCTTCTGCAGGGACGAGTCTATTTCAAAAGCGCCTGGTCCGTTGGCAATGTAGCGGCCGAGATTGCCCCAAGTGCCGTTGGCAGGCGCAGAGAATGCAGCCGGGTTAAACCAGTTCGTAATCGTTTGATTGACGGCATAGATCGGCACACCCGGCACCAGGTTCGGCCGCTGCCCGGAAGTGTTTCCATCCAGCATTGCCGACGCCGACCGCGAGACGGTGATATTCACCGGAAGCCCCGTGCGGGCGCCGACGATGCCGGCCAATTCCCATCCTCCGACAAAGTGCGAAAGTGTGCCGCCGCCGTTCAGGAACTGCTTGCCCTTGCCGAAGGGCAGCAGGTAGACGGCGTTCATAGTGATCACGTGGCGGACGTCGATGTTGGTGCTGCTGCGGTCGCAGGCGCGGCAGCTCATATTCTGGAAACTGACCGATTCGCCCGAACCGATGGAAGCGTCGCCGATACCGTGCGACCACATGTAGTTGGTCTGGAACAGCAGGCCACGGATGAACCGGCGCTGCAAGGACGCTTGCAGGGTATTGAAGTTGTTGTTGCCGGTGTTGGTCTTGAAACCGAAGGAGCCGAAACCGGCCAGCGGGCGTGCGCCGGTCGCCGGATCGATCAGGTTCACCGTGTACTTATCGAACAGGTGATGACCCTCGCCGCCGATGTAGGAGACCTGGCCCACGAAATCATGGCCCAATTCCTGCTGAACGACAAAATCCCAGTTGTTATACGACAGGTCTTTGCGGTAGCGGTCGATGGCCTTGGGGCTGTAGAGTTGATTCTTCGGGTCCAGGAACGCCGTCAGCGGATATGCCAGGGCTGGGAAATCGCTGGAGGAGAGCGAATAACGCGGCACGTAGCTTTCCGCTGGGTCGCTGAAATCGTCGTTCTGGTTGCCGCCGTAGTAAATGCCAAAGCCGCTGCGGATGGTGGTCTTGCCGTGCAGGAAGGTCGGCGCCCAGGCCAGGCCGATGCGTGGCCCGAAGTCCTTGGTGTTCGGAGAGTAATACGGCGTGCCTTTCGGGCAGAAACCGCCGCAACCCGCGATATCCACCACCGCGGAGCGATTCAGAATCTCGTGCGCTACCGAGTAGAACTCGTAGCGGAGGCCGATGTTGAGAGTGAGGTTCGGGGTGACTTTCCACTCGTCCTGCGCATAACCCTGGTAAAAGGTTCGCCGGTTGCCGACCACTCCCTCGCCCTGCAGATAACTGGCGGACGAGGCCTTGTTGTTGATGAAATCGTCCGCGCTGGCATAACTGATCGACTGGGTGGTGATAGTATTCCCAGAGTTATTCAGGCGCACGCGCATCACATTGGCGCCGAACTTGAGCGTGTGACGTCCGCGGACCACCGTCAGGTTGTCGATGTAGGAGAAGGTCGTGCCCACCTCGGTGTCCAGCGAGTTGCTGGTCAAACCGCTGAAAGACGCCGACGAAACGCTGGTCGCCACCGGCGCGATGCCGTAGCTCCAGTTGTGGTAGTCGGCGCGATTCACGCCGAACTTGGCTTCATTGATGGTGGATGGCGTGAAGATGTGCTGGAAGGCCACGACCCCGTTGGACGGAACGTGCGGCACGACGTTATGCGAGCCCAGGGCATCGGTCGGGTTGTCGATGTAAACGTCGTCGATGTTGTAGCGCGCATATAGCGTGTTCTGGTCGTTGAACCGATAGTCGAAGCGGATCATTCCGGAGTCTTCGCGCACCGTGTTGCTGGCCACCAGCGTGATCTGGTCGGTGGTGGCATCGAGCGGGGTCTGGCCCACAGGGTAGGCATTGATCAGCGGCTTGAGCGCCGGTGAAGTTGCGATCGCCTGGGCTCTATAGGCGGCGTTGGGCACGTAACTGATCTGGGTAATTCCGAGGTTCTGCCGCAAGCCTTCGTAGTTCATAAAGAAGAACGCCTTGTCCTTCTTGATGGGGCCGCCGAGATTGGCGCCGAACTGATGCAAGGTGAACGGGGGAATGGTGGCGCCGTCGAAGGGCGAGCGGGCGTCCAGGGCGTCATTGCGCAGCGAGTAGAAAGTGCTGCCATGAAACTGGTTGCTGCCGGTCTTGGACACCACCTGGACTTGCACGCCGCCGGCGGCGCCGCTCTCGGCGGTGTAGACCGCCGTGCTGACGCGAAACTCGGCGATCGAGTCGAGCGCGATGTTGAGCCGCGTCTCCGCTTTCTGCGTCTGCTCCTGCACGCCGTTGTTGTCGATGCCGTCGAAGGTATAGTTCGCGTCGTCGATGGAGTGACCGTTGAAGCGGATGTTGCGTTGCGAGCCGTCGCTGTAATTCACCGCGCCCGGGGCCAACAACATCAGGCTGGCCCAGTTGCGGCCGCTGACAGGAATTTCCTTGATCTGCTCCGCTTCGATCAATCCGCCGATTTCGGCCGACGTCCGGTTGAGCGTTTCAAGCGTGGCCGTTACTTCCACCGACTCGGTGATGGAACCGACTTGCAGACGAGCATCGATGGTGCGCGGTTGGCCGACGGCCAACTCGACATCCTTGAACTCAGCGGCCTTGAAGCCATCCCGCGAGATGGTGATGGTGTACGTTCCCACCGCCAGGCCCGTCACTTGGTAGGTACCCGCCGCACTGGTTGTGGTCTCGCGGCGGAAACCGGTGGCGGCCGACACCGCGGCGACCCGGGCGCCTGGGAGCACAGCTTTGGTTGGGTCCGTGACGGTACCGTTCACCGACGCGTAGTCGACCTGCGCTGTCAGCGGCAGAGCCTGCCCAATCAAGAAAAGGAACGCAAAGAGGTGTTTCATACTTTTAAGAACTCCTCGGCGAAAACCAACGCAGGATCCGACTCCCGCGTTTCATGGTTGGGTTACCTTAGTCGTGCCCGCGGCGCCGGTTTTCCGCGGTGCGTGATCGACGTACGTGGAAACCGAGCCCGGCTTGCGCAGTTCAAAAGCGTCGGCGACGGCGCCGTCAATTGAATAAGAGGTGTATTGCAGACGATCCGGCGCAACTTCGATGATCTGGAAGAATTGCTTCTTCTCGTAGGTTTGCGCCATCAACTTCATGTGCAGGTCGTCGAGCTGATACATCTTGGGACCGCTCACCGACACGGCGTAAATCACACCCGGCGCCCCCGGCGCCACGATTTTGCCGGCCGCCACCTTGTGGCTGCGTGCATAGGAGTGGTCGTGGCCCTGTAGAACGAGGTCCACGTGATACTTTTCGTAGAGCGGCGCCAGGGCGGCGCGCATTTCGGCGTACTCGCGGCCCTTGGCGACCGCGTAGATGGGCTGGTGCTGCACCACAATCGTCCAGCGGTTCGGGTTGCTGCCCAACACCTGGTTCAGCCATGCCAGTTGCTTTTCCTGCACGCGTTGTTTGGCCGCGGCCTCGAAATCCTCGTTGGCGAATGCGTTGACGTCGAGCGCCACCATGCGGACTCCCTGATAGTCCACGTAGTAAGACTGGCCGCGCATCTCCTCGATATCCGGACCGTTGGCGGGCAGGGCAAAGTGAGAATGCCACAGCGGCGAGACACTAAAGACGAACTTGGAGTCCGGCTTGCCAGGCGGACGGTGGAGATCGTGGTTGCCCGGCACGGGAATGCTGGGAATGGTCGCGCTGATAAAGCTCAGCGCGTCCGTCCACTCCCCCCATAGGCGGTCGTCATATCCTTCGGCCAGCAGATCGCCCGCGTGCACCAGAAAACGGGCGTCCGGCGCCGTCAACAGCGCCGAACGAATGGTTCGGGACCACAAGGAACGAATGCTGTTCTGCGCGTCCCCGAGGTAGATAAAGCGGAACGCTTCGGGCTTGGCGGACGCGGTTCGAAAGAAGCTCCATTCGCTCCATTCTTTTCCATCGCCCACGCGATAGCAGTACTTGGAGCCGGCATCCAGCCCACGGAAATCCACCCGGTAGTGCGCGGCAGTAAGACCGTTGCCCAGGTCGTCGGTTACCGCAATGGCCTTGACTGTGGCCGCCCCAGGTTCAAAACCGGGATCGGCCGTGAATTTCGCCAGTTGGGCTTGCGGAGACGGCACGAGCTCGTCCGTCCGCCATGTGACCGACTGAGTGGTGGCCGGATCGCCCGACCAGGTCAGAATGATCCGGGACGGCGTGGAACCGCCCCGGATCGACGCGCCGTACAGCAGCGCCGACGGAGCCAGGCTGAGCGAGAACAACGCTAGCCCGGCAAGCAGGAAGTGAAATCGCTTCATCAGAGTGTGTCGTCCGTGAATCGCCGAAAGATATAGGTGCAAAAAAGATATTAAGACCTAATGCGATACAGGCTGATGACCGGGACAATACAATTGCATGACCGGCCGCCCGTGTTCCCCGCAAGCACATGGCTTGCCTGGTCAGCTTCGGATCGTATTATTTCTTGCGAGCCGATACACCGGCCAGCAGCACAGCCACACGAGCATGAAGCCAGCGGAGAAAAGTACCCCGCCGACCGTCTCGGCAGTCGCGCGCAGTTGACTTTGGAACCCTGTCATGGTGGACCCTCAAGGTAATATTCGGCTACTAACGTGAACATTTGGTGAAAATAGAGCGAAAGTTCAGCTAGCGTCCGAACCCGCAGGAACAAAGGAATGCGGCCGGGCGTATCTTAAAGAGGAACCGGGAGTTCGACACGGGGAAACTCCGCTCCAAAACGTTAGGGCCGTCAATGGATACACAACTAGGAGCTGTCATCCTCATTGCTGCGGCAACTGCAGCCGCGGCAGTCGTAGTCGTCATGCGCCGCCGGCGCCGATTGCAACGCAAGGATTAGTTCGCGACCGGATGGCGTCCGCCTCCGGCTGCTGATCAGCCGCCCCGGATTCACCGTGACCGCGCCGGCCTGTTCTTCCGCATTTACCGTAACGTGAACGCCATCGACCCGGGGTTCGACCGGAGGGCGCAGCTTTGTCCTTCCCACTGCGCCCTGACTTTGAACCTCGCTCCTCCAGGGTTTAGAATAGCGGCGTAGCTCCGGCGCGCGGCCAACGCCGCATCGTCCCCGATCGACATTGGAGGTCTCGTTGAAACAGCCGTTGTGGAAGGCAATTCTCACCGATCGCCATTTCTGGCTGCCGGTAGTGGTTCTTGTCATAGGCATCAGCCTGCTGGCGGCAATGAGGTAGCGCGATGGCAAACGCACCGGATTCCACGACGCAGCTTTCGGCCCGCTCGCTGCACTGGCTGGGAGTCTCCTGCGGTTTTGGCGCAGGCGCCTGGCTGGGCGCCGCGGAGGCGCCCACCAAGCTCGTGACAGCGGGGTTCTCCCCCTTTATCATCTCGCTGGGCATGGTGGCGGGCGTATTTGTCGCCCGTTGGACCGTGCCCATGCTGCTCAAGGGCACGGGCTATATCTGGCTCGACCTCAAAGAGAAGAAGCACCTGTTGGTGTGGGCCATTCTGGCCGGCATGTTGTGGGCGGTGGCCAACACGCTTACCGTGTTCGCCATACGCAACGTCGGCCTCTCCGTCGCTTTTCCTCTGTGGAACACCAACAGCCTGGTGGGGCTGTTCTGGGGCTGGCTGCTGTTCAACGAGCTGAGGAACTCCGGCGCGAAGCAATGGCTGAAAGTGCTCGGCGGCGCGGCGGGGATTGTGTCGGGGGCGTGCTTATTGGCGTACGCCACAACGCGCCACGCCGGCGGCGGGCCACATGGCACGGCGGCGCTCGGGATTCTGGCCGCGCTCGGCGCGGGCCTGCTCTGGGGCACCATGTACATCCCTTACCGCAAAGCCTACCTCAGCGGCATGAACCCGCTTTCCTTCGTCACCGTGTTCACGTTTGGCGAACTGGGCACGGTGTTCACGCTGGCGCTCGTGTTTGGCGGCGGCTACCACGGCGTGATGGCGGATATGGTCAAGGTCCGGCCCGTTATGTTCTGGCTGTTCCTTGGCGGATTCTGTTGGGTTCTGGGCGACTTGTTCCAGCAGTATGCCGCCAAGTACGTCGGTATCAGCCGGGGCATTCCCCTATCCAACACCAATCAGTTGTGGGGACTGGCCTGGGGAGCGCTGGTGTTCGGCGAACTGTCGGGACAAACTGCCACGGCACAGACTTTGGTGGTGGCGGGATCGCTCGTCATGGTCGCCGGCGCCGCCGCCATCTGCTCCGCCGAGGCGCCTCAATCCGAACACAATGCGCGGCGCGACGCCATGCAGCGCGAATGCAGCCGCTACGGCATGCAGTTGGAACGGCTGGAAGCGTCCATGCGGGGAGAAGATGTGCTGGCCCGCCAGAAGCCTCGCCGTCACTGGTGGGAAGCCCTCGTGGGCCTCGCGGCGCTGGGTATCTTCATCTGGCTGGGAATCTCCGCGGAGCGTGCGCCCATTGCCGTCAATCTGGTCTGGATGGCCATCCTGAGCGTGGCTACGCTGGCTCTGCTGGTGGTGTGCGGCCTCCTGCTGTGGCGGCGAACGCGGTTTTCGTAGCCGGTGGGATAAGGCTTTGCCTTGTCCATCCGAGCGAAGNNCGGACGGGCGAGCTTCGCTCGCCAGGCAAGCTGAAGCATGCCCCACCAATGCAGGCGGACGGCATGACTTGGTGGCGCAGGCGGTGGCGCTGATCGCCTGCTACCTCCCCGCCCGGCGCGCCGCGCGGCTCGACCCGATGAGCGCGCTGCGCTACGAATAACTCTCCGGTTTTGCCGCCAGGCGCGCCGTCTCCTCCTCCCGGTCGAGCCGCAACCTCCCCTTCGTCCGCTAGAATAATTAAAGTGCCCTACGATCTCATCGTCATCGGGAGTGGTCCCGGCGGCTACTCCGCAGCTATCCGCGCCGGCCAGTACGGTTTGAAGACAGCGCTCGTCGAAAAACAGGCCAAGCTCGGCGGAACCTGTCTCCTGGTGGGATGTATCCCCACCAAGAGCCTGCTCCATACCGCCGATGTCTGGCAGCATTTCGTCAACGCCGAAGCCGACGGCATCCACGTGGAGAATCCGCGCCTAGATTACCCCAAGGTGAAGGAGCGCAAGGACGGCATCGTCAACAAGCATTCCAAGGGCGTCGAAATGCTGCTCAAGCGCGCCAAGGTGGAACGCGTCGCCGGTTTCGCCACCCTCAAGGGCGGCGGCAAGGTGGAGGTTCAGACCGAAGCCGGAGGGCAGACGCTCGAAGCCAAGAACATCATCATCGCCACCGGCAGCGAGGCGCGCATGATCCCGGGACTCGAACCGGACCCGGAGTTCATCCTCACCAACATCGAGATTCTGAACCTCACCGCCGTGCCCAAGAGCCTGATCATCATCGGCGCCGGCGCCGTGGGCGTGGAGTTCGCCTCCATCTTCAAGCGCTTCGGCACCGATGTCACCGTGATCGAGATGCTGCCGCGCGTGGTGCCCGTGGAGGACGAGGACATCTCCAAGGAACTGGAGCGCCTCTTCAAAAAGCAGAAGATCCGCGTGGAAACCGGAGCGCGCGCCGAGGACATCGAGAAGACCGGCAGCGGCGTCAAGCTCACCCTCACCACCAAGGATGGAAAGCAGGAGCAACTCACCGCCGAGAAACTGCTGGTGGCGGTGGGCCGCAAGCCCAACACCGACAAGATCGGCCTCGAAAATACCAAGGTGCAACTCGACCGCGGCTTCATCAAGGTGGACGCCCACCAGCAGACCGGCGAGCCCGGGGTGTACGCTATCGGCGACGTGGTGGCGGGAACGCCGCAGCTCGCCCACGTGGCCACCCGCGAGGGGATGATCGCCGTGGCCCACATGGCCGGCAAGCCCGCCGTGCCCATCAACCGGAATCGTATCCCCGGCGCCACCTACACGCAGCCCGGCATCGGCAGCGTCGGCCTCACCGAGGCCCAGGCGCGCGCCCAAGGCTTCAAGGTCAAGGTGGGCCGCTTCCCGTTCGCCGGCGATAGCCGCGCCACCATCCTGGGCCATCACGAAGGCTTCATCAAGGTGGTGGCCGACGAAACCTACGGCGAAATTCTCGGCGTCCACATCATCGGCCCCGAAGGCTTCGAACTGATTGCCGAAGCGGTGGCCGCCATGGAAGCTGAGGCCACCGTGGATGTCATGATGCAGACCATTCACGCCCACCCTACCCTCTACGAGGCCTTGGGCGAAGCATTTAACGCCGTCTACGGTCTTTCCATCAATGCATAGCTGCTGCCTGCGCCAACTCGGGCGAGTCGATTACCCTGCCGCGCTGCAACTCCAGCAGCAGCTTGCGGCCGACCGCAAGCAGGGGCTCATCCCGGATCAGCTTCTTCTGCTCGAGCACCCGCACGTCATCACGCTGGGGCGCAACGGCCATATGGAAAACCTGCTGGCCGGCGACGACATTCTGGCCCGCGCCGGCATCGCATTCTATCCCACCGATCGCGGCGGCGACGTGACCTATCACGGTCCCGGACAACTGGTGGGCTATCCCATCCTCGATCTGCGCGATTGGCAGCGCGACGTGGGCGCGTACGTCCGCGCCGTGGAAGAGACCATCATCGTGACCCTGGCGGAGTACGGCATTGAGGCCGGCAGGATTCCCAAACTCACCGGCGTCTGGGTGGGAGAGCGCAAAATCGCCGCCATCGGCGTGCACCTGAGCCGCTGGGTCACGTCCCACGGCTTCGCCCTCAACGTATCTACCGACCTGAGCTATTTTCAGTACATCGTTCCTTGCGGATTGACCCGGCCCGTGACCTCCATGGCCGCGCTCGGCGTCCGTGCAAGCCTTGACGAGGTGGGCGCCAGACTCGCCGTTCACTTCGCCCGGATTTTCGATCGCGAGATGGAGAACTGATATGACCGACGTCGTCATGCCCCAGATGGGCGAAAGCATTGTGGAAGGCACCCTGACCAAGTGGCTCAAGAAGCCCGGCGAGCGCATCGAGCGCGACGAGCCGCTCTTTGAGATTTCCACCGACAAGGTGGACACCGAGATTCCCTCCCCAGCCGCCGGCACCCTCGCCGAGATCCTGGTGGAGGAAGGCAAGACGGTCGGCATCAACACCATAGTCGCGCGCATCGATGAAGGCGGCGCCGCCGCAGTAGCCGCCCCCGCCGCCGCCAAACCCGCTGCTGCCGAGCCGCCCTCGGTGGGGCAGGCGGTTCCGCC
>PLDO01000636.1 GCA_003136215.1 Bryobacterales bacterium
AGGGATAACAGGTGGTAGAGCGACTGGCGCACTCACCGCCGTCGAATGCCCGAAACAAGATATACGGCCTGGTGGGTTGCAGGTGGGGCCAATTCAAACTGTCAAAAGGTACCAATTCAGAGTAGCGAACTCAACTTGCAAGAGCACCAGATTAAAGCCGTCTCTTAACGGGTAAAAATGGAGCAAATCCTTCTGGCAGCCTAGCAGTCGTCCAGGAGGGAAGTGTGCAAATCGCGGCCACAAACCGGCGTCACTCGATGCACAATCAGCCGACTTGCTGGCGCATCGCATAGTACCAGTTGACTAGTACTCGGAATGGGTGGTAACACTAAGGTCTCGCTGCGCGAGCAATATGACCCATTCTCGCACCAACCGCTTAACCATTCTCGCGGTAGTCGCGGGCCTTTCAAGCGCTACGGCGTGCCTTGACCGCAGCAATGGACACAGGATCTCTCCGGAACAAGGCTACTCAGAGACCGATTTCACCCAACTCCTGCGTTCTCGGGTCGATGCTTCGATTCGAACGTCAACGGGCTTCACGTTCAAACTACACCGAATTACGAACCGGAATCCAGCCTCTGACGCATTCGGTCTCGACATAGCGTGGATTGAACTACCTGCCGAAAGGCTCCACCTCCGCGTCACGCAATCAGGAACGACAGAGTCCGATTACGGGGCGGCCTTCGAACAACTCGCGGACCCGGAGGACCAAGCCCTACTCACAGGAGGATACTGGGTTCAGAGGAACATCCCCGCAAAAGATAGCGAAGGTAAAGATACAATCAAATCCATCGAAGATCCACTAGGTCTCGTCATAGTCAACTACAAAACACTCTCACCATTCCTTCGGGACATGGGAGGCGGCGTAGTGTTTGACTCCAAGAGTGGAGTGAATATTCAGCCTTCGTCCGCCGCCGAAGAGTTCACAAACGAGATGATCAATGCAATTCAATGCAAGCCGCTACTGGTAGATGAGGGAAGAACTGCAATGATATCGGATGACCATCAGCGCGACGATCGCCTGGCAATCGGGCTGACCGCCTCAAGAACAGTCGTTGTCCTTCTAGCGCTTCATCCTCACGGTGCATTTACTCTTTATGAACTGGCCAATTTCTTACTCATGCCAGCAGAATCCAACGGTATTGCGTGCGTGCGAGCGCTCAACTTAGATGGAGGCCCAAACCCGCACCTCTACGTACCATCTCTCAATCTGCACTTTGGCAGAAAGGGCAGCGGCCACCTAAACAATATCATTCACCTACGATGATCGGACGTCGGAATGTCATTTTTGAATACCATCACAGCCGTTATTGCTTCAGGCGCAAAACTGTACAAGTGGGCCTCGCCGACACTTGTTCCTGTCGCCCTATTTCTCGGCGCCTTATTTCGCCCGTATGCGGAGCAGACGATACTAAAGGGAGCGTTTTCTGAGCAGGCAAAGCTCTTTTTGTCATTTGATCGACCGGCGATAAGAGTCGGCGAGGAAGTTGGAGTCAAAGTCTGGGTTGTGCCAAACGGCCACTTGCCCCTAACTCGCGGTTTCCTTACTATTACATTTGATCGCCAGGCTCTCGCGACAAATGAACTATGCGACTTTGGCTTTGCCAGTACCGATAAGCCAGTTGCATTCCCTCAATCGAAGGTTCTCCAAGCCTCTGGGAGGTCGCCTGGACGATTTCCAATTACGGCCACCCTGAAAACGGAACGTGCTACCTTTTATGTAACTTCTGAAGTTCTAATACTACCCTCTAGCACGCCCACCGGTCCGACGGAACAGAACTTCAGTGGTACTTGGAAACTTCGTTTAGGGGACGTCCAAGGCACGATGTCATTAGTTCAAGATGGCACGACAGTTGCAGGCTCGTACAAACTTGACAACAATGTAAGAGGTGCCTTTACAGGCATCCGAGACGGCAGTTCGTTTAAAGCCGACTTCCTGCGCGGCAGTCCCCTCAAGAAGTGGCTGATAGACGGGCACTGGAAACAAAACGTCGGATTCTTGGAAATCGAAGGAACGGCACAACCGGTATTCTTTGATCGTCAAACTTTCGCGCGTGATGGAAAAGTCACATCGTTTTATGCGGCCGGCCGAGCCTATTAGCTTCTTTCCTGCCATCGCCTCGCATCGCAAAGAAGCGACACCAGCACGCGAACTCTTGCACACTTAGACGCCGATTTCGTGTGTTTTTCGGATGCGGGCAACGGCATCGGAGCGTGGCTACTTCGGATGAGGGATGATGTTCACGATCAAGTAGCCATCATTCTGGATGAGGAAATAAAATCGCCAATCCTTGTTGACGCGCGCCTGCCAGAGCCCCCGGCTCTCGTCGTATTTCTTGGCGCGGAGCGATGGATGGTGAAGATTTTGGAGCAACAACAGAGACTGCTTGTCGAAGGCACGTTGGACTTGCTGGGACGCTTTGGCGTAGTTCCGCTCGAAGTGGGGCGTGCGGAGAAGTTTCATCACGCCGAGCGCTTGGTCTTCTTACGATTCAGCTTCTTGGATTCCTCGTGGAGCGACGCAATGAATTCTTTGTGCGTAGCAAAAGGACCGTGGACATTGCCGGCGTCGATTTCGGCCAAACCCTCGGTGAGTTGGGCATCGACGATGCGCCGCTGCTCCGGCGTGTACTCGTCGTCCGCAGCGGGAAGTTTGGGATAGATGCTGATCACACCGCCGGAGACCTTGAATTCGATCTTCTGGCCGCTCTTAAGCCCGGCCTGCCGACGCACTGACGGAGGGACCACAAGCGGCGTTTTATGTTTCACGGTGACGGTCATGATAGGTAGTATGTTCGAGATGCGATTTCGCCTTCAGTGTAGGGCGATTGGAGCGAGTAGTCAAATTTCAAGAGCCGCCAAACCACTGGTTCTGCGCCCTCATGCCGGAAGCATGCATCGCCGTGCGCCCACGCAAACAGTTGAAGCATCTATAGTTACGTGTGCCTATCGTACAAAATCACGCACATGTAGTCATTCGACTGGAAGCTAAACTATTGAAAAACTTATACTTAATAATGGTGAGCCGGGCGGGACTCGAACCCTGCGGGGAAGCCTTGTGAGTGTAAGTTATTGATTTTACGAAACCGCAAAATCGGGAAAACCGGGAGAAACGCCCGAGTCACACACGTAATCCACACACACTTTGTTTTGCAAAGTGGGTGCCTGGGGCAGTCGGGCCTGCCTTTGCCTGATGCCTTCGGCGACGCAGCCTAGCGAGCTGTTGTGGCGTGCCATTGTCAGGTTCCCAGGGCTGCCGGGTCAGAGTGAAGGACTTTTCGATCGCCATCTGACACCGGTTGGCCATTGTGCGCTGAGCAATGGCACACTATCGACGACTTCGCTCGACGCCGACAACACCGGCTGACCCAAGCCGACTTCCCTTCCTAATCCTCCTCCGCCATTGCGAGACTCCCGGTGCACGTCAGATCTCATCATAGGCGTTACGACCAAGTGCCTGAGCACTGTCAATCGCCGGCTCGGCTAAGCATTCATTCGGAAGCCCGTTCAAGGTCCAGGGCAAAAGCGAGCGCGTCCTTAAGCCGCTCCATTATCTGAGCGGAAAGCCGGCCAATTTTACGTTCAAGACGCACGGTAGGCAGAGACCCCAATCCTTGAACATTGGCCACCAATTCACGATCAAGGAACGGGAGCCGCGGCAGCGGCAGACGAGAGATCGTGGCGGGTCGGGGTCTTCGCGGGAGACGATGATGACGGGACGCGTCTTGGCAGCGAGTCCCAGGTCCGCCAGTCAGATCTCACCGGGTTGGGGATTCATCGAGCAGGTCGAGGACCTCCTGTTCAGCGGCGCGCGAACGCGCGATATCAAGGATGTCGTGATCGGCGAGCTCTATGACCTCGGCGATGCGCTCCCTGGCCTCCGCCGCCGTTTCCGGCTTCCATTCGCGCAATCGAGCGTCTAATTTCTCCGCCAAGGCGTCCACGATGATCTCCTGCCCTCATCCCTAGTGTAGCCCATCGACCCTCGACGATGTCGCCACGTACTCCGCTGCGGGGGCATGGAGGCCCCAGTTCATGAAGCGTGGCAAACGCGGCCGAGGCCGCAAATCTTCCCCGAAGCACAATCTGAATCTACCAGACCTCGGATCAAGCAAAATCGGCGGTTCTCAACAGCCTGCCCTCGAAGGAATCCCAGCGAGGATACCGACACGCGATAGACGAGTTCATCGCCTGGTACTGCTCCGAACCCAGGCTGTCCTTTAACAAAGCCGTCGTCACCCGGGGCCTCCGGGCTCGGGCTGCGGATCAGGCTGCCTTCATCAGTGCCGCAGGATTCTTGTTTCCGGTTGGATGAAGCCTCCGACGGGTCGTAGTCTTCGCCGATAATGCCGAACGGCTCCCGGCCGAATACGCACGGACTCCGCGCCAAACCCAATATCTTGACACCCATGCGGCATAATCCGGGATTCGGCAACGACGATAATGCCGCATGCGGCATTATCGACGGACCTGCGCCAGCCTGTGCCGCGATGCCGGCGGAGAGTTGGACCAGATACAATTTCTGTAAATACTGAACCGTCGCCTAGCCGAGCATGTCAGCGAACTTGGATGCCAATTACGTGACGGACCAGTTCAGGGGAGTGGCCTGGGGCACCGTTTTGGTCCCATTCTACGATAAGGCGGTTTATCTGCTTCTAACGCTTTTGCGCCAGGCCGAAAGGTCGGTAAACACTTGGCGACAAGGCAGGGGTAATCCGCCGATCGGCGCGAAATATGCTCTATTCTCTGGGGATTGTGCTGGAAACCAAGGCCGCGAATTCGGGTACGGTCGCGCTCAGGATATTGAGAAGCCGACGCAAACTACGACCGCGGTCGGCTGCCTGTTGCTCCAGTCTCTTTATCACGAGCATCTGTTCCTCTCGGAAGATTTCGCTCAGGAACGATTGTGGGTGGAGTGCTCGGATATCCCACGGCTTCAGGTGCTCTGGTCTAAAGTGGCGAAGGTTCAGAGTCACGATTATTGATGTCTGGCCATGGGCCGCGGCAGCCAACACATGACGATCCTTTTCATCATTCGCCATCCGAGGAATCAGCGGCTCGTAACCGCTGATCCACGCTTCGCCGAAGTGGGAGCGCAATTCAGCTTCGAGATGAGCGGTCAGAGAACTTGGCCACCCGAGCTTTGATTCCAACGTGCGGGTTGTTTCCCGAATGATCTCCTCTGACCATTTCGGCTCGAAAAGGCGTGGTGGCTCCGCGAGCCGCAGGAGCGTATCGCACAAGGAAAAGTTGGCGAGGACGCAGGCGTCCAGCACCACGAGCGGCGTGCTTGTCATTCCTGGCTGGGGAGCAGCACTCGCTCATACAGGCCAGCATGATCAACCGCCTGGCCGATTCTGCGGAGCGCATCCAGCCGCCGCTGGCCACGCTGGCGCTCGTCGAAGAATTGTCGAACCGCCTGTTCGATCAGCTCATCGCGGCTCCGATAACGGCCGCTAGCGAGTTCCTGCTCGACCCGGTTCCTCAAATCCGCCGACAGCGTTACATCCATGACCGTCTCCTCCCTTCATTCTACGCTTTGTAGCCGGCGCCATAACAAGGGTGACGCACCACGCGATACGGTCCCGTGGTGATGACGTGATGGCCAAGCTCGGTCTGAACGCGGACGTGCCTTTCGAGGAAGGGATTCTCGGCGAGCGCCAGGTAAATGGGTACGAATCCCAGCAACTCCAGCGCGATGCCAGGCCATATCCAGGCCGCGCTGAGTTGCGACCAGCCGTAGCGGGCGTCGAGGCCGGCCACCGCGTAAAAGCTGAGGAAGCCGACAATCGTCGCGGCGAGCACGAATCTCTCGAATCGCTTGACGCCCGGTTGCCACTCCAGCCGCCGGCGCATCAGGTCCGGGTTCTTGCGACGCAATACGGCGAAGCTCACCCCGGCAATTAGCAGCAATGAGCCGACGAAAAGCCAGCCGCGCCACCAATCCAGGCGGCCCGCGAAAGCAAATGGCAGCAGGAAAGTGAGCGCGCGGAAGATGGCCCGGAGTGCCAGCTTCCAACTTGAGGTCTGTGCCGACATTGAAACAACCTGCCTTCTCATTCATAGTTTCCCTCGAATCGCACACTCCGCAACCGATGGGATCGGCGCACACATCGTGCACCGGCGAAAATGCAGCTAGGGGACCGCGGAAACGATATCGCAGTAGGCGCTTCCTGGCCCAGTGCCTAGCGGCAAATCACTCCCCCGCGACCGAAGATTATGAGTCCGGCATCGCAGCGCTGTGGGTATCCGGAAGTACCTTTCGTTCAAGGGCTCGCGGCCGGCGCGAAGTCCATATCTGGGAAGCTTGACAGTCCAGCGCTGATTCCTCCCGTGAAACGTCGTTCCTTCCATCGACCTGGCTAAACCCGCGAAATGCCGCCGGGACGCGCCGGCGGACTCCAAACCCGCCGCGCACCCCGCCGCGGCCACGCGCCGCGCGCGTGCCGCCGCCAGGCGCTGCTCGCTCC
>PLDO01000518.1 GCA_003136215.1 Bryobacterales bacterium
GAGCGTAGCTCGGACGTCCGAGCTGCGCTCGGATGCACAAGGCAGGAGCCTTATGCCACCACTCCTTCTTCTCCTTGCCGTCACCGCCCTCGCCCAGCAGCAGCAGTTGCCGCATGCCGGCTACGTCTACCCCGCCGGCGGACGGCAGGGCACATCGTTTGAGGTCATCGTCGGCGGACAATTCCTCGATGGCGTGAAGACCGCCCTCCTCTCTGGCGCCGGCGTGCAGGCCACCGTGGTAGACCACTTCAAACCGCTCACTCCCGCCCAAGCCGGCCAATTGCGCGACCAGGTCAAGGAATTGTCCGGGAAGCCCAACCCCACTCCGGAAGATCGCCAGAAGATCGCCGGGATTCGCGCCAAACTGCAGGAATTCGTGCGCCGTCCCACCACCCCGGCCATCGCCGAGACCGTACGCGTACGGATTGCGCTCGCTCCCGGTGCCGTTCCCGGCGAACGCGAACTGCGCCTGGTCACGCCCAACGGCCTCACCAATCCGGTGATCTTCTCGATCGGCCAGTTGCCCGAAGTTTCACGGCCGCCGGCCAAGAGCGAAGGCCAACTACCCAACGCGCAGGCGGGACGCGGCCGGGGACCGGCACGCCCCGCGCCGGAACCACCCATGGAGATCACCCTGCCCGTCCTGGTCAACGGACAGATCCCTCCCGGCGGCGTCGATCGCTTCCGTTTCCAGGCCACCAAGGGCCAGCACATCGTGATTGCCGCCAAGGCGCGCGAGTTGCTCCCCTATATCTCCGACGCCGTCCCCGGCTGGTTTCAGGCCACCCTTGCCCTGGCCGATTCCTCGGGCCGGGAAGTCCAGTATGCCGACCACTTCCTCTTCCATCCCGACCCGGTGCTCTATTACGAAATCCCCCAAGACGGCGCCTACACTTTCGAGATCCACGATTCCATCTATCGCGGCCGCGAGGACTTCGTTTACCGCGTCGAGGTGGGCGAACTGCCGTTCGTCACCGGCATTTTCCCGCTCGGCGGGCGCAGCGGAAAGCGCACGGCGGTTGAGCTGAAAGGTTGGAACCTGCCCGCCGGCAAGCTCACCCAGGACACCAAAGGCAAGCCCGCCGGGGTCTATCCGATCGCCGCGCACGGCGGCCAGTTCCTCTCCAACCGCGTGCCGTTCGCCGTGGACGCGCTGCCCGAGACGCTCGAAAAAGAGCCCAATGACCGGCGGGAGAACGCGCAGCGCGTCAACTTGCCGGTGATCGTCAACGGCCGCATCGACAAGCCCGGCGATTGGGATGTCTTCCGCTTCAACGGGAGCGCCGGCCAGGAGATTGTCGCCGAAGTTTCCGCGCGGCGCCTCGGCTCGCCGCTCGATTCGCTGCTCCGCCTCACCGACGCCGCCGGAGGCGAACTCGCCGTCAACGACGACGCGGAGGATAAGGGCGCGGCGCTGCTCACCCACCAGGCCGATTCCCTCCTGCGCTTTACCTTGCCGGCCAAGGGCGTATACTATCTGCACCTCGGCGACACCCAGGGCAAAGGGGGAGCGGACTACGCCTACCGCTTGCGCATCAGCCGCCCGCAGCCCGATTTTGCCTTGCGCGTGGTGCCTTCCGGCATCAACGCCCGCGCCGGCGCCACCGTGCCGGTGACCGTCTACGCCCTGCGCCGCGACGGTTTCGCCGGCGATATCGCGCTCCAGTTGAAGGATGCGCCCGCCGGATTCCTGTTAAGCGGCGGCGTCATTCCGGGTAACGCCGATAGCGTGCGCCTTACCTTGGCCATGCCGCCGAGTCCCGCGGGGCCGCTCAAACTCGCGCTGGAGGGCCGCGCCACCATCGCCGGCCACGAGATTCGCCGCGCCGCTATCCCCGCCGAGGACATGATGCAGGCCTTCTATTACCACCATCTGGTGCCGGCGGCGGACTGGTTGGCAGAGGTCACCGGAGTGGCGCGCCCCAACGCGCGCGCCGCCTTCAAAATGGAGTCGGAGTCGGCGGTCAGGCTACCGCGCGGCGGCGCCGCGTCGGTCCGCGTCATCCTCAGCGCCCCACGCCTGGCCGACACTCTCCGCCTGGAGCTCAACGGGCCGCCCGAAGGCATCACGATTCAAAAGGTGGAGACCGTGCGCGAGGGCCTGGCCATCATTCTGCGCGCCGACGCCGCCAAGGTCAAAGCGGGCCTGATGGGAAACCTGATTGTCGATGCCTTCGTGGAGCGTCCCGCCAATCCGGGCCGGCGCGTCCCGTTCGGCACGCTGCCCGCCATCCCCTTCGAAATCGTGGAATAGTGGGATAAGGCTCTGCCTTGTCCATCCGAGCGAAGCTCGGACGGGCGAGCTTCGCTCGCCTGGCAAGCTGAAGCATGCCCCACCAATGCTCCGCAGCACCTGGAAATGGCCAAACTCCAGATCCGAGCGAAGCCCGGACGTCCTTCTCAAAACCGTAAGGGTTGAACGTTTTTGATTTTTTGGGTATTGAAAACAAAAGGGCTGTGGACTCGAACCGTTCAACCCTTACGCTTTTGGCGCCCTCGTTATCTTCCGATGCGCCGGATCACCGAGCCCATCTCGTCGGGAGTGGCGCGCGTGAAGCCTTCCGGCCCCTTGCCCTGAGCCGGGCGCGCGGCTTTGGAGGGCTTTACACTCGCGGCTTTCCCGGAGCGTGTGCTCACGGGTAGCGGCGGCACTTCCACCAGGTAGTCGTATACACCGCGGCGGCGTTCGGTGGGGTCCGGCGGAATCACTACCCGCTTTTCCAGAATCGTGCAGCCTTCCACCGTCCCGCCCACTTCGTGATTGAAGGGAGATCGGACTGTCTTGGTCATGACGTGCTTACACCTCGATGGGTTTGAGTGCCGACGCGTCTGCTACCAGTTTCTTGCGCAACACGCGCATGCGCTCGCGCCGCACCACCTTGCTTTTCTGAATCCGGTGGAAGCGTGCTTTGTCTCCGTTGATTGACGACATGGTAATTCAAGGTTAGCAGGTATCGGGCTACTTCGCTAAAATGTGGAGACACAACCATGCGTATCTTCGGCGTTAAACTCCTTCTGGGTGCTGTGCTCCTGGCGTGGCTCGCTCCCCTCCCGGCGCAGCGCAGCTTTTCCGGCGCGGCCGAAATCGAGCAGTCGCTCCACAAGCTCAACGAGCTCGGCACCATTCTGCACATCGCGGCCCACCCCGACGACGAGCGCACCGCCGTGCTCGCCTACTTCGCCCGCGGCCGCCACATGCGCACGGCGTACCTTTCGCTGACGCGCGGCGAAGGCGGGCAAAACCTGATCGGCTCCGAACAGGGCGCGCAACTCGGCATCATCCGCACCCAGGAGTTGCTGGCCGCGCGGCAGATTGACGGCGCCGAGCAGTTCTTCACCCGCGCCATCGATTTCGGTTTCACGCGCACCTCCGACGAAACGCTCCAGAAGTGGGGGCACGACCGCATACTTTCGGATGTGGTGTGGGTAATCCGCCGCTATCGCCCGGACGTGATCCTGCTCGGCTTCAGCGGGACTCCCCGCGATGGACACGGGCAGCACCAGACCTCCGCCATCCTCGGCAAGGAGGCCTTCACGGCCGCGGCCGACCCCAAGATGTTCCCCGAACAGTTGAAGTACGTGCAGGTGTGGCAGGCCAAACGGCTGGTGCAGGCCGCGGGATTCGGCGGCTTCGGCCTGGCCGTAGGCGGCAGGGGCGGCAGGGGCGGACGCGGCGCGGAGGCGGCCGTACCGCCCGGAATGGTTGCGCCCGTGCCCGAGACGGAAACCGGACCGGTGGCCGATACCGGTGCGTTCAACCCCATCCT
The DNA here is from genome assembly GCA_003136215.1 of Bryobacterales bacterium. GTDB lineage: Bacteria > Acidobacteriota > Terriglobia > Bryobacterales > Bryobacteraceae > Solibacter. The sequence continues at coordinate 3,768 of PLDO01000518.1, forward strand.
GGGCTACTCGTACGAAGAACTGGCGGTGCTCAGCCGCAGCATGCACCACAGCCAGGGCACCGGCGCCATGCGCCGTCCCGGCGCGGGACGCTCCGGCTTTACCATCATCGCCGGACCGCCCGCCACCAAGGACCTGTTCGACGGCATCGATACCACCTGGAATCGGCTGCCCGGCGGCGGCGCGGTCAAGGCCATGCTTGACGAGGCCATCCGCGATTACCAGCCGGCGCATCCCGAGAAAGCGATCCCGGCTCTGGCGAAGGCGCGCCCGCTGATCGCCGCGATTGCCGACCCGCTCGCCAAGGAAAAACTCGCGGAACTCGACGAGACGATCGGCCAGTGCGCGGGACTCTTCGTGGAAGCGCAGGCACGGCAGTTCGAGGTGGCGCCCGGCGCCACCCTCAATGTGACGGCCACCGTACTGAATCGCTCCACCGCCAGGGTTGCGCTGGAAGGCGCGCGCGTCGAGGGCATCTGGAATCAGGACGGGCAGGTTAAGCCCGCCGCCCTGGAATACAACCAGAGCGCCGATGTCGCCTTCAGCCTGACGGTGCCCGCCAACCAGGAGTACACGCAGCCTTACTGGCTGGTGAAGCCGCCCACCGCCGACGTCTACCAGATCGACAATCAGATGCTGATCGGCCTACCCGACACCCCGGCAGCGGCCCGCGTGCGCTTCCGCGTGACGGTGGAGGGCGCTGCCATCGAACTGGTGCGCCCGGTGCAGCATCGCTACGCCGACCGTGCGCGCGGCGAGCGTGTGCGCCCCCTCATGGTGGTGCCCGCGGTGGCGGTGAATCTGCCGGAACCGGTGGCGTTGTTCCCCGATACGGCGGCGCGCAAAGTCCAGGTCTCTGTGCAGGCCGACGTGCCTGGCGCGCAAGGCGATCTGCGCCTGGAAGTGCCGGCAGGTTGGAAGGCCGAACCTGCCTCGCAGAGTTTTCAGATCGCCGTCTCTGGCGAGCAGCGCGTGGTGACCTTCGAGGTCACACCGCCGGCGGGCGAAACCACCGCCAGCCTGCGCGCCATCGCCAAGGTGAACGGGCGCGACATCGCGTCGGGCATTCAGTCGATCGCCTACCCTCACTTCCCGCCGCAGACCCTGTTCCCGCCGTCGGACATTAAACTGGTGCGCGCCAACATCAAGGTGACGGCGAAGAAGGTCGGCTACATCATGGGCGCGGGCGACGAGATGCCGGACGCGCTGCGGCAGCTCGGGCTCGACGTCACGCTGATCGGCCAGAGCGATCTGGAGCAGGGCGACCTGAGCCGCTTCGACGCCATCGTGGCCGGCGTGCGCGCCTACAACGTGCGTGCCGATATCCGCGCCAACCAGCCGCGCCTGCTGGACTACGTGAAGAACGGCGGCACGTACGTGGTGCAATACCAGACCGGCGACAGCCCCGCCCCCGCGTTGCGCGGCCAGCAGCCGCCTAACCCGTTCGGTCAACAGCAGAGCGCGCCGGTGACCACCAATCTCGGACCCTATCCGTTTGCCGTGCCGGGCGGCAATAAGTATCGCATCACGGTGGAAGAGGCGCCGCTCAAGTTCCCCAACCAGGACAGCCCGCTGCTGCAATTCCCCAACCACATCAACCCCAAGGATTTCGACGGTTGGGTGCAGGAGCGCGGCCTCTACTTCGCCGCACAGTGGGATGCGCACTACCAGACCGTGTTCTCTTCCCAGGACCCCGGCGAGCAACCGCTGGAGGGCGGAGAGATCTGGACGCGCTACGGCAAGGGCGTCTACATCTTCAGCGCGTATGCGTGGTTCCGCCAGCTTCCGGCGGGCGTGCCTGGCGCCTATCGCCTGTTCGCCAATCTGCTGAGCGCGAAATAGGAGGTGGGACAGACCATCGCCTT
>PLDO01000377.1 GCA_003136215.1 Bryobacterales bacterium
CAGGTAGCGGCGGCGGCGGGATATCCGCTGTATCACCGTCACGTCGCGCAGTTACTGCGGCGTACGCACACGGGGCTGCCCTGGCAGCGTGTGGTGGGCGCCGGCGGCGAGATTAAGCTGAAGTTCGAAGCCGGTATGGAGCAGCGCATGCGCCTGGAGATGGAAGGTGTCCGCTTCCGCGGCAAGCGCGTGGACATGACGGAGCACCAGCATCAGTTCCGTCCTTGGGAATTCTGAGCGAAATTGCCTGCAATGGTGGGGCAGGNNACGCCCGCTTGCGGGCGCATTGTTTCAGCGCATGTACTGCTTTTCCAGGTATCTGTACATATACGCGAACGGCGCCCCTGTGTCCTCATCCGCGAACTCCACCGCCACCAGCCGTCCCCACGCGAGTAACTCCTGTTCGTCGCAATGCTGTCGTAGTAGTATTGCGCCCGCTGTTTCGTCTGCTCCCCCGGCCCGTCTGTCTGCTGGATCTTCCATTGCTAAACTCGGCGAGGGAATCGTCTCAAGCATTGGGATTTGCGGATACCTGTCCCGGGGTCCCCGGGTTTCGCGGGTTTTGGGTTTCGGGTCTCCCTTCGGGTTTCCCTGAGGGATCCTGCCAAAAACGAACATCAGTGACGTTTCAACGCTTCGAAGGAATCGATACGTCCGTCAGTCATCCTGCAACTGTAGAGGCCGTGTGAGCCATACCCGTTCCCACCCGTGACGTCCCGCCGATCATCGCTGATGTCAAACCGTAGAGCCTCTTTGCATTCAATGGTCCCATGCACCACCACTCGCAACTGCGGAGAATCAAGGCTCGGCTGAATAGCAAGGAAGTCAGCCTTGATCTGATCCGATGAATAGGACCGAACCTCAACAATAACGGTGGCCGGTATTCGAATCTTTCGATACCTAAAGACTGGACACGAAAGATCGCCGACGATCAGCCCCTCTTTCGTAGACTGCGCAATGCCTTTGATGGCCACGTTAGCCGGAGACTGAATCCTGATCGCGTCGCAGGCTCCCAACGGAATACGGTCGGCCGCGTCGGCATTTGGCGGAACGAGCATCAACACTGCCCACGGGCATAGAATCAGGAGCTTCGTCATTTCACCACCTCACGGCTTCTTATACCCCAATGCACCGGTGGCGCACACTCCGACTGGCACGTCAGCGTTACCAGCTTCTGCCCCCCGATCCCGTAAAAGTAGAACTCGTCCGTCGCCCCGGGGTACCCGCCAGGAAGCTCGGTCTCCGTTTCCCCGATGGATCGTACGTGTACCAGGTGTTGTCCATCCTGATCACCCGGTTCTCCACGTCTGTGAAGATCCCGTATCCCTCGTTGCCGTTGGCATCGTGAAACCCGGTCCCATTCCGGTTGGTCAACGGATCGAAGCTCGCGCTCAGCGTCGGCGGACTCCCCGCAGTCGCCGTCTTCCCCGTCAGATTCCCGAACCCGTCATAGGTGAATGCCTGCCCCCACGTTCCGTTCGCCGCCCCTGCCGCAGTCAGACGATTCAACTTGTCGTGACTGTAATTCACCGTCTCCCCGCCGATCCCGTCGATCGACTGCGTGATCCGCCCGTTATTGGCTCCCGCCGCGTACACGTACTGCATGTCCATCATCCCCGGCACCGTCATCCGCGTCACTTGCAGGATCGCGTCGATCAGGCCACTTCCAGCTTCTTCAACTTAATTCGGTCGGCGCGAACGTGTGCAAGATCGTACTGCGCCTGTTGCACAAGCCAACTCTCAGCGCTGCCGCCGAAAACCTTGGACAGCCTGACCGCCATTTCGGGCGATATGCCGCGCTTCTCGTTCACCAACTCGGACAACGTAGTGCGGGTAACTCCGAGAGCGGCGGCGGCCTCCGTGATATTCAAGCCCAAAGGCTCGATGCACTGGCGGAATACAAAACCTCCGGGGTGAGGTGGATTCTTCATCGGCATGGCTCAGACTCCTTTCAGTGGTAATCCACATAGTCAACGTCAAACGCGTCGGGGTCGGCAAAACGGAATATCACCCGCCAGTTTGCGCGAACTGTTACCGCCCAAAACCCCTTGTACAGGCCTTTGAGCGGATGCAGCCTAAAGCCGGGTATATCCATGTCGGCCGCGCTGCGGGCCGCGTCCAGCCTCGCAAGAATATCGCGCAGCTTCACGGCGTGTTCGGTAATCACGCCGCGCGGGTCGTCGTCTTCATGAAGGCGTTTCAGCCCTCGGTGGCGTATCGAACGGATCATCCCGCACCGAAACGCGTAATGTAACGCGTGTCAGTACCAATTTAGCAGAACATAAGGCGAAGCCTTATGCCGCCTATCGCATATAGAACAAACTCAGTCGGGGGAGCTTCGATTTCTCCAACAAATTGCGTTCCAGATATTGTTTTTCCAACATGGAGAGTTGGTCGGCGGTCATCTTGCCGCGGTAGGGGCGGAGTTGGCGGTCCAACTCCTGGCGCGCGTCCAGCATCTGCTCTTCGGTGAGATGGGTGCGCGCCAGCGCCATCATCTTTTCTTCCAGCACGGTGAGGCGCTGCTCCAGGGACTCCAGGTCTTTGTAGTGTTCCTCCGCCCCGGCGGCCAGGCGGCGGAGGGAAGCCGCAATCTCCGGATAGGGGACGGCGGCGGCGTTACTCTCCAGCCAGGCGCGCAGGTCGTCCAGCGGAAAGGGCGGCGCCGTTTCGCGTTTCGGTTGCGCCAGACCGGCCATGATCTGGGCCTCGGTGAGCACGGCTTGCGCGCAGAAGGCGAGCGAGTTCACCATCTGCGTTTTGACCTTGCGGCTGCGCCACTTTTCGAAAGCCGCGTCGATGCCGCGCAGCACGGCTTCCAGCGGGACTCCCGATTCGTTCCAGGTCTCGATCAGCGCCCAGTCGAGCGGGGAGAGCAGGAAGAGGCTGGTGCCGCGCGCGCGCTGGAAGTGGTCTTCGATTTCGGTGAAATAGTTGAAGTAATTCACTCGGTGGGGTGGTTCCGTTCCCAGATCATTTGCAGGCCCTGGAGCGTCAGGTGCTCGTCCACGATCTTCAGGTAGCGCGAGCCCTCGACGATCATCTGTGCCTGTCCGCCGGTGGCGATGACTTTGGTCTCGGGGCCGAGCTTGGCGATGATGCGCTCCAGGATGCCGTCGATCATGCCGACGGCGCCGAAGTAGAGGCCGCTCTGCATGCTGGCCACGGTGTTGGTGCCCACCACGTCCTTCGGCGGGCGGAAATCCACCAGCGGCAGGCGGGCGGTCTTGGTGAACAGGGCGGCGATGGAAATGCCGATGCCCACCGCGATGGAGCCGCCGAGATATTCGCCGTCTTTCGAAATCACGTCGAAATTGATGGTGGTGCCCATGTCGACGATCACGCACGGACCGCCGTATTTATAGAACCCGGCCACGCCGTTAACCAGGCGGTCGGCGCCCACTTCGAGGGGGTTGTCGTAGAGGATGGTAAGCCCGATATCGGTGCGCGGCGTGACGAACATGGCTTCCGTGTGGAAGTAGCGTTTGGTCATGAACGCCAGGGTGGAATCGATGGGCGGCACGACGCTCGCGATGATGATGCCGTCCACCTTGGCGATATCCAGGTTGGCGGGCGAGAAGAGATTGCGCAGCAGGATGCCCCACTCGTCGGCGGTCTGCTCGCGGACCGTGCGCAGGCGCCAGTGGAAAACCAGATCGCGGCCTTCGAAAGCGCCGATGGTGATATTGCTGTTACCTGCATCAAGAGCCAGCAGCACGTACGCCTCCTGCAAGAATCAGGGTATCGGTTCCATCGTCCCGGCGCACGATGAGGAACCCCGCGGGGTCGAGGCCCGCGGTGGTTCCGGTGATGGCGCCGCCCGGCTGATCGACGGTCACGCGCCGTCCGGCGACATAGCTGGAAGCGTGAGTAAAAAGGTGGAGGATGGTTTCGGTGTCTTCCGCGATGAGGGAATCGATGGCGGGAAAGAGGGCGAACAGAATGTCCTCGCGCGCGAATTCGCGGCCGGCGTGCCGGCGCAGCGAGGCGGCCAGGTGACCGATGTCCTCTGGAAACTCGGCCTGGTTCACGTTGATGCCGATGCCTGCGATGGCCTGGCCATCCACCAGTTGCACCAGGATGCCGGCGGCCTTGCGGTTGTCGAGCATCAGGTCGTTGGGCCAGCGCAGGTCGCACTGGATGCCGGTGGCCTGGGCGATGGCTTCGACGGTGGCAAGGCCCAGCGCGAGGGTGAGAACGGGAGTGGACGGCAGCACCAGGGAGCAGTAGATTCCGGTGCCGGGTTCGGAGTGCCAGGCGTGGCCGTGACGTCCCTGGCCAGCCAATTGTTCGTCGGCCAGGACGATGGTGCCGGGTTCGCAGCCGGCGGCGGCCCGTTGGGTGGAATCTAGGGACGCGAAGTGGAGGATCTGGCGATCGGGGAACGCCATGCGGAGACGGGCGAGGTCGATCATGCGAGTTCTCCGGGCAACCCCTCCCTCACGGTCGGTGCTCCGATCAGAGCCGCGACCGTGAGGGAGCGGTTTCGTGGTGGCGCCGAAGCTCTCGCTCGGATCCGGGTGGTCATGGCAGCAACTCCAGGCGGAAACTGAGGTCCACGGCGCGGGCAGAGTGGGTGATGGCGCCGGAAGAGACGTAATCCGCGCCGACATCGGCATAGTCGCGGACGTTTTCCAGGGTGATGCCGCCGGAGAGTTCGACCTTGGCGCGGCCGGCGATTTCGCGGATCCAATCGGCGGCTTCGTCCGGGGTGAGGTTATCCAGCAGCAGATGGGTGGCGCCGCATTCCAGGGCCTTTCGGAGTTCCTCGCGGCTGCGGACTTCGATCTCCACGGGGAGCCCGCTGTGGCGCGCGCGTTCCAGAGCATTGCGTACGCCGCCGGCCGCCGCGATGTGGTTGTTCTTGATCAGGATGGCGTCGTAGAGGCCCATGCGGTGATTGGTGACGCCCCCCGCCGCGGCGGCTGCCTTTTCCAGCGCGCGCAGGCCGGGCGTGGTCTTGCGGGTATCGAGGATCTGGCAGCGCGAACCCTTGACGGCATTTGCAAACTGCCTGGCGGCTGTGGCCACGCCGCTCAGGCGTTGCAGGAAGTTGAGCGCTACGCGCTCGCAGGCGAGCAGGGTGCGGGCGCGCCCGCGAACGGTGGCGATGACGTCGCCATCGGCGCAGCAGTCGCCATCCTGCTTCAGGATGTTGAGCTCATCGATGCCGCCGCGCAGTTGGTAGATCTCCCAGAGCAGGCCCACGCCGGCGAGAGTGAGCGGCTCGCGCGCCAGAAACCGTCCGGCGGCCATGCGGGTTTCCGGCACGCAGGCGATGCTGGTGACATCGCCCGTGCCGATGTCTTCTTCGAGGGCGAGGCGGACGATTTCGGTCATGACATTTTGTCGCGTTTCGCCTGGTACTCGGCAAGCTTGGCGCGCATACCTTCGACGACCTTGGGCGGGGCCTTGGCCAGAAAGGCTGCGTCGGAGAGCTGGCGCTCGAGGCTCGCAATGTTCTTGTCGAGCTGGTCGAGTTCCTTCTGCTTGCGCGCGGGGTCTTCCTGCGTCTTGGGGATGTCGAGCACGAGATCGAAATCGACGGTGGAGCGACTGGCGTCGGCTTTGGGGGCGGTCTCGGATTTGAACGCGAGGGTCACCCTGGCAATCTTCTGGATGGCTTCGGCGTGCCGCTGCGCGATGGCGAGCGACGCTGTGCGGCAGTAGAGCGAGCCGGTGAGCTGCAGTTTGGGATCGAGCTTGGCCTCGGTGCGCAAGGTGCGCGCCATGGTCACGACTTCCTGGATAATGGCGACTTCCTTTTCGGCCTCGGGGTCGGCAAGCTCCGCGCGGTACTGCGGGTACGGAGCCAGCGCAATGGATTTCGCATGGCCCTCGGGAAGGTCCAGGCGCTGCCAAAGCTCCTCGGTGAGGAAGGGCATGGCGGGATGCAGCAGGCGCAGGGCGGTTTCGAAGGCGGCGGCGGCGTTAGGCAGATTGGCGCCGGAGACCTTCTTGAGCTCGATGTACCAATCGCAGAATTCGTGCCAGAAGAAGCGCCAGAGCCCCTGGGCGAGCTCGTGATAGCGGTACTGTTCGATGGCGCGGTTGGCCACTTCGGCGGCGGCGTTGAGACGGGAAACGATCCAGCGATCTTCGATGCCGCGCTCGGTTTCGGCAGTGGACAGGCCGGAGGCCTGTCCTACATTGAGGAAGCGGGCGGCGTTCCAGATTTTNNGAGCTTTCCATGCGCTCTTCGGTGAGCACGATATCGGTGCCGGGCGCCGCGCCCTGCAAGAGCGCCATGCGCACGGCGTCGGTGCCGTACTTTTCGGTGACCACCAGCGGGTCGATCACGTTGCCCTTTGTCTTGGACATCTTCTGCCGGTCCGCATCGCGCACCAGGCCGTGGATGTAGACCTGCCGGAAGGGGATTTCGCCCATGAATTCGCAGCCCATCATGACCATGCGGGCCACCCAGAAGAA
>PLDO01000372.1 GCA_003136215.1 Bryobacterales bacterium
TTTCGTGGACACTACACTAGCGCGAATGCCAGCGGCAACGTGGTTGAGCGGCGCCAGCACCAGGGCCAGGTGGCCAAAGAGCAGGTCATGACCGCCATGCGGATTGCCGGCGGCAAGCTGAACCGCGTGCAGATGCATTTGAAAGGGACCGAACAATGAGACCCGCATATGGCCTCTGGCGCCCCCACTCTTTAAGGTTCCCGCGAATAGCGGCAATCCACCGACACCCGGATCTCCGCGCTGCGATTCACCAGCGCGCGGTGCAGGGTCAGCGCGTGGACGAACAACACGTCGCCTGCCGCGAAATCGAAGCGCCGCCACCGCGCCCCGCGCGGTACCTTGCTCACCAGCCCAAGCCGGTTCGACCGCGGAACCACCGCCAGGCTGCCCTGCCGGCGTGGGCAATCTCCCAAGGGAATCCACGCCGTCCACACGTCGTCCGGCCGTTTGAGGTAGGTCTGGTCCTGGTGCGGAGGAGTGGCGAACTCCGGCGCTCCGGGAAGACAGATGCGGCACACGTCGCCTTGCCGGTCCCGCACCGCGCCCCCGAGCAGTACCTCCAAGACCGCGCGCAGACGCGCATCGGCTCGCAAGCCATCAAATGCGGCTAGCCGGTGCACCTCGCTCTGCAACTGAAGAAACTCCGGAGCATCGTTTGCAAGGCCGCGACGCCCCTCCAGCCATCCGTGTCTCGCGCAGATCTCCAGCACCTGCCCGCGCAGCGCCAGCAGCCGCGGCGCATCCAGAAGCCCGCGAGCGAACCAGTAGCCGCGCTCGCTTGCGAGCCGGCGCGTCACCGCCGCCACGCGGTCCACCCCGTCCACGCTTCCCAGCGCCAACTGGCCGTGTCGCACTGCGCGTAGGCCGCTTCCACCAGCGCCGCCCGGTCGTCCGCCGCCATGCCGTCCAATAGCGCATCCGTCAGTACCGGAATCTTCATCCAATCGCGCAGCGCAGTCTGCGTGAGCCGGGAGCGCGCACACCAGCGCGCCGGTTTGAAGCCGGCCTCCCGCAGCAGCCTCTCGACCTCGTCCGCCCCCGGCGGTGCTTCCAAGGCCGCAAGCGGAGGGATTCGCCCGCCCGCCAACCGCGCCACCAGGTCCAACAGCCGCGGATCGCTGCCTCCGCCGGGCTCGTCCGCCTCGCCCAAATATAGCGAGGGCACGTTGAACGCAAAGCCGCCCCCTGCCTTCACCAGTTCCGCAACGCGCGCGAACGTCTCCCTTAACGGCGTCATCTGCCAGATTGCCGCGCCGCACAGCACGCGGTCGAACCGTTCGCCGTGCTCGGGCCACCCCGCCAGCCACCGCGCCTCCGGGAGGCGCCGCCGCCCCGCATCGCGCATGGCGACGGCCGGCTCCATGCACGTGACCTCACATCCCCAAGCCAGCGCGGCTTCCGCGGTGCGGCCCGTCCCCGCCGCCAGATCCAGCACGCGCTGCCCGCGTTCCAGCAACGCGGCGCCCGTCAGCGCCAGGTTGGCTTCCCGGTAGCGCCCGTGCGCCGCGCAGAACGCCTCGTAATAGCGCGCGGTATCAGGATGGTCCCAGCCGGCAGGCATGGCTCGTGGTATCGGCAGGCACGGGTTGATACACGGGGTCGCGCAGCAGTCCCATGCGCCGCAGGTTATGCTCGCCCTTGTAGCGCAGGCACTCGCGGATCATGGCGTACACCTCCGGGGAGTAGCGGAAGAAGTCCAGCTCCAGGTTGGCGTCGTCGATGTAGTGGCGGTAGTATCGCTCGAAATCGTCCACCGGAGGCATCTCGCGGTACAGGCTGTTGCGTGCCTCCAGCCACCAGCCCGTGAAGCCGTACCGCTGGTGGAAATCTTCGTATAGCGGCGTGCCTGGAAACGGTACCGCCACCCCCAGTGTGCTGAACGAATCCGTCAGCGGCGCGATGCGCTCCAGAAACCGCCGCGTATTCTCCAGCGCGCGCGGCGTCTCCTGCGGGAAGCCCAGCATGAAATTGCACGCCGTAGTCAGTCCGCGCTCCTTGGCCCACTCCAGCGCACGCACCACGTGCGCCGTCGAGACGCCCTTCTTGATGACGCGCAGAATTGCGTCGTCGCCGCTCTCCACTCCGAAATTCACCGCCACGCACCCGGCGCGCTTCATGGCATCCAACAATTCCGGCGTCACCATGTTGGCGCGCGTGATCGCGCTCCACCCGATGGGAAAGCGGATGCCCTCCTGGAACGCGCGGCACAGCTCGAACAGGCGCGGCCGGTTGGCGGTGAGCGCGTCGTCCCAGAACGGGAAGAAATCGGCCCCGGTCAACTCGTGGAAGCGGTTCAACTCATTTACCACGCTGGCGGCCGAGCGATACCGGAAACCCCGTCCAGTAACGTAGTTGGCGCAAAAAGTGCACCGCGCCGGACATCCGCGGCTGGTCAGGATGCCTCCCGGTGTCACCGTCCGCCCCGATGGATCGTACCAGCGCGAGTCGTACAGCGGCTGCGCTTCCAGCGGCGGCGCCAGCGCATCCAGGTCCTCCACAAACTCCGCCGCCGGCCCCGCGCCGCCGCGGAAGTGTGCGCCCGGAATCGACTCCAGCGCGCACTTCCCCTCCAGGAAATCCACGAAGCGCGCCACCGATTGCTCCGCCTCGCCGGCGAACGCCACGTCGAAGCCGTGATCCAGCGCCTCCCGCGGCAGCACCGTGGTGTGCGCGCCGCCGGCGATCAACCACCGCACCCGCCCGCGCAGTTCCCTGGCGGCTTCGTAGGCGTGCCAGACCCATCGCGTGAACAGGCCGAACGCCACTACGTCCGGACGGAACTCGTCCACCGCGCAAGCGATCTCCGCCGCCCCGGCGCGGTGATAGCGCGCCGCCGCATCCAGCACCCGCACCTCGCAGCCTCGCGCCAACAGCGCCGCCGCCACGTACTGCTGCCCCAGCAGCGGCGACCCCAACTGCTCCGGCGAAGGCGGATTGACCAGCAGCACCCGCGTCATGGTCTACAAGTTGATGTGTGGTCCCGGCAGAGTCATGCCGCCGACCACCGGCCCCACCGGAACGTACGGCGGCGCAAAGGTCGGAACCGGGCCCCTGCCCAAAACCAGCGCAACCATTTGGGAAGTTTTCCACATTTGCAGCGGCAGTTGCAAACCTGTCGCGATGCTGTCGAAAAACTCCGTGTGATAGGCCAGACTGCCGTGCAGCGCCGAGCACATCGCCGTCTTGAGGTTTTGCACCGAGGTGGCCATCGCGTCGTGCGGAAGCGCGATGAACGGAGTCGGGATGTTGGGCGTTGGCGGCGCCATGGGGGCCGGAAATGCGACGAATGCCGGGTACCACGGCAGACCGGGAACCGTCACGCTGTTGGCCAGCGCCGACCACTGGCGCTCCATTCCTTTGGCGACCGCGTCACGCACCATGGCGTGCCATCCCACCCAGCCGGCCACGGATGGGGCGCGCGCGATCAACGGGTCCAGTGCCGGCCCTTGCAGCCGGCCGCCGATGGCAGTCGCCGCCTGGATCCGCACGTCCACCAGCCCGGCCGACTGCCGGTACATATTGAAGCCGAACTCGATGGCATCGATGATGCCGTCAAAGAGCCCGGCGTACAGATTGTGCGCGCTCTTCTGGTTATCCACATCGGCCGTGGAATTCGAGGCGGCGCGGAATAATGCCGGCGGGAACGGCATGGGGGTCCCGGTGGAACTCCCGACGGAAGCGGCTGCCGCCTCCGCGAAGCTCGCCGATGCACCGGAGCCGAGCGACGAAGTCATGATCTGGTGGCCCGTGCCTGACGAGCCCGCGGATGGCGCACTCGCCTGCAGCGAGAGGTGGAAACTTCGGAACCGCGCTTTGGCGCCTTCCTTGGCCATGACTCCCAGCATGAGATTGGGCATAAAATCCTCCGTGAGTGCACTCTCTTTGAGGCGCAGTCAGGGATTCAGTATATCGCGCTCAGTCTTTCGGCGGCCGCGCCACTGCGCCGGCCTGCTGACGGACTGGGCGGCCGGCCGCTACCTTCCGATGCCGTTCACCTGCAAAGCGGTGGAAGCGGCGATTGGAGGAGCGGATCGATCGGCCGCCCTGGGAAGGCGATGGAGAGCAGAACCGCCAGATGCTGGCGGTTTTCTGGAGATTGGCCATGGGCGCCGCGAATCTGGCGCGGCANNGCTTCAGCTTGCCAGGCGAGCGGTTTTGGCCGCCGTAGGCTGCCCCACTACGTCTTCGTGATCGTCACGTCGACGTCGAACTTTCGGGACGTGACCGGGTCGTCGAAGGACGCCACTGTGGTCGGTTTCCCGGGCGCCACGGTGGTGTCCAGACTCAGGCGGATCTGCGAGATGGTGGGAGCCGGGGCCGCGTTGACGCCCTTCTCCGGCATCACCGCCGTACTGATATCCACGTCCCCGCGCAACATGAGCCGCGAATTGTTTTCGCCGACCGTGCACTCGATGTTCATGCCGACATCGATGTATGTGAACTGGACATTCCCGCCCACGCCGCCGGTCCCGGCGGTGGTCACCGGCACCCGGTTGCCCACTTTGAATGTGGTCTTATGCCCGGGGTTCACCAGCAGCGAGTACTTGCGCCCCGTCTTTCCGCCGGCATCGCCGGTATCGCGAATGGTGAAGTCCACCTTATAGGTCGAGCTGTCCTGCGCATGCACCGCCAAGACCGGGCACAGCAGTGCCGCGGCCACAATCCACGTTGAAATCCGCATTCCGTATTAAGCCTCCCGCACACATGACGATTTCCCATGGCCGCGCGTGGAGGGTTATCGTATTACAGAAGTGCACCCATGAGACTATCCCGCGCAATTGCGCTCGCTATACTCGCCGCCACCCTGTCGCTGGCCCAGACCAAACAGGCCATGGACGAGGAGTACGCCCGCCTGGTCAAGGAATGGACCACCGCTCCCGAATTCATGAGCCCGCTGGTGG
>PLDO01000516.1 GCA_003136215.1 Bryobacterales bacterium
AGCTTGCCTGGCGAGCGAAGCTCGGACGCCTGCCGGTCTCTCTGTCAAACTGGAACTTATCGCCATGGACGAAATCCTCAGCTTCTCCGCCACCCACCAGGCGCGCCTGGTTCGCCAACGCAGCATCTCTTCTGTGGAACTGGTACAGGCGCACCTGGAACGCATCGCCGTGGTAAATCCGCGGATTCACGCCGTGATTGAGGTGCTGTCCGCGCCGGCGCCTGCCGCTGCGCGCGCCGCCGATGAAGCGCTGGCGCGGGGCGGGGAGACCGGACCCCTGTGCGGCGTTCCATTCAGCGTCAAGGATTCCATTGAACTCTCCGGCGTGGTGTGCACGGCGGGCACCGTGGGGCGACGCTCCGCGCCGCCCTCCAGGGAAGATGCCACGCTGGTCGCCCGCCTTCGCGAGGCCGGGGCCATCCCGATTGCGCGCACCAATTTGCCCGACCTGCTATTTGCCTTCGAGAGCGACAACCTGCTGTTCGGCGCCACCTGCAATCCCTACGACGCGGCGCGTACATCGGGAGGCTCCAGCGGCGGCGAGGCGGCGCTGATTGCCAGTTGCGGTTCGCCTATGGGCCTGGGCAGCGACGCCGCGGGCAGCGTGCGGCTGCCCGCCGCCTTCTGCGGAATCGCCGGAATCAAGCCGACCTCGGGGCGCCTGCCGCGCACCGGCCACTTCCCGCCGGCCGGGGGCTGGATCGAGGCCCTCTGGCAAATCGGGCCGATGGCGCGCCACGTGGAAGACCTGTGCACCATGATGCCCCTGCTGGTGGGCGGCGACGGGCGGGACACGTCGGTGGTGGACATGCCGTTCCAGGACCCGGCGCGCGTCGGGCTTGGCCGGTTGCGCGTGGCCTTCCACACGGATAACGGGTTCGCACCGGCCGATGCCGAGGTCGCCGCGGTGGTCCGTGCGGCGGCGCGCGCGCTTGCCGGAGAGGTCGCCGTGCTTGCCGAAGACCGGCCGCCGTGCCTCGAGCAGGCCTACGGTCTGGAAATGAAGCTGTTGGGCGCCGATGGCGGGGACGGGGTGAGGGAGTACCTGCAAAGCTTGGGATCGGCGCAGGTTCACCCGCTGCTGACTGGCTGGCTGGACAAACTGGAAGGGTACCGCACGAACCTGGCGGGTTTTGCCTCGTACTGGGCCGAATGGGACACCTACCGCGCGGCGATGGGGGTATTTCTGGGCCAGTACGACGTCATGCTGTGCCCGGTCTACACGCATGCCGCGCTGCCTCACGGGACATCTACCCGGGACGAAAATTTCCACGGCTTCAGCCACACCATGGCCTACAACGTGGCCGGATGGCCGGCCGCGGTAGTGCGCTGCGGGGTGGGTGCCGGCGGTCTGCCAATCGGCGTGCAGATTGTCGCGGCGCCGTGGAGGGAAGATATTGCGCTGGCGGTGGCGCTACGGCTGGAGAGCGAATTCGGAGGCTGGAAAGCGCCGGAGTTCTGATGGATGACCGGAGGAGTTTGGTGGACGACGGGGGGATCGAACCCCCGACCTCTGCATTGCGAACGCAGCGCTCTCCCAGCTGAGCTAGTCGCCCACTTCCGCCAGTCAACTACAATATAGCAGATGGCAGGCTTTCAAATCACCAGGCAACTGCTGCGCATGCGGCGCGATTGGAATCGCCGGGCGCGGGAGAATGCCCGCCATTACGTGGTGACCGGACAGCACCAGTGGACGGACGAGGAATTCTTCCAATCGGGGCAGATCACCATGGAAGAAGAGATCTTCAACGACCTGGAGAATGTTTGCCAGGGCCGGGACCCGAAGGACATGAGGGTGCTGGAGATCGGCTGTGGCGCCGGCAGGGTGACGCGGGCTTTCGCGGGTTTCTTCGGCGAAGTGTGGGCCGTGGATATCAGCCGGGAGATGGTGCGTCAGGCGCGCCAGGCGGTCGCGGACTTTCCCCATGCGCACGTGATTCGAAACAACGGCAAGGATCTCTCGGCGGTGGCGCCGCATTGGTGGGGGCGGTGGGGTATCGGCAGGCGGTTGGAGTTCGATTTCGCGTTTTCCGTGATCGTGTTTCAGCATATTCCGAGCCGCGAGATCATCGAGAATTATGTGCGCGAAGTTCACCGGATGCTGCGTCCGGGCGGCCTGTTCAAGTTTCAGGTGCAGGGTTCCCCGCTGGGAGCCGACCCGGACAGTTGGGTGGGCGAGTCGTTCACGGAGCAGCAGGCTCGCGAAATGGCGGAACGTTGCGGGTTTGAACTGCGCCATGAATACGGCGCGGGCGACCAGTATTACTGGTTGTGGTATTTCAAGCGGTGAAACTCCGAAATAGCGAGCTGGCGGCGCACTAGCCGGAAGCGCCGGAAGGCTCCTGCTGTTTGGGCTGCCTGCGGCCGGCCCAATACTTGCGCATCCGTTCCGAAACCTCCTGGCGTTCGGAAGGGTTCATGGACTTGCGGCCCCGGCGCTTGGCAGGCTTGGGCATGGCGGGCAATGACCCGGCGGTCCGCTGCAATTCCTCCAACGAGGCAATTATGCGTTCGAGCTTCTCTTTTTCGGCGTACAAGTCCTGAATCGCTTTATATAAGTCCATCGCATCTCAACGGAGGACCAATCGGAGGGTCCGATGGTCACCTGATGTTACATCGGATGCCCGCGCGAATTCTACAATAATGCCGCGTTTATCTGGTCAGGAAAGGCCAGTGTGGTACCAGTCTCATGCCGTACCTGGTAATAGAGAGGTATAGCACTAACGCTAGTAGGAGCAGTACGGGGATGACGATGGTCATGGTCTTCTTCCAGGGGAACCTACGGTTCTCCCGGTGTAGTACCAACAGGTATCCCGCGAAAATTCCGAAGTAGAACAGGACGCACATCGGGACGGCGAACAACATGAGGTTGAAGACGTCCGGGGTGGGCGTGACGATGGCGGCGATGATGAAGATGGCGAGAATCGCGTACCGGCTGTGGTTCATGAGGAACGAAGGAGTGACGAGCCGCAGCAGGATGCCGAGGAAGATGAGTACGGGTAACTCGAAGATGAGGCCGACGCCCATGGTTACGTTAACGAACAGGTCGAAATACTCGGTCATGGACACCATGGCCACGACGTGGTTGCCCTGGCCGATACTTAGCAGGAAAGTAAGTCCGTAGCGAAATACGACGAAGTAAGCAAAAAAACCGCCCACAATAAACAAGCCGCCGGCGCCTAAGACAAAAGGCGCGGCCCATCGGCGTTCCCGCTTGTAGAGGCCGGGCGCAATGAAAGCCCACACCTGATAGAGAATCCACGGAGCCGCCAGAAAGACGGCGCATAAAACCGGCAGTTTAAACCAGATGATATTGAACGCCTCCATGGGTTCGATCTGCACCAGGTTTTGTTCCTTATATCCGAGCGTCTTGAGCGCCGCAACGGCGGGCTGGCAGACGATATCCCAGAGCTGGCTGCAGTAGGTAAGGCTCAAAACGAAAGCCACGGCGACGCCCATCAAGGAGCGGATGATGCGAGAACGGAGTTCCTCCAGATGTTCGAGGAACGACATGCGGAGCATGCCTTCATCGTCGTCGTCGCCGCCATCTCCTCCGGAAGGGGGCGGAGGCGGAGGCGGTTTCTTACCGCCCCCGCCCGGCCGCCGCGGAACCGTAGCTACAGCCGTCACCGGGACGGGCGGCGGAGCGGCGGGAAGGGGTTCGGGCTCGTGCGGATATCCATCCTGGTAACTGTCCAGAGGATCGGCCGGCTGCACCGGCGGTTCTGGAGACGCCGCATGATCCGGCTGCGGCGCAGCCGGCGCTCCCGCCGGCACACTCCCGGTGGAAGACGCTTCGCCGGCGGAAGGAACGGAGGTCCCCTGGTGCTCTTCGGATGGATTCATTCGTTAAGTGTGATGTTCGGCCGGGGACGTCGCGGGGCGTTGTTGCAGTTGCTCGACGTAAGGGTCCGGCGACTCATGCGCCGAAACTTCCGGAACATGTCCGACGGATTCGCCGACGGCGGCGATTTCCGAGCCATGAGCAACCGTGCCTTCGGGCAAACCGGCTGGTGATTCAGCGTCCTGAGGTGCGGATACGCTTAGAGTGGATGGGCTGGTGACAGAAGAATCGTAGTTTTCGTTGCCATACGAACCCTCATACGTGGATTCATAGGACGAGTAATCGTAGCTGTACGTATCGGACTGAAACTGGTTCGAAATTTCCTTAAACGACTCCGTCTCCTGTTCCAGGCTTTTCATTTCGCGATCGAACGTGGACTTCAGTTCGCTCGATGCGCGACGGAACTCGGTCAATGCTTTTCCAACGGTGCGACCCAACTCCGGCAATTTCTTCGGACCGAAGAGGATCAGAGCGAGGAAAAAGATGAAAACCGTTTCCGGCCAACCAAGCGGACCCATGGTTTCATTTCCTCCAAAGAATAGCTTCTCTGCCACATCATAGCACGCGTTGCCGCCAACGCCCGGACCCACCGCGGGGCGGGGAAGGGTCAGGCGAGAGCCTTAACCAACTAGCCACAAAGAGGCTTGCGTATTGGGTTCACGTACGAGGAACCGCCGTTGTGGTATATTTAGCACAAACCCAGTTCGTTTGAAGGCGGCTTGTGTCAGGGAAACGGGGAAGTTGATCCAAATGTGTGGAATTGCGGGGTTTACACGTAGAAGCAAGGGCGCCAGCAAGGGCGTTGCCGAGCGCATCACGGAAGCGATATCGCACCGTGGGCCGGACCAACAGGGCGTGTTCGAGGGCAGCGAAGCGACGTTGTGCGCGGTTCGCCTGAAGATCATCGATCTGGGCGGCGGCGATCAGCCTATCCTGAGTGACGACAGGGATACGGCGATTGTCTTCAACGGAGAAATCTACAACCACAGGGCGGTCAGAGCCGAGTTGGAGGGCCTGGGCCACCGTTTCCACTCGAACTGCGACACAGAGACGGTACTGCGGGCGTTTCTGGAGTGGGACACGGCCTGTTTTTCGCGCCTGCGCGGGATGTTTGCGGTGGCGTTGTGGACGGAATCGCAGAAGCGCCTGGTGCTGGTGCGCGACCGGATGGGGATCAAGCCCCTGTACTACTATCGCAACGGCGAGGAACTGTATTTCGGATCGGAGCTGAAGGCAATTCTGGAACATCCGGAAGTGCCGCGGCACCTGGATCTGGACGCGCTGGACACGTACTTATCGGTCAATTACGTGCCGGGGTCGCACACGCTGATCGAAGGCATCAAGAAAGTGCGGCCGGGAGAATTGCTGGAATGGCGCCACGGCAAGCTGTGGCTGGAGCCTTGGTACAAGCCGGCGACGGGCTCGCGGAGGGACTGTTCGCTGGAATCGGCGAAAGAAGAACTGGACTGGCTGCTGAGCGACGCCGTCCGAGAGCACCTGATTTCGGATGTTCCGCTGGGAGTGTGGGCATCGGGGGGCCTCGATTCTTCGACGATCCTGCACTACGCCGCACGCCAAACCGCGGGCCGTTTGAAGACCTTTTCGGTCTCCTTCGCCGGGCAGTCGTGCGACGAAAGCCGCTACTTTCGTGAAATCGCGCGGGTCTACGGAACCGACCACCACGAGTTCGATCTCAACCCGGCGGTGGAGCTGGAAAGTGCCATCGAGGACTTCGCGTACTTTTCGGATGAACCCAGTGCGGATGCCGGCGCGCTGCCGGTCTGGTACCTTTCACGGATGTGCCGCCAGCATGTGACGGTGGCACTTTCGGG
Source organism: Bryobacterales bacterium (assembly GCA_003136215.1). Classification (GTDB taxonomy): domain Bacteria; phylum Acidobacteriota; class Terriglobia; order Bryobacterales; family Bryobacteraceae; genus Solibacter. The sequence goes on from PLDO01000516.1 coordinate 5,677, forward strand.
CGAAGGCGCGGATGAATTGTTCGGCGGGTACCTGACGTACCAGGCGGACCGGCTGCTGAGGCCGTTCCGGCGCCTGGCGCCGGTGGGACTGCGGCGGCTGATGCGCTGCGCTTTGGACCGGTACATGCCCGTGTCGGACGATAAAATCAGCCTGGAGTACAAGCTGAAGCGGTGGCTGGAGGGCAGCCTGCTGGATCCGGATGAAGCGCACTTCTTCTGGAACGGGACGTTTTCACCCGAGCAACTGGCGCAGATCCGTCCGGGGACGAACGGCAGCGGGTTGCGGAGGCTGGTGGACGAACTGGGGATGGCGCCGCGCGGGGTGCTGGAGCGGTATCTCAGGGTGGATCAGAGTTACTATCTGGCGGACGATATTTTGTATAAGACCGACCGGATGAGCATGGCGCATTCGCTGGAGGTACGTCCGCCGTTCCTGGATCACCGGATTGTGGAGTTCGCGGCATCGCTGCCCGAGCGTCTGAAGATCCGCGGCGGCACGCAAAAGCTCGTGCTGCGGGAGCTGATGCGCGGGAAGTTGCCGGAGACGGTGCTGAAGCGGAAGAAAACGGGATTCGACATACCGACTCACGACTGGTTCCGGGGTCCGTTACGGGCATTGCTGAGGGATACGGTCACGCCTCATGCCATAGCGGCGAGCGGCATCTTCGACGGTCACGCGATTGAGGCGTTGATACGCGATCATATGGAGAGGCGCATCAACGTCGGATATCACTTATGGGGTCTGCTGACGCTTTTCCTGTGGATGAAGAGATGGAAGGTGGAGGCGCCGGCGTGGGCGGAAGCGGCTCCGGAGACAAACGCGCGGGTCTTCGCTACCAGGTAATCGTCGCGCTGGTGGCGGCGGCGATTTTCATGGGCTGCATGGTGAGCCCGCCCTCCCTGATGGACGATGTCGATGCCGTGCAGGGGCAGATTGCGCGCAATATGCTGCAATCGGGCGACTGGGTGACGGCGCGGCTCGACGGGGTTGCGTACCTCGAAAAATCTCCCTTGAAGTACTGGATGATGGCGGCGTCCTTCGGGATTTTCGGGGTCCACGACTGGGCGGCGCGGATCCCGATCGCACTGTGCACGGTGTTGTTGTGCTGGGTGACGTCACGGTTCGCCGCGTGGGGATTCGGGCGGCGCGTGGGGTTGCACGCGGGGCTGGTGCTGGGAACGAGCGTGGGGTTGTTTCTGTTCACGCGCATCCTGATTCCGGATGTGATGCTGACGCTGACCATCACCATCGCGCTGTGGGGCATGATGCGGGCGCTGGAGGAAGAGGAACGGCATCCGGCGGCATGGGCGATGGCGATGTGGGCGGCGATCGGCACGGGGCTGCTGCTGAAGGGGTTGATTGCGGCGGCGTTTCCGGTGGCGACGGGGTTGCTGTATCTCGGGTTGACGAAGCAGTTGCTCGTAAGGCGGACGTGGCGGCGGCTCGAAGTGTGGTGGGGGATGCTGCTGGCGCTGGGGATCGCGGCGCCGTGGCACGTACTGGCGACGCTGCGCAATCCGCCGTACTTCGATTTCACGATGCACAGCGAGAAGGGCTCGTACCACGGGTTCTTCTGGTTCTACTTCATCAACGAACACGTGCTGCGGTTCCTGAATCTGCGGTATCCGCGAGACTACAACACGGTGCCGCGGACTTATTTCTGGCTGTTTCACCTGCTGTGGTTCTTTCCGTGGAGCCTGTACTTTCCGGCGGCGGTGCGGTTGAAGTACCGGGGTGAAGATCGGGCGTCACGCGTTCGGCTGTTGTGTTTGTGCTGGGCGGGATTCATCCTGACCTTCTTCACGTTTTCGACGACGCAGGAGTACTACTCGATGCCCTGCTATCCGGCGCTGGCGCTGCTGTTGGGATGCGCGATGGCGAGCGGGGACGGGTGGCTGAAGTGGGGGAGGCGAGCGATCGGCGTCGTGACGGCGCTGGCCCTGGCGGCGATCTGCGGGATTCTGTGGACGGTGCGGAACCTGGCGGCGCCGGGGGACATCGCATCGGCTCTGAGTTCGAATCCGGATGTGTACACGCTGTCGCTGGGACACATGACGGATTTGACGCTGGCATCCTTCGCATACCTGCGGGGGCCGCTGGCAGTGGCGGGCGCGGCGTTCGCGGTGGGGACGTGGGGTGCGTGGCGGCGGCTTCGAGGAGAGGGAACGGCGGCGCTGGTAGCGATGATGGTGCTGTTTTTCCACGCGGCGCGGATGGCGCTGGTAGTATTCGACCCGTACATGTCGTCGCGGCCGCTGGCGGAAGCGCTGTTGGCGGCACCGCCGGGCAAGTTGATTGTGGACGACCAGTATTACACGTTCTCGTCGGTTTTTTTCTACACGAACCGGCGGGCCTATCTGCTGAACGGGCGGGTGAACAATCTGGACTACGGATCGTACGCGCCGGACGCACCGCAAGACGTGTTCATCGACGACGCTGAATTCCGGAGGCTATGGAACAGCGAGGCCCGGTATTACCTGGTGGTCGAGGAACCGAAGGCCGAGCGGCTGGAGCAGATCGCGGGCAAGGATTTGTTTCACGTGAAACAATTCAGCGGCGGAAAATATCTGTTCACCAATCATTGATAATTATATTTTCTTTATTGTCAATTAGTTACGAAAATTCTCCAAGTTAGCGGCAACACCCCTGGTGTTATTGTCGAGTCAGGGAAGGGTTGTTTGGCTTCGCGATTTCGCGAGGCCTTTTTTATTTTGAGGAGGACGCTGTGCGCAAGGCCATAAAACAAGAAAAGGCTCACAAATCCTGTCAGGAATGCGAGCACTGGTCGGAAGTAAAGAACAAGCTGCGGGTGGGCAGAATCCTCGCGAAAGTGATCGCAAACATGGAGGAGAAGTTAAAGACGGAGGAGTTCAAACCTTCGCTGGCGGACTATTTGAAGTTAGTGCAGTTGGAAAAGGACCTCGAAGGCGGAGAGACAAAGGAGATCAAGGTTACATGGGTCGAGCCGGTGAAACCAAGCACCGAGACATAAATTACGACCCGTTACCGTCCCAGAAGAAGTTTCACGCGTTGAAGAACAGGTTCAAAGGCTTCTCCGGGCCGATCGGCAGCGGAAAGAGCCAGGCACTGTGTCACGAGGCAATCCGTCTGAGCTACATGAATCCGGGACGGCTGGGACTTCTGGGCGCGCCGACTTATCCGATGTTACGGGATGCGACGCAGGCGGCGTTGGTCGAGATCCTGGAAAGCAACGATATCCCGTACGAACATAACAAGGCTGAGAATACGTTCGTCATGCTGGATACGCGTTCGAGGATCCTGTTCCGGCCGGTGGACGAATTCGAGCGGTTGCGGGGGACGAACCTGGCATGGTTCGGGCTGGACGAGTTGACGTACACGCAGGAAGAATCGTGGCTGCGGCTGGAAGGCCGGCTGCGGGATCCGAAAGCTGCGCGGTTGTGCGGGTTCGGGGTATGGACGCCGAAGGGTTACGACTGGGTATACCGGAAGTTCATCTCGGATAAGGTGAACGGGTATGGGGCGGTGCAGGCGGCGCCATTCGAGAACCGGCATCTGCTGGACAAGACTCCGGATTATTACGAGCGGCTGAAGAGCAGCTACGATGCGCGGTTCTACGAGCAGGAAGTGCTGGGGCAGTACCTCAGCATGCACGGCGGCAAGGTGTATGTGGCGTTCGAACGCGAGAGGAACGTCGGCAAGGCGGAGGTGGACGAACGGCTGCCGCTGTTGTGGGCGCTCTATTTCAACGTCGACCCGATGTGCTCGGTGATTGCGCAGGTTTATCGCGACGGGCGGGTGACGGTGCTGGATGAGATTGTGCTGAGCAGGGCGAGCACGTATGACGCGTGCTCGGAGTTTTTGGCGCGGTTCGAGTCGCATGCCGGAGGGTTGGTTGTTTATGCGGACGCGACGGGGGCCCGGATGCAGACTACCGGGAAGTCGGATCTGGCGATTTTGAGGGACGCGCTAAAGAACTACGGGCAAGCGGAGTTTCGGATTCCGATGTCGAATCCGGTGGTGAGGGAGCGGGTCCAACTGATGAACGCGAAGCTGGCGGCGGCGAATGGCGAGAGGCTATTGCAGGTTCATCCAAGGTGCACGGAACTGATTCGGGATTTCGAGCAAGTGCTCTACAAGGAAGGCAGCGGGGTGGTGGACAAGGACAAGGATCCGAAGAGGACGCATTTATCGGACGCGCTGGGGTATTTGGTTTGGCAGGAGTGCGGGGGGCGGGGGACGGTGGGAGAGAAAGGTTCGAGGCTGTTCTGAAGTAGCCAGGAGCCAGGAGCCAGGAGAAAACGAATGATTGATATTGATCGGGAGCATCCGGAGTATTTGGCGCTGAAGCATGTCTGGAGGCGGTATCGGGACCTCTACATTGGCGGGGAGCGGCTGAAGTTGCATGCGCAGGAGTATCTTTTGCCTCGGCAGAGGGAGCCGGGCGATGTTTACACCGAACGGCTGGGCAGGGTGTTTTACGAGAACTATATCGGGTCGATTGTGGACTGGTATTCGGCGACGCTGTTCCGGCGGGAACCGGTGGTGACGTTCGAGGGGACGAATGGGAGAGGTAAAGAGTTCTTCGCGGCATTGATGGATGAGGTGGATCTGAAGGGCACGGGGTTGGGCGACTTTTTCCGGGCTCAGTTTGTGGAGAGCCTGATTACGGGTGCGAGCTACGTGCTGGTGGACTTTCCACGGACTTCAGAAAAAGCCGGGACGAGGGCGGAAGAAGACGCGACGGGCGCGTCGAGAGCGTACCTGGTGGCGTATTCGGCCGAGGACGTTATCAATTGGAACCTCGACGAGCAGGGGAACTTCGACTGGGTTGTGATCCGGCAGAAGCTGATCAGGAAAGACCGCGTGGAGGACGTCGAGTGGCGGACGGAGACGCGGTGGTCGTATTACGACAAGCAGACGTTCCGGATTTACTCGCAGGTGGACGATGCGGTGCGGCTAGTAGATGAAGGGACGCATGCGCTGGCCAAGTTGAATAAAGTTCCACTGTTCGATTTGCGCATTCCCGAAGGTATGTGGATGCTTAACCGGGCGGGTTTACTACAACTTGAGCATTTCAACAAATCGAACGCGCTGAGCTGGGCTCTTACCATGGGGTTGTTCGCGATGCCGGTTGTTTACAGCGATCGCGACTGGAGCCAGATGGTGGGCGAGAGCTACTACATCCAACTGGCGCCGGAAGACAAGTTCGGGTGGACGGAGCCGGAGGGCAAGGTTTTTCAGATCGCGCAGGATAATCTGACGCGGTTGCAGGAAGAAATTTATCGGGTTTGTTACCTGGCGCAGGCGGGCGGGTCGCTGAGCGCGGGAGGGATGCAATCGGGGATCAGCAAGCAACTGGATTTTTCGATCACGCAGGAAGTGCTGCGGGCGTACGGGGACGCGATGAAGGACCTGGTCCGGAGGGTACTGACGTCGATCGAGGCGGCGCGCGAGGACGGGATCGAGATCAGCGTGACGGGGATGGACGAGTTCGACATTACGGATTTTGGGACGGAACTGAGCGACGCGCAGGCGCTGCTGAAGCTGGGCGTGGATTCGCCGACGTTGAAGAAAGAGATTTTCAAGAAGCTGGCGCTGAAATATTTGTCGGACAGCAGGCAGGATGTGAAGGATCGGATTGTGGGGGAGATTGAAAACGCCGGCTGAAGCCTGCGCTGCAAGCTGAAGCTCGCGCCACCGTTAGTATAAAGGCGGTTCGCCGGGGGGGCGGGTTTTCCAGCGGCGGTGAATCCAGAGCCACTGGTCGGGGTATTGGCG
>PLDO01000575.1 GCA_003136215.1 Bryobacterales bacterium
ACCTTCGTGTGGAACCTGCAAACCGGCGTAAGCCAATTGACGCCGGAACTGGAGGCCATGTATGGTTTGCCGCCAGGCGGATTCGCCGCGGGCCACAGGACCTGGCAGGACTTGATCTGCCCCGAAGACCGGGATCAGGGGGAGCGCTACGTACAGCAGGCCATGGAAACCGGCAGCTTTGCGGCCGAATGGCGCGTGACCTGGCCGGACGGAACGACGCGTTGGCTGTATGGCAGGGCCTGGGTTTCTAAGGACGACACCGGAAAGCCGCTGCGCCTGATGGGCGCCAACACCGACGTCACCGAGCGCAAGCTGGCGGAACTGGAGTTGCTTCGGGTGAACGCCGACCTGGCCGAAAACCAGGAGAGGCTGCGGCTGGCGCAGGAGGTGGCGCGAATCGGCACCTTCGTGTGGAACCTGCAAACCGGCGAGAGTCAGTTGACGCCGGAACTCGAGGCCATGTATGGTCTGCCGCCGGGCGGATTCATCGCGGGCCGGAGAACCTGGCAAGACCTGATCTGCCCCGAAGACCGCGATCAGGGGCTGCGGCACGTGCACGAGGTGATGGAAACCGGCAGCTTTGAAGCGGAGTGGCGCGTCACCTGGCCGGACGGCGCCGTGCATTGGCTCTTTGGAAGGGCCTGGGTCTTTAAGGACGACGCCGGCAAACCGTTGCGCCTCCTCGGCGCAAACATCGACGTCACCGAGCGCAAGCTCGCGGAGCTGGAGGTAAGCCGGCTGAATACCGAGTTGGAGCAGCGGGTACGGCAGCGCACGCTCGAACTGGAAGCCTCCAACCGGGAGTTGGAAGCGTTCGCCTATTCGGTATCGCACGATCTTCGTGCGCCCTTGCGCGGCATCGACGGGTGGAGCCTGGCGCTGCTGGAGGACTATTCCGCCTCCCTGGACGAGAGCGCGCGGCAGTACCTCAACCGGGTGCGATCCGAAACGCAGCGGATGGGCAACCTGATCGACGACCTGCTACAGCTCTCGCGCGTCAGCCGGGGGGAAATGAAGTTGGCTCAGGTGGACCTGACGAGCCTGGCGAATCAAATTGCCTGCAGGTTGCGGGATGCCCAGCCGCAACGGCGGATCGAGTTCGCGATTGAGCCCGGGCTGGTTGGGCTCGGCGATGCCCGGCTGCTGGAGATTGCGCTGACCAATCTGTTGAGCAACGCGGTGAAATTCACGGGCACGCAGAACCCGGCATTGATCGAGTTTGGAAAGTTCGAGAAGGATGGGGAGATGGCATTTTACGTTCGCGACAACGGGGCGGGGTTCGACATGGCCTTCGCCGGCAATTTGTTTGGCGCGTTTCAGCGCTTGCACAAGGTCACTGAATTCCCGGGGACCGGTATCGGTTTGGCAACCGTTCAACGGATCGTCCGCCGGCACGGTGGCCGGGTGTGGGCCGATGCGCGGGTGAACCGAGGCGCAACCTTCGGTTTCACGCTGGGAGCCGCCTGATGAAATCGAATAAGCCGATCCTTCTGGTGGAAGACAATCCGAGCGATGCCGATCTCACCAAGAGAGCGCTGACCAGGGGCCACATCTCCAATGAGCTGGTGATTGCGGAAGACGGACAGGAGGCGCTGGATTACCTGCGCGGAGAGGGCTCCTACGCCGGCCGCGCGGTGGCAGAGACTCCCTCGATGATCCTGCTGGATCTCAAGCTGCCCAAGGTTTCCGGTCTGGAGGTCTTGCGCGCAGTCCGCGCCGATGCGCGCCTGCGTCGAATCCCGGTTGTCATCCTGACATCGTCGAAAGAGGAGGAGGACGTGGGCGCGGGATACGATCTCGGGGTGAACAGCTACGTGCGAAAGCCGGTCGATTTCAAAGAGTTCCAGGCAGCCATCGCGAACCTCGGTTTGTACTGGCTGATTCTCAACGAACCGAATCCTCCGGTGAAATAGGCTCGGATGAGTGAAACGCTTCGGGTTTTGCAGGTGGAGGATTCGGAATCCGACGCCGCGTTGATGGTTCGCCTGCTGGAGAAATCCGCGTACGCGGTTCACGCCAAGCGCGTGGAGGACGCCGCGGCCATGCGGCAAGCCTTGGCCCGCGAGGACTGGGACCTGGTCCTCGCGGATTTTCAGCTTCCCCAATTCGACGCGGGCGCGGCACTGGAGATCCTGCACGAATCCGGCCGGGACATCCCGTTTATCGTGGTGTCCGGCATGATCGGCGAAGATCGCGCGGTGGAGATGATGCGCGCCGGCGCGCACGATTACGTGCTGAAAGACCGCATCGCCAGGCTGGTTCCGGCGGTACAGCGGGAGATTCGCGAAGCACAATCGCGAGGCGAGCGCCGGCGGGCGGAAGAGCAGTTGCGCGATAAAGACGAGTGGCTGGCTCTGGCGGTCAGCGTCGCTCAGATGGGCATGTTCGACTTCTACCCGCAATCCGGAGAATTGATCTGGTCCGAAGGCACCAAACAGCATTTCGGACTGCCGCCCGATGCGGAGGTCTCGTACGAGACCTTTCTTCGCGGCATACATCCCGATGACCGGGAGCGCGTCGACAAGCTGATCAATGCCACGCTCGACCGGGCAGGCGGGGGCGAATACGCCACGGATTATCGAACCATCGGGCTGAGGGACCAGGTGGAGCGCTGGCTGACTGCGCGCGGTAAAGTCTTCTTTAACCTGGAAGGCAAGCCCATCCGCTTCGTGGGCGTCACCAGCGACATTACGGAGCGCAAACAGCTGGAAGAACAGCTTCGCCAGTCGCAAAAGCTGGAGGGCGTCGGCCGGTTGGCGGGTGGCGTGGCGCACGACTTCAATAACCTGCTCACCGTGATCACGGGATTCAGCCACATGACGCTGGACGGGCTGCCGCCATACCATGCATTGCGTTCCGGCGTGGAAGAAGTGCTCAAAGCGGCCGTGCGGGCTACCGCCCTCACCGAGCAGTTGCTGGCGTTCAGCCGCCGCAAGCCGAGCCGGACCGAGGCCATCGTACTCAATGAAGTAGTGGCGAATATCCAGAAAATGCTGGGGAGGCTGATCGGCGAGGACGTGAACCTGGAACTCTGCCTGGATCCGGCGGCGGGCGCCATCCGCGCCGATGTCGTTCATATCGAGCAAGCCATCATGAACCTGGTGCTCAACGCCAGGGACGCCATGCCGAACGGGGGGAAACTGGTGATCGAGACCGCCCGCCAGACCGTCGACGAGCGTTTTGCGGCGGCGCATCTGGATCTGGCCTCCGGCGAGTATGCGGCACTGGTGGTGCGCGACACCGGAACCGGAATCTCGCCCGAAGTGAAAGCTCACATCTTTGAACCGTTCTTCACCACCAAGCCACAGGGAAAAGGCACCGGACTCGGGCTGTCGACGGTTTACGGGATCGTGAAGCAATGCGGCGGATCGATCCTGGTGACGAGCGAACCCGGGCGCGGCGCCGAGTTTCGAATTCTGCTTCCCGCGGTCGAGGCGTCCGTCGGTCCGGCGCGGCACATCGACGCGGTCCTTCCCCCGGCTACCATGCCCTCCGGAACGGAGACCATTCTGCTGGCCGAGGATGAAGAAGGAGTACGCCGCTTCGTGCTGGAGAACCTGGAGCGGCGCGGCTATCGCGTGCTGGGTTGCCGCAACGGACGGGAAGCCATCGAGCAGGCGCGGCAGCATCCCGGTTCGATCCATCTGTTGATCACCGATGCGGTGATGCCGGAGATGGGCGGCGCGGAACTTTGGACGCTGTTCACCGCTTGCCGCCCGGGCGTTCCCGTGCTGTGCATGTCCGGCTATAGCGCCATGGTCTGGCCGGGAGCCGAAGCCGCCGAAGCCAGCTATCTGCAGAAACCTTTCACCCCGTCGGCGCTGCTCACGCGCGTCCGAACCTTGCTCGACCGCGTGGAAGCGCCTCAGCCGGCTTAAGACAGAAAACCTGTTGTGGGGCAGCTTGGCAAGCTACGGCCGATTGTCAATCGGCCAGCTCGTGCACCCCTCAATCGCCGGCTTTCACCCAGGCTTCCTCGAAGCGCACGTGCTTGATGGCCTTGCCTTGCGCCGTGAAGTAACTGTATGTGACGTGGATCGCGCCGTCGCGCGCCTGTATCACGGAGGGGTAGTGATACTGGCTGGTGGACTGTGCCGTAGGGCTCCCGTCCAGGTGCCGCTTCCATTTCCAGTTAGCGCCCTCGTCATCGCTCACCGCCGCCACCAGCGAATATCGCCCCTGCTCCAGATCGTTGTACACCATGATCCAGTCGCCGTTGCGCAGACGCACGTTCTCCAGGCTGGTGCCCGGGTTGAGAATCTCGGTATCGCGGGCGCGGGTCCAGGTGACGCCCTCATCCTTCGAGAAACTGATGTGCGCCCGCTTGGGCGGCGGTCCGTTGTCGCGCAGATACGCCACCAGCATGCCGTCCCGCTTGCGCACCACCGAGGGCTGAATGCACCCCTCGCCCACAATCGGCTGGCTCGCGCTCCACGTGTAGCCCCGGTCGTCGGTGATCGCCATAATGCCGTAGGAATAGCCGTCGGAGTACATCGGCACGAGGATGCGGCCCGAAGGCAGTTCCAGGGGATGGGTGCGTGTGAACCAGCCCATGCGGGAGAAATATTCGTCCTGCGCATGTTCGATCAGCTTTTTGGCCCGTTCGGCGCGCGGACCGGTTTCCGCCGCGGCGGCAGCGGCAAAGTCCCTGGTCAGCGGCGCGATGTCTTTCGGCATCAGAACGATGTTGTCCTGAAATTCCCATTTCGGCGGCCCCGAGGCCTGCTGGTAATCGGTGGAAATGCGGTATTTCATCAGCGCGGTTTCCCACTTGTGGGCGATGATCAGCGGCCACAGAAAAAACAGCCGCTGCCGCGAATCCAGAAACAGGACCGGGTTAGTTTCCGGGAAGCCCGGCGTATCGGCCAGCGTGAATGGCGCCGTCCACTTGCCCGAGGAGCGATTCCAGCGCGCCGCCTGTATCAGGACGTCGTCCGCTTCGCGCTCGCCGGAGCCGTGGAACCAGCACACCAGCAGGTCGCCGGAGGGCAGTTCGACAATCGAGGAGGAGTGGTTGTGCCACTTTTCCAACGGAAATATCAATTCTCCCGAATACTGGGGCGCGGCGCCGGCACAGCCAACGGCGAGCAGGAAGATAGCAATCGACCGCATCGCGATCAGTATAACGCTCGCACGATGGCCGATTGGCTCCGCCGGCCCAACGCGGGCGGAGGCGGGTGATCAGGGGAATCGAGTTTTTTGGAACTAGTACTTTTTTGAACCGGAAATCGCGTAACTGCCACCGGGTTGTGCGTTTGCACACGCACCCTGTAACGATAACTGTGCTAGTTTTGAACAGTTACGTGAACTCCGGAGGCTTTGGAGCACCACGAATAAAGGAGAAGTAACATGGGGTTTCCATTCTCCCGAGGTATGGTCAGAGTTGCCTTTCTGATACCTGTGGCGGGGCTTCTTGGCGTCCCGTTCCAAGGATTGGCCGGGACCATAACCTTGGGTTCGGCACAGGCCTTCGCAGTTCTGGGTGCCTCGACCGTGACCAATACCGGCAACAGCACTGTCACGGGAGATCTTGGCCTCTATGCAGGGACTTCGTTTACCCCAGGCTCGGGGACTTTCACCCTCAACGGAACAGAACATATTACCGATGCGGCCGCGCAACTGGCCAAGAATGCCCTCACGGCTGCGTATACTACGTCAGAAAGTCTGTCGCCCACTTACACCTTGACTGGTCAAGATCTGGGTAATATGGTGCTCACTCCGGGTGTCTACTTTTTTGCCGATTCGGCTCAGTTGACAGGAGTACTCACTCTCAATTTCGGGAACAACCCGAATGCGGACTTCGTTTTCCAGATAGGGAGTACGCTCACCACCGCATCCGGCTCTTCTGTTGTCGTTGACAATGCCGGTGCAGGTAGTGGCATATACTTCCAGGTCGGTAGCTCCGCAACGCTTGGCACCACTACTGCGTTCCAGGGAAATATTCTCGCGCAAGACAGCATCACGATAAACAACAGCGCCACAATCGTGTGCGGGAGAGCCCTGGCGCGAACCGGGGCGGTGACGATGGATACCAACACCATTTCCGACACCTGCCCCGCCGGCAACGGCAGCTACGGCTACAGCGGCGCATCCAGCAACACGGGCGTTCCCGAGCCCGGCACCCTTTCGCTGCTGAGCATGGGTCTCGGCGCAGGCTTTCTATTGTTCCGCCGGTTCCGCCCGCGCCTTCGGTAAGATCCTTACCGTGCGGTGTGGCGGAGAGAGTGGGATTCGAACCCACGTTAGAGTTTCCCCTAAACACGCTTTCCAAGCGTGCGCCTTCAACCACTCGGCCATCTCTCCTGATTGCGCTTTGGCGGGCTTTCTACAGCATAACATGAGCCGCGCATTCACTCACGCCGCAGCTTAGAATATCAGAGTGAACCGTCCCCTGATCTCGCGGCGCGCCCTGCTGCTCTCCTCCGCCGCCGTCGCGGCCTGTACCAGACCCAAAGCCCAACGTTTTCTTGGGTACTGCTTCGTCGCCAATCGCGACTCGCGGTCCATCGGCGTCGTCGATCTCACCCGCTTCCGCACCCGCCTGCAGATCCCGCTCGACGCCGCTCCGTCCCAGGTGCTGGCGTGCCCCAAAACCACCAGGGCCTACGTGCTCGCCGCCGCCAATGGCACTGTTTATGAGATCGAAGCCGGCCTGCTGAAGATTACCCGCCGCGTGCGCGCCGGCAATGCGGCGGTCGCCATGCGCCTCTCCCGCGACGGTAAGGCGCTCTGGGTCCTCTATCGCGACCCCGCGGGCCTGGTCGAAATTCCTTTCGACACCATGCGCCCCGGCCGTCATATCCGCCTCGCCGCCCCGCCGGTCGATTTCGATCTCAGCCGCGAGACCGACGACGCCTGCGTCGTCGCCAGCGGCGCTCGCACCATCGCCGTCGTCTCCCTCGCCCAAGCCTCTCTCAGCCGCACCATTCACGCCGATGCCGAACCCTGTATCGCCCGCTTCCGAGGGGACGGCAGCCAGATTATCACCGGCAGCCAGACCGATCGCAGCCTCACCATCTACGACGTGCCCACCGGTAAGACCGTAGTGCGCCTGCCACTTTCCATCGCGCCCCGGGAGTTCTGCTTCACCGCCGACGGCGGACACCTGTACGTCACGGGCGACGGCATGGATGCCGTGGTGAGCGTCTTCCCGTACCGCACCGAAGTCTGGGAAACGCTGCTCGCCGGGCACGCCCCGGGCGTCATGGCTATCGCCGAGAGCGAGCGGCCTCCCGCCTATCTGCTGGTAGCCAATCCCGATGCCGATCGTGTCACCGTGCTGGATGTGGAAACCGGCAATCTCGTGGCCCTGGTGCAGGTGGGCAGCGGACCGCGGCAGATCGTCATCACCCCCGACAACGAATACGCCCTCGTCCTCAACGAAAAATCCGGCGACATGGCGGTGATCCGCATCTTTTCGCTGAGCGGCAATCAGGCAGGCGGGAACCGCGTCAGGCGCTACAAATCCGCCCCCCTGTTCACCATGATTGCGGTGGGCGAGGGGCCCGTCAGCGCGGCCGTGGTGGCGCTTATTTGAGGTGTAGGACAGGCGCCTGGCCTGTCCACCGCCAAGACATGCCAGAGGAGGCCTGTCCTACATCTACCGTGGGCGCCAGGCGGATGTGTACTGGTCCGCGCGCAGGGCTTCTTCGCTGCGCCGGTGGAGCGCCATGCTGTCTTTGAGGAAGGTTCTTGCCCGTGACTGCGCCTGGTCGAACGTGCGGGCCACACCGCGATCGCCATGGTCGGTGGACCAGTGAAAGTCCTGGCGATGGTCCTCATCGGAAACGGCGTATTGCGCCTGATTGCCGCCGATGTCGATGTAAGTGAAGGAATGGGTCATGGAGAGATCCCCCGATCACATCTCGGCCAGAGCCGATTTGCCGCTCTCCACGGCCGTGGTTTGGTCCTTATGCCGGATGGCAATCACCATGCTCCGAACGTGCGGCATAGCCCGGCTAAGCTTCTCCGGAAAACCGATTTGCGCCTGTGAATTCGCGTTCTGTTTGTCGGTTCGATACGCCTTGTACATGGGCCGGGACATCTGGTGCATTTCGTAAAGGCAGGCATTGCCGGATTCGGTGTGCTCGTCCCAGCGGATTTCGCCGCTGGTTTCCAGAGACCGCAGAATGCTTTGCAGTAATGTCTTGGTGCTGTCGTACAACATTCCGTACGCTCCTCATTCTTCCCAGAGGCCGCCGACATCAGGCCGATTCGAGAAAATCACTTATTTTCATTATTATAACATCCCTGGTAACTTTTGCTATACTATTGGTGTAGCTCTTGCTGATTCACGGCAGACCCACCTAGCGTTCCGCTTCCGTCTACCCCGCCAATTAGCCGCAGTTCAAGGACAAGTAAATCATGAAGAACATATTTGTAGGCAACCTCAGTTTTGGGGTCACGGAAGCTTCCGTCCGATCCCTATTTGAAACTCACGGCACCGTAGACCGTGTCAACATCTGTACCGATCGCGACTCCGGACAGCCCAGAGGCTTTGGGTTTGTGGAAATGGCCAACGATGGCGAGGCCGAGAAGGCGATTGCGGCAGTCAACGGCCGCGAACTGGATGGCCGCGCGTTGAACGTCAACGAAGCCCGCCCCAAGACCGATCGTCCGAGCGGCGGCGGCGGTGGCGGCGGCCGTAAACGCTGGTAGTCTGTAAATAGAAGATCCGCTCCCTAATGGTCGCGGCTCGGATTGCGCGTTTCGCATCGGAGCCGCGACCTAGGGAGCGTTTTTGTTACTCGACTTATCTATTACTTCTTCTTACCCTGCGCGGCGACAGCATCCATCGCTGCCTTGACCTTCTCCGGATCGCCCAGATAGTAGCGATTCAGCGCCTTCAAATCGTCATCCAACTCATAGACTAACGGCATTCCGGTAGGGATGTTGAGCTCGACGATATCTTTCTCGCTCACGTTGTCCAGATACTTCACCAGCGCGCGCAAACTGTTGCCGTGCGCCGCGATGATTACCCGCTGGCCGCTTTGAATGGCCGGCGCGATGGTTTCGTGCCAGAGCGGCAGAAAGCGCGCCACCGTGTCCTTGAGGCACTCGGTGAGCGGCAGTTCGCTCGGGCTCAGGCCCTTGTAACGCGGATCGTGGCCCGGATAGCGCGGATCGTCAACCATAAGTTCGGGCGGAGGAATATCGTAACTTCGGCGCCAGATCTTCACCTGGTCCTCGCCAAACTTGGCCGCCGTCTCGGCCTTGTTAAGCCCTTGCAGCGCGCCGTAGTGGCGTTCGTTCAAGCGCCACGAGCGGTGCACCGGAATCCACATCAGGTCCATTACGTCGAGCGCCGTCCACAAGGTGCGGATGGCGCGCTTCAGCACGCTGGTGTAGGCCACGTCGAAGACGTAGCCCCCATCGCGCAGCACTTCGCCACCCTCCCTGGCTTCCTGCCTGCCTTTGTCCGACAGGTCCACATCGGTCCACCCGGTGAAGCGGTTTTCCTTGTTCCACGTGCTTTCGCCGTGGCGTAAGAGTACGAGTTTCTTCACTTCCGGAAGGCCTTTCTGCCCGGGAACACGGCCGAAGCGCCCAGTTTCTCTTCGATGCGCAGCAACTGGTTGTACTTGCAGATGCGGTCGGTACGGCTGGCCGAACCGGTCTTGATCTGGCCCGCGTTGGTCGCCACCGCGAGATCGGCGATGAAAGGATCTTCGGTCTCGCCCGAGCGGTGCGAGATCACCGTGGTGTAGCCCGCATTGGCCGCCATCTGCATGGTTTCCAGCGTCTCGGAAACGGTGCCGATCTGGTTCAGCTTGATGAGGATCGAATTGGCGATGCCCTGGTCGATTCCGCGCTGGAAGATCTCGGGATTGGTGACGTAGATATCGTCGCCCACCAGTTGGATCTTCCTGCCGAGCGTATCGGTCATCAGTTTCCAGCCGGCCCAATCGTTCTCCGCCATACCGTCTTCAATCGAGATGATCGCCGGATACTGGCGCACCCAGTTGTCCCAATACGCCACCATCTGCTCGTTGGAGCGAGCGCTCTTGTCGGACTTCTTGAAGATGTACTTGCCGTCCTGGAAGAACTCGCTGGCTGCCGGGTCCAGACAAACGCCGACGTTCTCGCCCGGCTTGTAGCCCGCCTGCGCGATGGCTTCGAGCACGCTCTCGATAGCCTCTTCGTTGGATTTCAACATGGGCGCAAACCCACCCTCGTCGCCCACGGCCGTGGAATAGCCCTTCTTGGCGAGGACCTTTTTCAGCGTGTGGAAGATCTCCACGCCCATGCGCAGCGCTTCGCTGAAGTTCGGCGCGCCGAAGGGCGAGATCATGAATTCCTGCACGTCGACGGAGTTGTCGGCATGCGCGCCGCCGTTGATGATGTTCATCATGGGCACGGGCAGCGTATTGGCTCCGGCGCCGCCCAGGTAGCGATACAGCGGCGTGCGCTGCGCCACGCTGGAGGCGCGGGCGGCGGCCATGGAAACCGCCAGGATGGCGTTGGCGCCCAGGCGTCCCTTGTTGGCGGTGCCGTCGAGCGCGATCATCGCCGCATCGATCTCGCCCTGCTGGGTGGCGTCCCTGCCGTGCAGCGCGGTCGCAATCTCGCCGTTGATGTGGCTCACGGCCTTGAGGCTCCCCTTGCCGAGGTAACGCGCCTTGTCGCCGTCCCTGAGTTCCACGGCTTCGTGCTCGCCGGTGGATGCGCCCGATGGCACGGCCGCTCTTCCCATACTGCCGTCCGCGAGATAAACATCCGCTTCCACAGTGGGATTCCCGCGGGAATCCAGAATCTCTCGTCCAACTATCTTTACAATCGTCGTCAAAGTATGGCTCCTTACTTAAAAACAATGTGGGGCCGGCTTCAGCTGCCGACCACGGTGACACCGCCCTCGGTGACGTAGTAGCCGCTCGCCCGATCGGCATCCGCATCGAACCCGATGGAATACAGTTCCGGAATCTTCACGCCGGTATTCACAATCGCCCGACGAATCCGGCTGTAGCGGCCGATTTCCACATCGGGCATGAGAATCGAATACTCCACTTCACAATAACTGTTCACACGCACTCCCGGGGAGAGCACACTGTGCAGCACCCTGCCGCCCGAGACGATGCATCCGGCGCTCACGATGGAATCCAGCGCCAGCCCCATCCGCCGGCCCTTCTGGGCGAACACGAATTTCGCCGGGGGCTGCTGCGTTGCCTTCGTGCGGATGGGCCATCGCTGGTCGTACAGGTTGAATTCCGGCGTCACCGACACCAGGTCCATGTTGGCCTCGTAATAGGCGTCGAGCGTCCCGACATCCCGCCAGTAGCGCGATTGTTTGGCATTGAGGTCGCGGAAATCGTAGGCGATCGCGCGGCAGCGCTCCAAAAGGCGGGGGATCACATCCCGGGCGAAATCGTGGGTCGAATTGGCGGCCTGGGAGTCTTCATGCAAGGCGCGCAGCAGCACACTGGTATTGAACACGTAGATGCCCATGGAGGCGCTGACCATGGAGGCGTCGAAGCGCGACCGGGCGGGGTGATCGTGCTCCGGCTTTTCCTCAAAACCCGTTACCCGGAAATCAGCGGCGATCTCCAGAATGCCGTATCGCCCCGCCTCCGCCGGCGGCACCTGCAGGGTAGAGATGGTAATGTCCGCTCCTTGGGTGCGATGCCAGTCCAACATCTCGCCATAGTCCATCTTGTAGATGTGATCGCCGGACAGGATCAGGGTTTCGTCCGGGCCATCGGCTTCGATGCTCTGAAAGTTCTGGAAGACCGCGTCGGCCGTACCCTGGTACCAGTCCTCGTGCACCCTCTTCATGGGCGGAATCACCTCGATGTACTCGCCCAGTTCGGGGGAGAGGATTCTCCAGCCATCGCGGATGTGGCGTATCAAATCGAGCGATTTATACTGTGTTAGGATTAAGATTCGACGAACGTCGGAGTTGATGCAGTTGGAGAGCGTAAAGTCGATGATACGGTAGGCTCCCCCAAAGGGCACGGCAGGCTTGGCGGTGTCTTTGGTCAGGGGGTAGAGCCGCTCTCCAGCGCCGCCTGCCAGCAGGATCGCTAATACGTTTTCCATTTCAGTCTAAATCCCTGAAAAGAAACGGATTTCCGAAAATTCGGACGCTTCTGTGGAACGACGTCAAAACTTTGGGCTTGACTTTATTTGTCAACAACCTATGATATCAGTACCTCTTGTGCGAAGTGTAGAATTCTTACACCGTATGAGTATTCCAGGTCCGGTTGGGAGGTGTATTTCGTTTGGCCGAAGTAAAACTTCAAGAGGGTGAAACTTTAGAAAACGCCCTTCGCCGCTTTAAGCGTAAAGTCCAGCAAGAGGACATCATCAAGGAAGTGAAACGTCACTCCTTCTACCTCAAACCGGGTGAAAAGCTCAGGGTCAAGCAGGCCTTGGCCCGCAAACGTAACCGGAAGAAGTCACGCCGGGAAGTCGAATAGCGAACCAGAACCCAGGGTACAGATGGAGGCGGGGCTCCGCGCCCCGCTTCCATCGAACATCTCAAGTCGTCAACGGGGAACAGGCCATGCCGGAGTTTCAGGACCGCATTCTCAAATGCGTGGATTGCAGCGCGGATTTCGTATTTACAGCGGGAGAACAACACTTCTTCCACGACAAGAATTTCAAGAACGAGCCCAAGCGCTGCAAGGCATGCAAGACCAAGCGCGCGGGTTCTTCCGGACCCGGTTTTACGAAAACCGAGACCACCACGGAGTGCTCGCAGTGTGGCCGCGAAACCACGGTGCCCTTCAAACCGACACAGGGGCGCCCGGTATACTGCCGCGAATGCTTCCTGAGCCGCAAAGCCACTGGCGCCGCCGCCGCCGGCTAGGCGTCCGCTGAGGTAGGACAGGCCTCCCGGCCTGTCGCTCCGAACGCACAAGACAGGCCAGGAGGTCTGTCCTACTAGGAATCCAAGGTCTCGCGCACTTTCTCCGCCAGTTGCATTGGCGTAAAGGGTTTGTGGAGGAAGGCCGCTCCCTGCTGCACGCCCTCCTTCAGGATCACGTCCTGGGTGTGGCCGGACATGAATACCACTTTCAACCCGGGGCGAAGTTTGAGAGCCGCTTCGGCGAGTTCGCGGCCACCCAGTTCCGGCATCACCACATCGGTCAGCAGCAGATCGAATTTGCCGGGATGGGTCTGGCACAGCTTCAGGCCTTCGCGTCCGTTGCGGGCCTCCGCGACGGTGTACCCGCGGGCCTCCAGGATGGTGCGCACCAGCGCGCGAACCGTATCTTCGTCCTCCACCAGCAGAACGCTCTCCGTGCCCGCGGGCGCCACGGCGGTTCCCGCGGAGTGCGCGCCCAGTTGCACCGCCTCCTCCGCCGCCGGCAGCAGGATTTTGAAACTCGTGCCCTCTCCCACTTCTGACAGGCACTGGATGGCGCCGCCGCTTTGCTCCACGATGCCCAGGACCGTGGCCAAACCGAGGCCGGTTCCCTTGCCGGTTTCTTTGGTAGTAAAGAAGGGTTCGAAGATGTGCTCCTGCATGGCGGCATCTATGCCCACGCCGGTGTCGCTTACCGTCAGCGTGACGTAGCGGCCGGGCGACAGGGCCAACTCGCGCGCATCGGCTTCGGCCAGCGTCAGGTTGGCGGTGTGTATGGTCATGGTGCCGTCGCTCGGCATGGCGTCGCGCGCATTCAGCGCCAGATTCATGATGGCCCGGCCGATTTCGCCGGGGTCGGCCCGTACCTGCCAGAGATCTTGTGCGCAGTCGATCGCCACCTCGATCCGTTCGCCCACCAGGCGGCGCAACATGCGCTCGAAGTCCGCCACGATCAGATTCAGTTCGATTACTTTGGGTTGCAGCACCTGTCGCCGGCTGAAGGCCAACAGCTGTTTGGTGAGCGACGCAGCCCGGTCGCCGGCCGCCTTGATCTGCTGCACTTGCTGGAGGGCCGATTCGTTGCCTAAGAGACTGTCGAGAAGCAGCGCGCTATAGCCGATGATGGCCGTCAACAGGTTGTTGAAATCGTGGGCGATGCCGCCGGCCAGCCGGCCGATGGCCTCCATCTTCTGGGCCTGGCGAAGATGCTCCTGACTCTTCAGCAGAGCCTCTTCGGATTGCTTGCGCGCGCTGACGTCCTCCACCGACAGCAGAATCATCTTCAGATGTTCGATGCGGCCGCCGCTCATCGCCAGGTATTTGTGCCCCGCGCCGGGAAAGTCGCGCTCCGTTTCGAAACCCGGGAAAGAGAGGCCGCCATGGACCAGAACCTCCAGCTCCTCGCGTAGTAAAGGAATATCCCAAGGGCCCTCGGAGAGCGCAAAAATGGTCGCACCTTCGGCTTCCAGCGGCGACACGTGAAACAGCCGGTAGAACGCCCGGTTCGCCATCTTGATGCGCAGCTCCATATCGAGCACCACGAGCGGCTGCCGGACGGTCTCCACAATCGACATGGCGAAATCGCGCGCCTTGGCCAGCGCCACGTTCTTGGCCTGCAATTCGTCGTTGACCGTGATCAGCTCTTCGTTGGTGGACTGGAGCTCTTCCTTGGCGGTCTCCAGCTCCTCGTTCAGGCTCTGCAGCTCCTCGTTGGTGGAGAGCGCCTCCTCCGTGGAGTTCTGGCTTTCTTCGCGCGACGTCTGGTGCTCTTCGATGACCGCCAGGAAGCGCTGTTTGGCGTCCGCCAGTTCCTGTTTCAGGCGGGCGATCTGACGATCCTTCAAGTCCACCGGTTCGCCCGGCGGGAAGGGCGCGGCAGGCGCTTCCGCCTCGCGGGCGGCGGGCACGGTTTCGAAAAGGATCAGCAGCGAGTTCTTCTGCCGGGCGTGCAGCGGCACCACCTCCACCGTCACCTCGCCAGAGTGCCCATCGCCATCGAACGGAATGCGTTCCTGCCGCGTCGTCTCGCCGGAGGTCTGCGCCTGGTGGACCAGTTTCTCCACTTCCAGGAACAGACTGGTCTGCGGGATCAGCTTGAGGAGATTGAAACTCACCTTGCCCACCGGCAGGGAGAGGAACGCGCTGGCCTTGCCGCGGATCTCCAGCACTTCCAAATCCTGGTCCACCACCACTCCGGCGGGGCTGAACCGGGAGAGCAGCAGGCGGTCCACCTCATGGCGCACATCGACCACGTCCCACACCTGCGCCGCCGGCTCCACTCCGGCCTTGCTTCCGCCCGTCGTACCCGTGAAGGACGCGCCCGATCCGGCGCGGAACGGATACGGCTTGCGCGCGGCTTCCCGCTTGGCATAAATCCGGTGCTCCCGGTCCATCAGCAAGAAAAGTTCGGGAAACGCCGCCGTCTCCGAGGCCCCCAACATGAGAAACCCGTTGGGCCGCAACGCGTAATGAAACAGCGGGATGATGTTCTTCTGCACGCTGGAGAGATAGATCAGCACATTGCGGCAACTCACCAGGTCCAGCTTGGAGAACGGCGGATCGGTCAGCAGATTGTGCCGCGTGAAGACGCACATCTCACGCAGGTTCTTGGAAACCTGGTAACCGGTATCGATCTTGGTAAAAAACCGGTTCAGGCGTTCCGTGGACATGTCCGCCGCGATATTCTCCAGGTATTTTCCGACGCGCGCCTTGTCGATGGCCTGCCCGCTGATATCCGAAGCGAAGATCTGCACGGGAAAGGACGCGCCGGCCTCGGTAAGGTACTCCGCTAGCGAGATGGCAATCGAAAAAGCCTCTTCTCCGGTAGCGCACCCGGGCACCCAGACGCGGATGGGCGCGCGAGCCGGGCGGCCCTGCAGGAGGCGCGGATAGACCAGCGTCTTCAAGCTCTCAAACGACTCCGGGTCGCGGAAGAAACTGGTCACGCCGATCAACATGTCGCGCTGTAATGCGTTCAATTCCTCGGCATCGTTTTCCAGCCGGCCGGCATATTCGGCCAGGGTGTCGATATTGCGCAGCGCCAGCCGCCGCAGGATGCGGCGCTTGATGGTTTTCTCGCGGTAAAGCGAAAAATCGACGCCCGTGGCGCCGTGCACCGCAGCCAGGATGCTGGCGAAAGACGCTTCGTCGCCGGCAATCCGCACCTGTTCCGCCGGTGAAGCTTCGGCCAGATACGGATGGTGGCCGATCCTCATAAGTTCGGCCGCGATCCGGTCCGGCGGCAGCACGAAATCCACGCAGTTGGTGGCCACCGCGGCCTGTGGCATGGAGGCGAATCTCGCCGTGTACTGGTCCTGCGCAAAGGTCACGCCCCCCGCGGCTTTGATCGCCTGTATGCCGGCCGAGCCGTCCGTGCCGGCGCCGGAGAGCATCACGCCGATCGCCCGGCTGCCGCACTCGTCGGCCAGCGATCGCAGGAACCGGTCGATGGGCATGTGCACGCCCAACGTATTCATGCGGGGGGCAAGCCGCAGCGCCCCCTGCCCGATGGTGAGATCGCCGTTCGGCGGAATCACGTACACATGATTGGCTTCCACCGGCATGCGG
>PLDO01000433.1 GCA_003136215.1 Bryobacterales bacterium
AAGGCGGAGCCTTATGCCACACCGCGCGCTACAATTAGCACTCGATGACTGTGCAACTGTTCACAATCCCGCCTTCTCCAAAGCTGGTGATGGTGCTGCTTGCCATGCTGTTGGCCGCCGCCATGTTCGACGTCATGTACCGGCGGATACCCAACTGGATTACGGTCACCGGCGTGGTGCTTGGCATTGCCATGAATGTCGCAATCGGCCCACCGGAAGGCGGACTCGTGTTCTCCCTGCTGGGGCTGGCCGTGGCTTTTGGCATGTATGTGGCGCTCTACGCGCTTCATGCGATGGGTGCGGGAGACGTCAAGCTGATGGCGGCGATCGGCGCGCTGGTGGGGTGGGAGCGGTGGTTCGGAATCTTTTTCGTCACCGCACTGGTGGGCGGAGTCATGGCGTTGATCCTGGTGGTGGCTCGCGGACGGCTCAAGAAGACGTTGTTCAACGTGAGCTTCATCCTCAGCGAAATGAAAAGCGCGCGGCCGGCCTATCTGAAGAACGAAGAGCTGGATGTGAAGAACAAGCGGTCGTTGGGTCTTCCCCACGGCGCGGTGATCGCGGTAAGCACGATCTTCTATCTGGCGCTGAGCGCGCGGCTGACAAGATAGAGGGGAGCGTTCATGCAGGCGGTATTCTTTGAAGGCAATCGGACGTNNGCGGCATCTGCGGCACCGATCTTCACCTGTATCACGGCGCGATGGCGCATCGACTGACGCTGCCGCACGTGATGGGGCACGAAATGTCGGGGACCATCGCGGCGGTGGGCGGCGAAGTGGCGGGTTGGCGCGTGGGCGACCGCGTGACGGTGCGTCCACTGGACCCGTGCGGGCACTGCCCGGCTTGCGCGGCGGGCCACAGCCATATCTGCCACAATCTGAAATTCATCGGGATTGACACGCCGGGCGCGCTGCAAGGCATGTGGACCGTGCCGGCGCACACGCTTCACCGGCTGCCGGAGGGGCTGGGGATGCGCGAGGGCGCGATGGTGGAACCGGTGGCGGTGGCCTGCCACGACGTGCGCATGAGCGAGTTGCGGGAAGGGGAGTTCGCGGCGGTGATCGGCGGCGGCCCCATCGGCATTCTGGTCGCTTTGGTGGCCCGGGCGCGCGGCGCGCGCGTGGTCATGGCGGAGGTCAACGCGTTCCGTCTGCAACTGGCGCGCGATCTGGGGATCGAGGCGGTGAATCCGCTGGAGACCGATTTGCCCGGGCTGGTCAACCAGCGCACCGGAGGCGCGGGCGCGGACGTGGTGTTCGAAGTTTCCGGATCGCAGGCGGGCGCGGACACCATGACGAAATTGCCGCGGACGCGCGGCCGCATCGTGGTGGTGGCCATCTACGGCGAAGCGCCCAAGGTGGACCTGTTCCGCTTCTTCTGGCGCGAGTTGAAGCTGACGGGCGCGCGCGTCTACGAGGCGCAGGATTTCGAACTGGCCATCGAACTGGCGGCGGCGGGCGGGCTGCCGCTCGAAAAGCTGATTACCGATGTGCTGCCGCTGAACCGCCTGGAAGACGCCATGCACCGCATGGAAGGCGGCGGCGACTGCATGAAGATCTTAGTGAGTTGTAAGGACTGATCTTGTGACCATACTCGACAAATTCAACTTGAGCGGCAAGACCGCTCTCGTCACCGGCGCGCGGCGCGGCATCGGCAAGGCAATGGCGGTGGCCATGGCGGAAGCGGGCGCGGACATCGTGGCCACCAGTGCCGCCATGGAAGCCGAAGGCAGCGCGGTGGCGCGGGAGGTGGCGGCGCGCGGCCGGCGGTGCTGGACCTACGCGTGCGATCTGGCGGATCGTCCGGCGGTCTACGCGTTCATCGAAAAGGTGAAAGCGGAGTGCCCTCCCGTGGATATCCTGGTCAACAACGGGGGCACGATTCTGCGCAAGCCGGCGGCCGAGCATCCCGATGAGTATTGGGACAAGATCATCGAGATCGACTTGAGCGCGCAGTTCGTGCTGGCGCGCGAATTCGGCCGCGGCATGCTGCAGCGCGGGGCGGGGAAGATCGTGTTCACCGCGTCCCTGTTGAGTTTCCAGGGCGGCATCACGGTGCCGGGATACGCCGCGGCGAAAGGCGGCGTGGCGCAGTTGACCAAGGCGCTGGCCAACGAATGGGCGGGGCGCAACGTGCAGGTGAACGCCATCGCTCCGGGTTATATTTCCACCGACAACACCACGGCGCTGCGCGCCGATGCGGCGCGCAACGCGTCGATTCTGGCGCGCATTCCGGCGGGACGCTGGGGTGAAGCCGAGGATCTGGCGGGCGCGGTGGTGTTCCTGGCATCGGCGGCGTCGGACTACGTCAGCGGCACGGTGATGACGGTGGATGGCGGGTGGATGGGACGGTAGGGCGAGGGCCCGCGCTGGAGGCTTGACGGCCAGGCGAGGCGCTTTCAGCGTTGGCGCAGAGTCAAAGCGATCTCAGGAATTGCAGAATTGCCTCCTGGTCGTTCACTGCCAGCTTCCGAAAGCCGGCTTTTGCCTGAGCCGCCTCTCCGGCGTGCCGCAGAATGGCGTCGCGGAGAGTCACAGTGGTTCCGTCGTGCATCAGCCGGGTGCGAAGCCGCACGCCCCACAAGGGCGCGGTGCGCACTCTGTTTGCGGTCTTCTGGAAGTTTTCAGGCGAACATTCCTGTGGCATCTGGCGAGCTGAGCGTCCGTAATGTTCCGCCGTGGGAATGACGATTCCATCACCGGTCCCGACATCGTGGAGCAGGAAGTCGCCGAAAGGATGAAAGGTTTTGCTTCCCAGCGCGGGCGGGATGGCAAATGCGCCGCCATTGATCTTTGTGCCGGCGGGCGCCGTGGTCAGGCTTCGCACGTGGCAGACCGCGCAACCGATTTTGTCGAACAACCCGGACCCCTTCGTCGCCGCCGGTGTTGCTGCCAGGGTGACATCCCGGGGAGGCGCCTTCGCCGCCCGGATAAAGCGGGCGAAGTGGTCGACATCGGCCAGTCCGTCGGGTCCCGGCGTGTCGTTTGGCTCCGATGCCGTGTTACATAGTTTGGTCACCTCGTCCGGGAACAGCGACGTGGTGATTCCCATCTCGTTCAGGTAAGCGTCGCCGGAGAAGGAGAGAAGGCTTACATGCTGGTCTTTCCAGCCGAATCGGCCGACTCCCGCGCGCCCCGGCGCTTCTACGATCGGCACGTAGATCACCACCCCACACACCTTGCCGTGAGTACTTTTGCATTCCTCGCTGGCCAGGTCGATCAGAGTTTGATCCGGGACCGCCTCCACAAAACCGTCTCCGAAGAGACTCAGGGAAATGCGCGTCGTGCGTATCGTCTCGCTGTCCGGCACACGTTCCTGAATCTCCGTGTCGGGGAAGGCGGCATTGGGGCAAATGGCACGATCGTTCACCAGCGTACGGCCTGAGATGATCTCGGTTCCGCGAGCGATGGGTATGTTCGGATTGACAAACCGATGATCCGGCCCCAGATGCCCGACGCGCAGTTCGACGACCTGCGAGCCGCCGCCCGATGTAGGATTCTGATGACATTCGCGGCAGGATTGCGCGTTGTACAACGGCCCGAGCCCATCCGCCACATTCTCGACCTCATCGAATTTTCCCTGATCGGCCAAATGGCTTGGGTCATCCACCATGCCGTTGCTTTTGTTGTCGAAGGCTGCCGGCGCCTCCGGGAATGCCGGGCTAGCCGGCTTCGTTGGCGCATTCTGGTCCCACCCCAGCACGAGTGTCGACCCAATGAATGCCACCAGTGATGCGGACCCCACCAGAACTGCTTTCCGGATCATTGCTTCCTCCTCCTCGATGCTGCCGCCGACGGTGGCCGTCAATATCCGTACGATATTTCACGTAACAGGGGGCGAGCGGCTCCTTGTTTGTGTTCATAATACTCCGGGAAATGGCGCGCAGCTAACAAAACCAGCATCCGCCGGGAGCGCTGAACCGGCCGAGCGGAAGATGCCGGCGCGATTTGCCGGCCGGCGCCCTGGTCAACCGCGCCGTTCACTGCCCCAGAAAGATCTTCCGCGTGGTCATGCCGTCTTTGATCTCGATCTGCTCGGTGGCCTGCCGTCCATCCTTCTCGATCATGATGGAGTAAACTCCCACAGCCAGCGGGATCTGCGCCGGCGTGACCTGAGCGATACGCTTGCCGTTGACCGAAATCGCCGCGCCCTTAGGATCGCTGCTCAGCATCAGGGTGCCGCCGTGAGGGCTCAGCGCTACCGGGGTCAGCTCCAGCGGGCCGGCGCCTACCGTGAATTCGCGCCGCTCGATGTAGTAGCCGGACTTGGTATACGCCAGCGTGTGCCTGCCCGCCGCCGCGCGCAGGGTACACGGGGTGGAACAGGCCATGGAGGAATTGCCATCGAGTGTGGCGGTGGCGCCGGCCGGGCTGGTGATTACGGTCAACTCCTGCGGAACGCTAGCGCGCACCGGTGTCGCCGGGCGGTGCTCCGGCTTGGGCGCTTCCCTGGCCGGTTCGGCGGGCGCGGGCTTGGCGGCCTCTTCAGTTGTGGGCTTGGCCAACTCGGGTGCTGGCGGCTTCAACGGCTCGGCGGCCGGGAGCTTCGCTGCCTCCGGCTCGGGGTTGGCAGGCTGCCCCACCGGGCTCGGCTTGGCGTCCGCCGGGGTAGTTGCGGGCAGTGTCACCGGCGGAATCGCCACGACCGGCGGTTCCACCTTGGGTGCGGCGGAGGGGTGCTCGCCGCCACCGGCCGGCTGCGAGCCCGGCAAATGCCACGGACTCAGCTGCGAGCCGATCAGAACCAGTAATCCGGCCACTAACAGAACCGCCAACAGGTAGGCGGGGAACCCCGACTTTCGCCGGACTTCGGTCGTGCTGGTCGCAGTGGGTTCGGCCCGGCCCTTGTGCCGCGGCGGCGGCAGCACAACGGGCGGCGGCGGGACGATAACCGGCGCCCGCACATCGACCATGGT
The DNA here is from genome assembly GCA_003136215.1 of Bryobacterales bacterium. GTDB lineage: Bacteria > Acidobacteriota > Terriglobia > Bryobacterales > Bryobacteraceae > Solibacter. Next base: position 4,916 of record PLDO01000433.1, read on the forward strand.
CGGCGCATTCAGCAGGCCGCCGCGCGGCACCGGCTTCCACCCTTTGGTGGCGCTGCACGCCTTCTCCAGCGATTCGGCGAACTCCTGGCAATTGCGGTAGCGCGCGTCGGGCTTCTTGGACAACCCCTTGCGCAGCGCATTTTCGATCGCGGTGCTCAGGCTGGGATTGAGCCGGTGCGGCGGCACGGGCTCTTCCGCCACGATTTTATACACCACCGTAGTCAGGTGCTCGCCGGCGTACGGCTTCTCGCCGGTCAGCATCTCGTAGCCGATCACCGCCAGGGAAAACTGGTCGCTGCGCCCGTCCACCGCCTGCCCCTGCACTTGCTCGGGCGACATGTAGTGCGGGGTGCCGACAATCGACCCGGTCATCGTCAGGTTCTCCGCCGCGGCGATCTTGGCGATGCCGAAATCCGCGATCTTNNCGCCACCGCGGTCTGCCCCAGGATGCTGAACATGCGCTCGGCGTCGAGTGGCGCAGGCTCGCTCAACATCTGATCGAGCGTCGGCCCATCCACGTATTCCATGGCGATGTAGGCCAGCTCGCCCTGTTGCTCCACATCGTAAATGGTGACGATTCCCGGATGCGAGAGCATGCCCGCGGAGCGCGCCTCGCGGAACAGCCGCTCGCGCATGCGCTCGATCTCTTCGGGCTTGCGATGGTCCCCGAAATGGATCGTCTTGATGGCCACCGGACGGCCGATGTTGGGATCGATCGCATGGTACACCACGCCCATGGCGCCGCGGCCTAATTCCCGGACAATTTTATAGCGGCCGATTCGGTCCATTCAATTCTAGTGATAGCACACGCGCGGGTGGTACCTTGTGACGAGAATGTCCCTATGCGTCATTCCGCCGGTCTCCTCCCCAGGATTCGGTTGCCTCACCCCTACCCTGAGTTATCAGCCGCCTCCTAACTTTTCGCAACCTTTCCCTGGCGTTGGCGACTCCCGCAACATTGAGGGTGAGGAACCATGTCTCTCACCAGCTTTCTGCAGAAGCAATTCATCGAAGTCATCCAATGGAACGAGCCGGAAGAGGGCATCCTCGCGTACCGATATCCCATCGCCGATATGGAGATTCGCAACGGCGCGCAGTTGACCGTGCGCGAATCCCAGATGGCGGCATTTGTCAACGAAGGGAAGATTGCCGACGTCTTCGGCCCCGGCATATACACCCTCAATACCCGCAACCTGCCGCTGCTCACCAATCTCCTCAATTGGGACAAGGATTTCGAGTCTCCCTTCAAATCGGACGTCTATTTCTTCTCGACGCGGGTGCAGACCGATCAGCGCTGGGGAACCGCCACGCCGATTACGATTCGGGAAAAGGAATTCGGCGCCGTCCGTGTGCGCGCCTACGGCATCTACTCCTGGCGGATTGCCAACCCGCGGGCGTTTTTCACCGAAGTAAGCGGCACGCGCGAGCTTTACCGCGTGGAGGACCTGGAAGGCCAACTGCGCAACACCATCGTGGCGCGCCTCACCGAGGTGCTGGCGCCATCGGAGGTGGCGTTCCTCGATATGGCGGCACACCAGGCGGACCTCGCGCAGAAAGTGGCGGCGGACCTGCAGCCTTCCCTGACGGCGCTCGGACTGGCACTCCATTCCTTCGTGATCGACAGTCTGTCGCTGGCCGACGACCTGCAGAAGGTGCTGGACCGGCGGATCGGCATGAATCTGGCAGGCGACCTTGGCCGCTACACGCAATTCGAGGCCGCTCAATCGCTGGAGACGGCCGCGGCCAATCCGGGCGGCTCGGCGGGAGTCGGCGTCGGGCTCGGCGCCGGTGTATCCATGGCGCAGACGATGATGAATGCCATGCAGGCTCCGGCTCGTGCAGCCGCGGCGCCGGTTGCATCCGCCGCGTCGGGCGCCGCCGCGAAGTTCTGCCAGGCGTGCGGGCACGAGATTCCCCCCGCCGCCAGGTTCTGTCCCGATTGTGGTAAACCCCAGGGTGTTGCGCAGTAGGGAGCCGCCATGAACTGCCCGAGCTGCGGCGCCCCGATGTGCCTCCAGGACGGCCGGGAGTGTCTGACTTGCGACTACTGCAAGAGCGTGTATTTCCCGGAAAAGAATGAGGACGGCATCCGGGTTCTCGACGAACCCGCGGAGCACGCCTGCCCGGTTTGTGCCGTTCCGCTGGTACACGCCATTCTCGCGGCCCATCCGATTCTCTACTGTACCCGCTGCCGCGGCAGTCTGATTCCCGCGCCGGTCTTTGTCCTGGCGCTGCAGGACCTCCGGGCGCATCGCGCGGACTGGGTACCGGTTCCGCATGCGCCCGATCCCAAGGAACTGAAGCGGCACATTCAGTGCCCGCAGTGCCACCGCACCATGGACGCTCACTACTACGCCGGCCCCGGCAACATCGTGATCGACGATTGTCCGTCGTGTGAACTGAATTGGCTGGACGGCGGCGAACTGATGGTGATCGTGCGGGCGCCCGACCATGCCTGCGATTCCGGCACCGGCTCGATCTGGCAGTACGAGGCGGATTTCAAGCTTCCTGAGTAGAACCGCCAGTTGCTATATTCGAGTGGACCATAAGGAGGCACCTATGGAACCCATCAGCAGACGCCAGGCCATCACCGGCGTAGCCGGCGGCATTCTGATTGTGTCGCCGGAGACGGCATTCGGCTATCCGGCGAATTCCGCCGTGACGTTCGGCGTCATCGGAACCGGGGGGCGCGGCGTGTACGTCGGCACCCACATGGCCAACGTCAAGGGCACGAAGATCGCCGCGGTCTGCGACAGCTACCCGGACCGCATCGACAATGCCAAGACCAAAATCCCCGGGGCTGGCGCTGCGCGCGTCTACAAGGACTATCATGAACTGCTCGCGCAACCGGACGTCGACGCGGTGCTCATCACGACCCCTGTGTATCTGCATCCCGAGTGTTTCGAAGCCGCCGTGCCTTCGGGCAAACACATCTATTGCGAAAAGCCCGCCGGCGCCGATGTCGCCGGGGTGAAGCGCCTGGTGCGCGCCTCCGGCAAGGCCAATCAGAAGCAGACCATCCAATTCGGCTTTCAGCAGCGCTTCAGCCCGGAATACCTGACCGCGATGGATTATTACAAGTCGGGCAAGGTGGGCGAGATCAAGATGATGATGAGTTACTGGAACCTCGGTGGAACGCCGCCGAAACCCGCCAGTGCCCCCAGCCCCGTGCCTACGGCGGAGGAGAGAATTCGCCGGTGGGGATCTTGGATGGCGGAATCGGGCGGCGTCATCGTGGAGCAGGATTGCCACGGCGTGGATATGCTGAACTGGTTCGCCAACGACGCGCACCCCCTCAGCGCGCGCGGCACCGGCAGCCTGCGTTACCCGCTGGCCTACGGCGATCAGGATTCCGACCATCACGAGATCACTTACTTCTATCCCAACGGGGTGGAAGGCTGGCTGATCAGCATCAAGCAGACCGCCGGTTTCCGCGACGTGAAGGAGCAGTTCTTCGGTTCCCTGGGCATGCTGGAAACGTCGCGAACCTACTATAAGCTGCACGGTCCCATCGCCAATTCGCCTTACAAGAATGCGGACGACCTGACGGACTCCAGCCTGATTGAGCGCCGCACCTCGAAGCGCGAGATCACCATCGACGCGGTGGAAGCGTTTTTCGCCAGTGTGCGCGACGCCAAGCCCTACAACATGGCGCCCATCGCCGCCAACGCGACGTTCACCTCCATCCTGGGCCGCATGGCGTATCAACTCAAGCGGGAAGTCACCTGGGACGAAATGCTGAACGTGGCATAAGGCTCCGCCTTGGGCATCCGAGCGCAAGCTCGGAGTCGCAGGCGGAACCGCCTGCGCCACCAGCCCTTGCGTGGGGCACGCTTGCCATCCGAGCACCGCTCGGACTTCTTGCTACCATGGCGCTGATGAAACTCACCTTCTGGGGTGCGGCCGGCACCGTCACCGGCTCCATGCACCTGCTGGAAAGCGGCGGCAAACGGTACCTGTTGGATTGCGGGCTCTATCAGGGCCGCCGCAAGGACGCCGACCTGAAAAACCGCAATCTGCCCGTCCGGGGCGCATCGATTGACGCGGTGGTGCTTTCCCACGCGCACATCGATCACAGCGGCAGTCTGCCCACCCTGGTGAAGAACGGCTTCGCGGGCCCCATCTTCTCCACCCCGGCCAGCATCGATCTGAGCAACTGGATGTTGCGCGACACGGCTCACATTCAGGAGAAGGACGCCGAGTTCCTCAATAAGCGTATGGAGAAGCGCATGGCCGCCGGCATCGCCCGCCGCGAAGACGCCAACGGCGTCGTGGTGCCCCTCTACACCATGGCGGATGCCGAACGCACGCTCCCGCTGTTCCGCCCCGTGGGCTACCACCAGCCCTTCCCTCTGTCCGATACCTTGAGCTACGAGGCCTACGACGCCGGGCACATTCTCGGGTCTTCCTGCGTAGTGCTGCACGAGGCGTCGGGGGGCGCGCCGCCCTTGCGCCTGACCTACTCCGGCGACGTGGGCCGGCCGAATCTGCCCATCATCCGCGATCCCGAGAAGATGCCTCCCACCGACTACCTGATCATGGAGAGCACCTACGGCGGCCGCCTGCACAAGCAGGTCGAGCATGTGGTCAACAAGCTGGCCGACGTGGTCAACCGCACCGCCCGCCGCGGCGGACGCATCATCGTGCCCGCCTTCGCCGTGGGACGCACCCAGCAACTCGTGCTACTGCTCCACCAGCTCTTCAACGAAAAGCGCATTCCCAACATCCCCCTCTTCGTGGATAGTCCCCTGGCGCTCAACGTGACGCAGGTGCACCGCGATCATCCCGAGTGCTTCGACGCCGAAACCAACCAATACCTCACCGCCGGCGAGGACCCGTTCGGCTTCCAGCGTCTGCAATACATTCGCGAGGCCGCCGATTCCATGAAGCTCAACGATCTCCACGGGCCGTTCGTGGTCATTTCGGCCTCCGGAATGTGCGAGCAGGGGCGCATCCTGCACCACCTGCGCAACAACATCGAGGATCCGCGCAATACCGTGCTGATTACCGGCTTTATGGCGCAGGATACGCTGGGACGCAAACTGGTGGAGAAATGGCCCGAGGTGCGCATCTTCGGCGAGCCGATGCGCGTGCGCGCCGAAATCGCCAGCCTCGACGAACTCAGCGGCCACGCCGACCAGAGCGAGCTGCTGGAATGGATCAAACCCATGGTGGGCTCGCTGCGCAAGGTGTTTCTGGTGCACGGGGAACCCAGCCAATCCGAGACGCTCGCCAAATTGCTGCACACCCACTACGGGCTGGAGGCGGTCTGCCCGGCGCCGGGGCAGAGCTTCGACCTCACATAAAGTGAAACCGAAAAGGCACCCATCTCCATCTATAATGTAAGGAAGTCAAAAGGAGTACTGTTCGTGACACCGACCTATCAAGAACCGCAGCAAAAGAGTTCCGGCCTGCTCACCGCGCTCGTTGCCGGCGCCCTGATCGCCCTGATCGCGGCCAACATCTATCTCTTCGTGCAGATCGACCACCTGCGCACCGACGTTTCCAAGGTCCGCGACTCTCTGCAAACCGAATTGGCCAACCTGCGGGATGCCTCGTCCGTGACCAACGCCTCCCACGCCCGCCACCTGGAGAACATGAAGGCGGACCTGGAAGCCGCCCGCATCAAAGCCCGGGACGACGCGCGCCAACTCTCCAGCCAGGCCAAGGCCGAATCCCAGGCCCACGCCGACCAGTTGGCCCGCCAGATCCAGGCCGAAGAAGCCAAAGTCAATCAGCAGGTGAGCAGTGAGATCAGCGAGGTGAAAACCTCCGCCAATACGGCGAACGCCAAGATTGCCGACGTCTCCACCGACGTGGGCGGCGTCAAGACCCAGGTCTCCGCCACCCAGGCCGAACTGCAGAAGACCATCGCCGACCTCAAGAGCACGCGCGGCGATCTCGGTGTGCAGAGCGGCCTCATTGCCACCAACGCGCAGGAGCTGCAGGCACTCCGCCGCCTGGGCGAGCGCAACTACATCGAGATTAAGTTGGGCAAGACCAAGGCTCCCCAGCGCGTCGGCGATATCACGCTGAAGCTGAAGAGCACCGACACCAAGAAGAACAAGTACACCGTCGAAGTCAATGCCGACGACAAGCTGACCGAGAAGAAGGACAAGAACATCAACGAACCGGTCCAGTTCTACACCAGCAAGGCAAAGCAGCCCTACGAGATCGTCATCAACCAGGTGCAGAAGGACATGATCGTCGGCTACCTTTCCACGCCGAAGGAACAGTCCGGCCGGTAGGACAGGGGTGGCATAAGGCTCCGTCTTGTGCATGGTGGGGCAGGCGCACTGCCAGCTGAAAGAATTCGCCCGCGAGTGGCGTTGGCAGGCGAAAGCGCCTGCCCCACCTACACTTCCGTTTTCTCCACCAGTTTTTCCACGTGCATGCTGTAGATGGCCGGCTTGCCGTGGCGGTCGCTCTGGAAGTAGATGTGCTGGCTGTCCGGCGAAAACAGCGGGGCCACATCTTCCGCATTGCTCGCCTTGTGTTCGGCCATGGTCCGTTCGCTGTTGCCGGTGCGCAGCAGCAGCAGCACCGCGGGCGAGGTGTTGCGGCTGGCGCCCACGAAGACCGACCCATCCCGGTTGGCTGCGAACGCCGCAAACTGGCTGGTTTTTCCGATTAGTTTGTCGCTTCCGGTATCCGGCGTGAATTCGCGCAGGTTGTTCAACCGGGTGCGGTCTTCCGGGAAATTGAGATACAGGATGGTCTTGCCGTCGCCGCTCCAGTTGGGTGTGCCAATGCCGCCGGCGGCCAGCTTCAACTTTCGGTTCTGCGTGCCGTCGGCGTTCACCAGCCACAGTGCCTCGGCGCCCTGCCGGTAGAGAATCTGGGCCCGCATGGGGCGGGCTATGGGAGCCGACATCGGGAATGGCGATTCGATTACCGCCTGCGCCACCCCCTGCACCAGTGTCACCATGCGCAGCCGCGATGTGTCGCCGCGCCGCTCCACCAGAGTGGCGTGCGTGCCATCGGGGCCCACGCTCATGCCGCCGGCCGGTGCCCAGCCTTCGGGCGCCTGGTACAACTCGCGCTCCTTCAAGTTGGACACGTTGGCGATGTAGAGAGACCGTCCGGCCAGGTAACAGAAGGAGCGATTGTCCGGCAGTAGCGTGAGCGTCCCCGGGTCCAGCCCTTCGGCCTGCGTCAGTTGCTTCATCTCGCCGGATCTCAAATCCAGCCGGAAGCCCTGCCGCGAACCGCCGCGGTCGCTCGCGCACAGCATCCATCCGCTGTTGTGCGCGATGCCGCGGTTGTAGTACGCCGTCATGGTGCTGGTGTAATCGGGCTTGGTGAGCCGGTAGACGTCGAGTTCGGTCAGCGGATCGGGGTAACGCTCGGCATCAGAGGGGAAGATCTCGCCCTTGCGGCCTTCGCCAAAAAGCCGGGCGGCGGCCAGGGCGGAGAGACACCACCCTCTGCGCGTCATACCCATGCTTCCGATAGTAGCAAGTAAGGGTGGGTCCGCCTGCCAATTCCGCATTCGCTAAGACGCTTCCTCAGCGGGCGTCTCTCTATACAGAGTAAAATAAGATTTACAGATTCCTACCGTAACGAGACCTTTACATGTCCTATATCGATGGCGTTCTTGCCAAAGTCTTCGGAACCAAGAACGAACGTGAAGTCAAAGCCATGCTGCCCACGGTGGCGGCAATCAGTGCCCTGGAACCCGAGATTCGCCAGCTCTCCGACATCGACCTGGCCGCTAAAACTATTGAATTTAAAGAGCAAATCGCTCAAGGCGCCACCCTCGACGACCTCCTGATTCCAGCCTTCGCCGTGGTCCGCGAGGCCGGCCGCCGCGTCCTCAACATGCGCCATTTCGATGTTCAGTTGATTGGCGGCATGGTCCTCCACAAGGGCAAGATCGCCGAAATGAAAACCGGTGAAGGCAAAACCCTGGTCGCCACGCTGCCCTGCTACCTGAACGCGCTCGCCGGCAACGGCGTTCACGTGGTCACCGTCAACGATTACCTGGCCCGGCGCGACTCGGAGTGGATGGGCCGCCTCTACAAGTTCCTCGGCCTCAAGGTCGGCGTCATCGTCCACGACCTCGACGACCAGGAGCGCAAGGACGCCTACAACTCCGATATCACCTACGGGACCAACAACGAGTTCGGCTTCGACTACCTGCGCGACAACATGAAGTTCCGTCTCGAGGACTGCACGCAGCGCATGCACAACTACGCCATCGTCGATGAAGTGGACTCCATCCTGATCGACGAAGCCCGCACCCCGCTGATCATTTCCGGCCCGAGCGAGGAATCCACCGACAAGTACTACAAGATCAACCGCATCATTCCCAAGCTCACCCGCGGCGAGGTCATTGAGGGCAAGGAACCGGGCGAGAAATACACTACCGGCGACTACACCATCGACGAGAAGCACAAGTCCGCGGCGCTCACCGAAGAGGGCGTCCTGCGCCTGGAAAAGCTGCTCAATATCGGCAACCTTTACGACCCCCAGAATATTGAGTGGAACCACCACGTCCAACAGGCGCTGCGCGCCCACGTGCTCTATCAGCGCGACCGCGAATACGTGGTCCGCGATGGCGACGAAGGCCCCGAGGTGGTGATCGTCGATGAGTTCACCGGACGCCTCATGCCGGGGCGCCGCTGGAGCGACGGCCTGCACCAGGCCGTGGAAGCCAAGGAAGGCGTCAAGATTCAGCGCGAGAACCAGACGCTGGCCACCATCACCTTCCAGAACTACTTCCGCATGTACAAGAAACTGGCCGGCATGACCGGAACGGCGGAAACCGAAGCGGCCGAATTCTACAAGATATACAAGCTGGAAGTAGTGGTGTGCCCCACCAACAAGACCATGCGGCGCCAGGAAAACACCGACATGGTCTACCGCACCGAGGTGGAGAAATTCCGTAACGCCGCCAAGGAAATCAAGGAGTACAACGCCAAGGGGCAGCCCGTGCTGGTGGGCACCATCTCGGTGGAGAAGAGTGAACACCTCTCCGGCATCCTCAAGAAGATGGGCGTCCGCCACGAGGTGCTCAACGCCAAGAATCACGAACGCGAAGCCGGCATCGTGTCGCAGGCGGGGCGCAAGAACGCCGTCACCGTTTCCACCAACATGGCCGGCCGCGGCACCGACATTCTGCTCGGCGGCAACCCCGAGTTCATGACCAAGGACGAGTGCCTGAAGAAGAAGGTGGCGGAACGGCTGAGCGAGGAAGACGCCCGCTTCGTCGCCGACGAGCACTTTAACTATTTCACCCACAACGAGCAGTTCTATCGGGTGCGCCGCGACCAGTGGGACGAGCTCTATGCCGGCAACAAGGCGCACACCGATGTGGAACACGACGAAGTGGTCTCATTGGGCGGCCTGCACATTGTGGCCACCGAGCGCCATGAATCCCGGCGCATCGACAACCAGCTTCGCGGGCGCGCCGGCCGACAGGGCGACCCCGGCAGCTCCCGCTTCTTCCTTTCCCTGCAGGACGACCTGCTGCGCATTTTCGGCGGCGAGAAAATGCAGAACCTCATGCTCCGCCTCGGCATGGAAGAAGATGTGCCTATCGAATCCAAAATGATCACCAACCGGATTCGCAAGGCCCAGGAAGCCGTGGAAGCGCAGAACTTCGAAGCCCGCAAACACCTTTTGGAATACGACGACGTCAACAACAAGCAGCGCCAGACGGTCTATGGCCAGCGCCGCCAACTGCTGGAAGGCGCCGACCAGAAACAGCACGTCATGGAGATGATGCAGGGCATCGTCGAAGAGTATATCGACCGCCACTGCGCCGACAACAAGCATCCCGATACCTGGGACCTCGCCACCCTGCGCAACGACATCCTCACGCAGTTCGGCTGCAAGATCGATCTCAAGCAACTGGCCAATCTCAACCGCCAGGAGATGGCCGAGGCCATCTTCGACCAGTTGCAGGCCAAGTACCAGGAGAAGGAAGACCTGGTGGGCCCCGATGTCATGCGCCAGACCGAGCGCATCGTCATGTTGCAGGTCATCGACAACCAGTGGAAGGACCACCTTCTGTCGATGGACGAGTTGAAGCAGGGAATCGGCAACCGGGCGTACGGGCAGAAGGACCCGCTGGTCGAATACAAGAAGGAATCCTACGAGCTGTTCACTGCCATGATGGACCGCATCGAAGACGAGACGGTGCGCTATCTGTACTTTCTTCAGGTGAGCACGAACTCGGGCCCGGTGCTGCCGTTCCCCGACGAGGACGAGGAAGAAGCGGCTGAAGAGGAAGCGCCGAAGCCGGACCCCAGCGAGCAGCAGCGCCTGGCGGCAAAGTCCACCATGGAAGACTTTACGCGCAACGTGCAGCGCAAGAAGGAGCGCGAGATGGAGCAGTTGCAGTTCATCGGCGGCGATGGCTCAACCGGGGCCACGCCCGTGGTCACCGGCCAGAAGACCGGCCGTAACGATCCCTGTCCGTGCGGCAGCGGCAAGAAGTACAAAAAGTGCCACGGCGCGTAGGACAGGCCTCCCGGCCTGTCCCGGGCGAGCTTCGCTCGCCTGGCAAGCTCAAGCATGCCCCACCAATGCAGGAACTCACTCTGCCCGTAAGGTAGTCCCCAGATCCAGGCGCGCCGCCCGCTGCACCGGGCCAGCCGCGGCCAAAAACGACACTAACACTAACAATCTAAATGCAATTTCCTCAGGTAAGCCCCGCGTCTTCAGATACCGTATAGATATGCACTAAAATATATTTGACAATACGTCACGCATATTTTATGATTGTAATCAAGTGAGGCATCAAGAGCCTCCAAACTTTAACTATCCAGGAGCTTAATCACATGTCTCTCAGCCATTACGATCCTCTCGCCAGCCTGCGCGCCGTGGAAAGCGCCTTCAGCCGCCTCCTCACCGAGCCGCAAACCAACCGCCCCTGGGCGCCGGCCGTCGATATTTACGAAACCGAGAACGAACTCGTCGTCAAAGCCGATTTGCCCGATGTGGAGGGCAAGGACATCGACGTGCGCGTGGAAAACCAGACCCTGACCATCGCCGGCGAACGCAAATTCGAAACCGCCAGCAGCGACAAGGGCTATCATCGGATCGAGCGCAGCTATGGCAATTTCGTGCGCAGTTTCGCCGTGCCGAACGCCTTCGATACCGATAAGATCAATGCGGCCTACAAAAACGGCGTGCTCACCGTCACCCTCACCAAGAAGGAGACCGCCAAGCCGCGTCAGATCAAGATCGAAACCACCGTGTAACGCATCGATCTTTGGCGCGTCGCATCTATATAGACAGAGTTTCTCGGGCAGGCCAGCACCCTTTGGGTGAGCCTGCCCCGTAGTTTTATTGGGGGACCTTAATGTTTCGCATCGATAAGTTGACCCAAAAGGCCCAGGACGCCTTGCAGCAATGCCAGGTGCTGGCCGAAAAGAACGGCAGCCAGATCATGTATCCGCTGCACCTGCTGATCGCGCTCGCCGAAGAGCAGGAGGGCATAGTCCGGCCCGTGCTGGAGAAGTGCGGCGTGCAGCCCGACGCCATTCTCGCCGAGGCCAAACGCCTGCTTCCCACCCTGCCCAAGACCGGCAGCATGCAACCCGGCATGTATTTGGCGCCGCCGCTCAACGAGATTCTGGAGCACGCCTTCGATGAAGCCATCCGCTTCAAGGATGAGTTCGTTTCCACCGAGCACCTGCTGCTCTGCCTTGCCAAAGAGCGCAATGAACCCGCCGGCCAGCTGCTGGCGCGCGCCGGGGCCACCCACGACGCCATTCTGAAGGCGCTGGTCAGCGTCCGCGGCACGCAGCGCATCACCGATCAGAATCCCGAGACCAAGTATCAGGCGCTGGAGCGCTACGCGCACGATCTCACCGAATCCGCGCGCCTCGGCAAACTCGACCCGGTGATCGGCCGCGACGACGAGATCCGCCGCGTGATGCAGGTGCTTAGCCGCCGCACCAAGAACAACCCCGTGCTGATCGGCGAACCCGGTGTCGGCAAGACCGCCATCGTGGAAGGACTGGCGCAGCGCATCGTGCGCGGCGATGTGCCCGATCAGCTCAAGAACAAGAAACTGGTGGCCATCGACCTGGGCAGCATGATCGCGGGCACCAAATTCCGCGGTGAGTTCGAGGACCGTCTCAAGGCGGTGGTCAAGGAAATCATCGATTCCAACGGCGAAATCATCTGCTTTATCGACGAGCTGCATACCCTCGTGGGCGCCGGCTCGGCCGAAGGCGCCATCGATGCCGCCAACCTGCTCAAGCCCGCCCTGGCGCGCGGGGAGCTGCGCTGCATCGGCGCCACGACCCTCAACGAGTACCGCAAGCACATCGAAAAGGATGCCGCTCTGGCCCGCCGTTTCCGTTCCGTGATGGTCGGCGAGCCGACGGTGGACGACACCATCGCCATTCTGCGCGG
>PLDO01000370.1 GCA_003136215.1 Bryobacterales bacterium
TCTAAGCGGTCACGGCACTAGTGAGGACCGCGCGGGCGGTGAAGGACACCATCTTCAGCTAGAACAAATCCGGCAGCATCTTGAAACTTATGTGGTTCGTGCGTTCGCCCGCCTGGAGGCTGCGCACGATTAACTCGCCCCCTCCGCCGGTGGTCAACTCGTATAGCGGCAGGTCTGTCGGTTGTGCAAAGTAGGCGCCCGTCTGGAGTAGCCACGATTGTTCATAAGTGGCCGCTACCACCGAATTCCCAGGCAGCGCCCTTAGGCGGAAGTTTCCGGTCGACGCTTCATAGTTGGCCAAGCTGTAGCACCACCCGGTGCAGGCGCGGTCGACCATGTGGACTACGGCGTTTACGTGCAGGCTCGTGTCGTCGAATGCGCTGATTACCCGGGACCGTTCGGGAAGGCGCGCCACCACAGCCCGCAGGTCGCCCTCGAAGGCATTCAGGATGCGGTCGTCGCGATAGAGGAAGCCGAAGAACACCAGGGCAGTCGCGATCAGGGCGTATCGCTCCACGGCACGTAACCGCGCAGCGCCCACTACCGCACACAGACACACCGCCGCCGGCAGAGACATCCGGTCGGCGATGTAGGCAACATACAGGCCCTTCCGGGCGATTGCGGTCGGAACGATGGCAATACCTACCGCGGTTAAGCTCCAGAGTTGAACCGGAATGCCGGCCGCCAACGCTCGCCATCCCGTCTTCGAAATGGCCCGCAAGACCAACACTGCAACGGCTACGACCAGGCTCGCAACCAGCAGCAGGTACTTTTCATCGTAGATCCAGGCCTGATCCATCCCGGTGGCCAGGAGCGCCTGCTTCGGTGACCAGGTGGCGTACGACAAACTCCGCATCGCGATGTGCAACGCGACCAGCCCCACGGCCGCCACGCCCATCACGGCGGCCCGCTGGCGGACAGTCAGGCGGAGCGCGAGCGCGGTATACAATCCCATGGCGGCCATCCACGCCACCGGCAGACTGTGTGCGAGCCACGCTGCCATCACCAAGGGTGCCGCCATCGCCAGTCTCCGCCGACCCCCGGGCCACGCCAGTGCCATGGCCCAGAAACACAGTCCCAGGCTCAGGTAGAAGTTAAAGAATCCGGCATGGAAAACCCAGCCGAAGGTGAGAATGGCGAGCAATGGAGCAAGGTGGCGAGGCTGCCTTCCGGCTACCGCAGTCAACCATGTGAATGCTCCCCAGAAGAACACCAGCACGGCCAGCGAGACTGCCACTCTCTGCGCGACAGCGAAACCCCAAGCGCTGGACAAGCCCGCCAGCAGCCAGTCGAACATCACGTTGGTAAACTGCGGCACGATTGCCACCCCGGGAATGTGCCGCGTCGCCACCTCGCGAGCCAGCCAAGTATTGTAAACGTGGCTGCTGAGGTCGCCGGCCTGGATTCGGGACTGCCAGAAACAGGGGACCAACAACAGAACGCTAGTGATCGCATAGAACGCAAAGGTGCGACCCGGGGAATCCGGCGGCGGAGCGGAGATCTCGCGTGGCGCCTCGGGTGCGGCGCTACGTCTGGCGTTCCGCGGCTTCATTGCGGAATCCGGATCTTGCCCCATCCGCGCAAGCCAGTCTGGGCGTGTGTCGTGGTCACACTTAGTTTATGGGGAGGCTTCATCACCGGAGAGTCATTATAGCGACGTTCCCAGATGTCCAGGGAGGACGCGTGCAACGCGCCAGAGCAGGGAGCGAAATCGGTTTTTGAGCGGCTATGGGAAAAAAGCGGGCTCAGCAAGCGCGTGAATCGAAGAAGCCGGCCGCGTGGCGTCACGGAAAGTGTTCCAGGATTGGACCGCGATGGTCACTCCACTCTGAGCCACCACTGCCTTGGGGCTGTCAAGGTGCTGGCGCCGAAAAGCACCGGATCGCCAGCAGGCTGCTAAAGTTACCATATGCCAGGATTCGCAGTGCTCGCGCTCTTTGCCGCGGCCCTTCCCACCGCCGTAGTGCTCCAACCCGTGGCCAACATGTACTCGCGCCCCAGCACGGACGCCGACGTAGTCTCGCAGGCGATCTATGGCGCCAATGTCGGCATTCTGGAACAAAAAGACGGATGGGCACACATCCGCACGGCCGACGATTATCTGGGCTGGACCCCGCTCGCCGCTCTACTTCCGGGCAAACCGTACGCCGCCGGCGGGCGCGTCGCCGAGGTGCAGAGCCTGTTTGCCCACATCTACCGGGAAGCCAGCGTCACCAAACACGCCCCCCTCGTTACCGTGCCCTTTGAGAGCCGGCTCGAGGTGGTCGCCGAACCGAAAGAGGACGCCCGCTGGCTCCAGGTGCGCCTGCCCGACGACCATGCCGGCTGGGTGCAGACAGGCGATGTCTCGCTCGACCCCAAGCCGCTCTCCATCGCCGAAACTCTGGAATTCTCCAAGCGTTTCCTCGGCTTGCCTTACACCTGGGGCGGCACTTCGAGTTACGGCTACGATTGCTCCGGCTTCTCGCAGATGCTGGGGCGCCGCCGCGGGGTCGTCATGCCGCGCGACGCGCAACCGCAGGCCGAATGGAGCGGCGTCGCCAGCGTGGATCGCCAGAATCTGCAACCCGGCGATCTACTTTATTTCGGCGCGTCGGAGAAGAAGATCACCCACACCGGCATCTATCTGGGAGACGGAAAATTCATCGACGCCACCACCCACCTGACCCCGATGGTGCGCATCGACGACCTCAACGACGCCTATTGGACCAAGCTGCTGGTGGCCGCCAGGAGACTGAAATGAACCGCCGCACGTTTCTGAAAACCGCATCCGTTGCACCCGCCGCCGCATCCGCCACCGGTGCAGTGGCTCTGGCCGCGGCCGCCGCCAATGCCACCCTCGCCACCAGGATCGTGCGGCTCAACCTGCAGCACACCTGGACCACCACCATGTCGTCCAGCCAGTACCGCGACACGCTGCACACCACTTACACCCGCGGCGGCATCACGGGACACGGCGAAGGCGCGCCCATCGTGCGTTACCACGAGGATGCCGCCAGCGGCCAGAAAGCGGTGGAGAGCGTGCGCGACCTGCTGCTTACCGCCGACCCGTTGCAGTTCGCCAAGATCATGGCCGAAGTCTTCCGGCGCATCCCAGGCGAGTGGGCGGGCAAGGCCGCCATCGACATCGCCCTGATGGACTGGGTCGGCCAGAAGCTGGGCATTCCGCTCTATTCCTATTTCGGGCTCGACCCCAAGGACACGCCGCTCACCACCTTTTCCATCGGCATCGATACCCCGGAGATCACCAAACAGAAAACCCTGGAAGCGGCGGATTATCCGGTCCTCAAGGTGAAAGTGGGGCTGGCCACCGACGAGCCCACCATCGAAGCCGTCCGCTCTGTCACCAAGAAGCCGTTGCGGGTGGACGCCAACGAAGGCTGGAAGGACAAGGAAGAGGCCGTCCGCAAGATCAACTGGCTGGAAAAGATGGGCGTCGAGTTCATCGAGCAGCCCATGCCCGCCGACATGCTGGAGGAGACACGCTGGGTGCGCTCCAGAGTCCACATCCCGATTATTGCCGACGAGGCCTGCCAGCACGCCGCCGACATTCCCAGGCTCAAGGAATGCTTCGATGGCGTCAACGTGAAGCTGGATAAGAGCGGCGGCATGCTGGAAGCGTACCGCATGATCGAGATCGCCAAAGCTCTCGGCATGAAGACCATGCTGGGCTGCATGATTTCCAGTTCCGTGTCGGTGACCGCGGCCGCGCACCTCTCGCCGCTGGTCGATTTCTGCGATCTCGACGGCAATCTCCTGATCTCCAACGACCCCTTCCACGGCGTCGGGGTGGAAAAGGGGAAGCTGATTCTCCCCAAAGGCCCAGGGTTGGGCCTGACGGCAGCGAAGTAGTGGAATAAGGCTCCGCCTTGTTCATCCGAGCAGCAGCTCGGACCTGGCCGGCGGGGCTGACCGAACACTCAGAACTCTTCGTTGAGCGGGAAGGTGTCGTGCCCGCCAATAGCCGGTGGATCGTGTTGTTCCCGGTTCGCCGGGGGCGGCCCTTGCCGGTTCGGAGGCAAAGGTCGGGAGGCGCGCCAGTCTGGTTGACGGGTGTCGCCCCTTCCGCGGCCCACCATAGCAGTCAATCGCTGCACCACGGCCTTGAGAGTTGCCGAATGCGCGTCGAGTTCTTCGGCTGCCGCGGCGCTCTCCTGCGCGCCGGCCGCCGTGGACTGGGTAGCCTGTTGCATCTGCACGACCGCGCGTGCCACTTCCTCAATGCCGCACGTCTGTTCCTGGCTGCCCTGGTTCATTTCCTCCACCAGCAGACTGACCTTGCCGAATTCCTCGGAGACCGACCGAATCGCCGCCGCCACCTCATCCACCTTTATCTTGCCGTCGTTGGATTTCGCGATCGACTCTTCGATCAGCGCGGCCGTATCCCGGGCGGCCTGCGCGCAGCGTTGCGCCAGGTTGCGGACCTCGTCGGCCACCACCGCGAAGCCCATGCCTGCTTCCCCGGCCCGGGCCGCTTCCACCGCGGCGTTCAACGCCAGAATGTTCGTCTGGAAGGCGATCTCGTCGATCACCTTGATGATTCTGGCGATCCTGCCGCTGTGCGCATTAATCTCGCCCATGGCGACCACCATCTGCTCCAGCGAACGGTTGCTCCCGGTGAACCTGGCTTGCGACCTGCTCACCAGTCCGGCCGCCTCGCGCGAGTTCTCGCTCTGCCTGCGCGCCCTCGCGTGGATCTGCTCGCTCGAGGCCGAAGTCTGCTCCAGCGACGCCGCCTGCTCGCTCGAGCCCTGCGCCAGTATCTGGCTGGAACGGGAGACCTGGCCGGCCGCATCGGCCACCTGCTGCGCGCCGTTGGCCAGTTCCGCCGCGGTTTGCAGTAGCCCCCGGTTCACCAGGCGCACGACGAGGATGATGAACCCGGCTATGCAGAGCGCAAACACCATACACACGAACACCAGCCCCCGGTTCCGCGACACGTCATCTTCAGCTGTTCTGGTGGCAGCCACCAACATTTGCCGATTGATTTTGAGAATGTCGTCGGCGCTGCGCGCCATCCGGTTCGCTATGGGACGCTGCTTGTCGATCCGGATTTGGTCGGCCTCCTCGAGTTTGCCTTCTTCGCACAGGCCTAACATTTGTTCGACAGATGCCTTCCACGCCGGCAAGTCAGCCGCCATTTCGTCGGTGGCCTTCTTCTCGTTCTCGTTGACCAGCAAGGGCCGGATTTCCTGGATTTTCTGTTCCACCGTTCCGGCGCCCTTGTTGAAGTTCAAGCGAGCCGCCTGCAGGTCGCCCGAGTGTTTGAGAACCGCCGCGAGGAGGCCAGCGCAGGCTTCCGCGCGCATCGACGCGGTGGCTACGTTAATTGCACCGGTAATTTCGATTTTGCGGGCTGTCTGGTTCGCTACCTGGTCCAGATCGCGCCGGAGGCCGTCGACCGCGGACAGGGAGAGCCAGCCCAGACCGAGCAGACACATTAGCAGCGCCGAGAAGCCGCTCATCAGCTTCCTGCCGATCGTCATTTGTTCCAACATGAAGTGCAGTCTCCTACCAACCCTGACTACGCCCCCGAACACGTACACCCCAGGCCATGGCCGCGAGCGGGGCGAGTTTCTGGTTCCACCGGCCATCAGGCTGGCGTGTCATAGTCTCTATCGGTGGGATCGGGGAAATACTTTAAAGGGGCGGCAACCCCGCTTCGACGCACCGTACTATACTTGCGTTTTCATGAGTCATTACCTGGCGATCGATCTTGGCGCCGAGAGCGGGCGTGCTCTACTCGGCAGCCTTTCTGCCGGCAAGCTCTCCGTGGAGGAACTGCACCGCTTTCCCAATACCCCGGTCCGCGTCCCGGGCGCCCTTTACTGGGATATCCTGCGACTCTGGCACGAGATCCAGCACGGCATCGCGGTGGCCACACGCGAGCGCAAACTGACGCTCGACGGCATCGGCATCGACACCTGGGGCGTGGATTACGCGCTGCTCGGCAGCGACGGACTGCTTCTCGATACGCCGCGCCACTACCGCGACGCGCGCACCAACGGCGTCATGGATAAGCTCTTCCAGGTGGTCCCGCGCGACCAGGTCTTCGGCTACACCGGCATCCAGTTCATGCAGCTCAACACGCTGTATCAGTTGTATGCCATGCGCCTCGCCGGATCCCCTGCCCTGGGTGTGGCGGCGCGCATGCTGAACATTCCCGATCTCTTCAACTATTGGCTCACCGGCGTGGCGAAGAGCGAAACCACCATTGCCAGCACCACCCAGTTTTTCAATCCGGAATCCATGTCCTGGGCCACGGAATTGTTGACCCGGCTCGATCTTCCGGCTGGAATCCTCAGCGAGATCGTCCCGCCGGGCACACTGCTCGGCAAGATGATCGAACCGCCGCACGCCCCGGTCTACGCCACCGCGGGTCACGATACGGCCGCCGCCGTGGTCGCCGTCCCCGCCGAACGCGGCGACAACTGGTGCTACATCAGCTCCGGAACCTGGTCCCTGATGGGCCTGGAACTCGCGTCGCCCGTGATCAACGCCGCATCGCTCGCCGCCAACTATACCAACGAGGTCGGCGTTTCCGGCAGAATCCGCTTCCTGAAGAACATCGCCGGCCTGTGGCTGCTCCAGGAATGCCGCAAGGCCTGGATGCTGGAGGGCGCCGAATACAGCTACCAGCAGCTCGCCCGCCTGGCGTCGGAAGCGCGCCCCTTCACCGCCGCGATCGATCCCGACGCGTTCCTGGAGCCCGGCGGCATGCCGGGGCAGATCGCCGCTTACTGCCGCCGCACCGGTCAGGCGCCGCCCGCCACGCCTGGCGAATTCGCCCGCGCCATCCTGGAAAGCCTCGCTCTGCGCTACCGCAACGTGGTAGAGAACCTGGAGTCGCTGGCCGGCCGCAAGATCGACGTGATCCACATTGTGGGCGGCGGCTCGCGCAACACCCTGCTCAATCAATTCGTGGCCGATTGCACCGGCCGCCGCGTGGTCGCCGGGCCGAGCGAGGCCACCGCCATCGGGAACATCCTGGTGCAGGCCATGGGCGCGGGCGAACTCGCCAACCTCGACGAGGCGCGCGCCGTGGTGCGCAATTCGTTCGAGTTGACCACGGTGGAGCCGCACCCCAGCCCGGAGTGGGAACGCGCCTACCAACGATATTTTTGATTGGCCGTCTCGCCGGCGAGACCTTACCGCGCGCAGCAGATCTGGCTGGCCACCAGGTCCGCCGGGGTTATGACCTGCGCCGCGTGAAAATAGTTTTTCTCACCCAGCCGCCGGTACACATCGCCCGCAATCCCCGCCGCCAGCGGCCCGATGGCCGGGCGTCCGCCCGTCAGCAGCACCACCACCACCAGTTTCCGGTCGCCCACGTCGTTGAAACTGCCGAACCATCCCAGGTGGGTGTGATTCTCGCTGCACGTCCCCGTCTTGCCCGCGATGGCTCCATCTTCGCGTGCGCGGTGCGCCGTGCCGAACTCCACCGCGCCACGCATCCCCGGCTTCACCATGGGGATCACCGTGGCGATATCCAAGCGGCGCTTAACGCGCGGCACGAAGCTCTGTACCTCCGCCTGGGTGCGCGGATATTGCAGGTAGTTCAGGGTGCCGCCGTTGGCAATCGCAC
>PLDO01000618.1 GCA_003136215.1 Bryobacterales bacterium
ATGACCAGCGTCATCATGATCTTCGAAGTGACACGCGACTACACCATCATCGTGCCGTTGATGATCGCCAACCTGTGCAGCTACGTGCTGGCACAGAAGTTGCAGAGACTACCGATCTATGAGGCGCTGTCCAGACAGGACGGCATCACTATGCCTTCGGCCGCTCACCTGCCGGAACCCTTGACCGTTGAGCCGGCAATGCGCCCATTGCAACCGTCCGGGTCCGACATCGCCGATCCGCTGGACATCCCGCATGTCCATCCAGATCACCCATTGGACCTGGCATTGCAGCGCATGGGGGAAGCGGGTGTGGACGAGATTCTGGTAGTCAGCCGGACTGGGGGAACGCAGATTGGCGTGCTCAACACCCAGGATGCGCTAAGTGCCTACAAAAAGCTCGCTGGCTCCAAAGAACGGGAAAAGACCGCTGCCGTGTCCGCACAGAATTGGCTCCCAGCAGTGGCGGCCATTACCGTGGCGGCGGTGCTCATCGTATCTGGGCTTGTCTTCTGGCAACGCACTCGCCGTTCCGATATGGGCATTGAGGCCTACAAGAGTGGCGAGAGACTTCTGGCGCAAGGGCAGTTTGAGGAAGCGGTCTCGGCATTTCGGACCGCCTTGGCGCACGCCCCGCAAGATGTAAAGTCGCGGGCCGCGTTGGGCCTCGCTCTCGTCGAGTCGGGTCACTTCGACGAGGCTTCCTCCTATCTATCCGGCGTAACCAAGCTCGATCCTCAGGATGGCATGGTCTGGATGGGACTGGCCGAGATCTCTCTCGCCGGAGGAGACAAGAAACGGGCGCTGCAACTCTTCGCGCAGGCGCTCTCCAAGGAGTGGCCCGCACAAGAAGAGTCCCGGCGAAAGAGCACTCAACTTAAATACGCCGGGCTGCTGAACGATGCCGGACGGCAGGGCGAGGCAATCTCCCTTTTGCTGTCGATGATCGAGCAGCACGGAGACGATCCAGCCGTTGGGAAAGCCGCCGCGGACACAGTGAAGGCCATCGGTTCACCGCAACAGGTAGAGCAAGCCTACGCCGCGCTGGCCAGCCACTTCCCCGCGGACGCCAGCGTCTGGTTGAGGCTTGGTGATGCGAGATTCGCCGCGGAACAAGACGTATCGGCCTTGGATGCATATCGGTTTGCAGCAAAGGCTGATCCCGGCAACGCAGATACAGCCCACGCTGTGGCTCGCGTCGAGGAGATTCTTCGTCTGGATCCGACCCAGCGAGGCCTAGCCGTGCGGGAACGCGCGCGGCGTTGGGATGAGATCCTGCAGCGGGTTCTGGACGCCGTCGCTGGCTGCGGAACGTCTCCGGAGATCGAGAAGGCAAAGCCATTGCTGAAGAAGCGGTCAATCAGTCTCGAAGTGTCCGATCAGAAGATGCAGAATGCTCTCAGCATCTGGAAGGCTGCCCCTGCGCCCTGCAAGACGGACGCTGTGTTGACACACATCCTCTCCAAGTTGGCGGAATAGGCAGCGTTCCAAAAAGCAGTCATCTACTTGGTGACGGCTCTCGTACCGCCGGTGAAGACGCGGTACGGCCCACTTGAGTGGAAGGGGCCACAAGCGCCGGTTCACGTCTGAAGGGAGAAAAAAAGAGCCGTTACCAGTGCAGGTTGCATCCAGTCAAGCTCGGTGCTGGGCACCGTAGAAGAAGTCGAGGAGTTCATAACCACAAGCACGCTAGTCCGGGCACCTACATCCGCTCCGAGCGGCGCGGAAACATGACACTTGATATGAAGAACAGCTGTCCGGCTCGCCAGCCACCCCGGGGGCTGCTCCCGCGTGGTCGGACCGTCTTCCCCTCTGGGCGCCAGCGGCCGGCCCCAACTTCCAATTCCCGAGGGCGCCGTGATCCGCCCATGCTAAAATCCGGTGTATCATGCGCCGAACTCTGTGGCTTGCAGTCTTCGCGGCGGCTCTTTGCGGCCAGATCAAGACCGGCCCGGTCGTGGGCGACCCCGTGCCGGAGTTCGCCGCGCCCGACCAGTTGGGCCGCACCCAGACCCTGAAATCCATCATAGGACCCAAGGGCGCCATGCTGGTCTTTTACCGGTCCGCCGACTGGTGACCGTTCTGCAAAACCCAGCTCGTGGAGCTGGGCCAGAATGTTGAACGGATCCGCAAGGAGGGCTTGGGGCTGGCAGCCATCAGTTACGATTCCCCGGCGATTCTGAAGGACTTCGCCGACCGCCGCAAGATCGCCTTTCCCCTGCTGTCGGACCCCGACTCCAAAATCATCCGGGCCTTCGGGATTCTCAACGAGTCGGTGACACCGGGCACTGCCCAGTATGGTATACCGTACCCGGGCACGTACATCGTGGATCCCCAGGGGAAGGTTGTGTCGAAGTACTTCGAGGAAGATTTCCGCGAGCGCATCTCGATCTCCGACATCCTCGCGGGCCGCTACGGCGAGCGCGTGGATTCCGCGAGCGCCGCCGTGGAAGCGAAGCACGTCCGGCTGTCGACGGACGCCTCTACGCTCATGGCGCACCCCGGGCATCGCATTCTGCTCACTCTGGATCTAGACCTCAAGCCCAAGATGCACGTCTACGCTCCCGGCGTCACCGGCTATATCCCGGTCGACTGGAAACTGGAGGAAACCGGCGCGGCCAAGGTGCGCCCCGCGCAATATCCCGCCGCGCAGAGGTTGCGCTTAAAGCCCATCCACGAGACGGCGCTGGTCTACCAGGGGCACGTGCGGTTGACGCGCGAGATCACCTTCGGCGCGGAAAACACGCTCAAACCGCTGGTGAGCCCGTCTGGCGAGGTGGTACTCAAAGGATCATTGCGCTACCAGGCTTGCGATGATCGGGAGTGTTTCGTGCCGGAGACGGTACCGGTCGAATGGAGGTTTCGTTTCGAGGGACTCGACCGCGAACGCGTCCCCGCGGAACTGCAACGCACCGCCCGGTAGAGGGCGAAGGAGGATATCTCGAACAAAGTTCCGCGCTGAATTGCGCCAGAAGCTGCCGTTCGAAGCGGAAGTTGCGTTCTGCGACGCCCGTGATCTTGTCCGCCTGGAGATGGAAAGTCCGTTTGCGGCTGAGCCGGCAAGCCCTGATATCGTTCGATTCGTGAGCGTCCTGTCGAAGGCCGGCCGCATCAGGCCTTCCATTCCAACCACACTTCCGCTCAACGGGGAGTGGTTCTTGCGAGTCGTCGCGTCGAAGAATCGATTCGTCTTCGGAGTCTACCGTCGTCATATGAAAACGATCGGCTATCTTGGCCAGATCGACAAACTGTTCGGTGTGCCAGCGACGACACGGAATTGGAACACAATAGTTGCGATCGTACGGATCTTGAAAGGCCAGGCGAAGAAAGGCCATTGATTACACGCCGGCCATATGCATCACGCGCTGGTGATGATCTGGCTATTTGTTCTGTTGAAAGCCTTTCAGCAACGGGGGTGGGAGTGGGCGGGACCACGGCGCCAAAGGCAACGCAGGACGACTTCCTGGGCGTTTTGGTGGACAGATCGGGATTTCGCGACGGCCCTGTGATCGGCGTGCGAGGCTTGCCTTCAGTCTGCCGTTCTTGAATGCCCTAACGTTTGTCGATCATCCCCAGGTTGCGGGGAATCGTGAAACGCGCATCCACTGCGGTGTCTGCATCTGGAACTGCGGAACGCAATTGGACGAGGACCCGGCGCCCAGCAATATCGCATTCAGTGCCGGAGCGGGCGGCCTGCACTCCACAGAGAATCAGCCAGGCGCCCCGCCAGCAGCGCCCCTGCGGCCGCGCTGACCGGCATCACCGCGGTATGCCAGAGCATCACGTGCGGGGCCTCGAAATTCCGACAGTGAAGTTCCAGCATGATCACACCGGCCAGACCCGCCAGTGTACCCGCCGCCAGTCCGGCAGCCGCGGGATTCACCGCAAAGCCGCGCCGCAGAAGCAGCCAACTCCCGAGCGCGGCCGGAATCGCGAGCCCAAGCCCTGCCGTCAAACAGGCGATCCCTTGCGGCACAAAACGCTCCGTGCGGTAGTCGCGGAACAGGACCCCGAATACGGTAATCAATCCCACGCTGCCGGCCGCCAGCAAGAGTCCGGGCGCCGCGCGCCGCTGGCTTCCGGGGATTACTTCGGCGAGGCACGCCGTCGCCACGAGGGAAAGGAAAACGCCCAGCGCCGGAAAGATCAGCGCGCGTTCCAAAACGCTCATCCGTTGAATGCCGTGCATTCCCAACAAAGCTCCACCCGACGTAGCGACCGCGACGCAGATCAGAAACAGGCCGCCCGCCAGAACCCGTGCTGGCGGCAGGGGACGGACCGGGCTCAGCGACGGCGCTATGGATCCGGCAATGCGGTCCAGTAGCGCCGGATCCACGTCGTGGGGAGTCCGGACGGCCTGTTTCAGAATTTCGTCGATCTCTCTATCCCTCACGGAAGACCCCTTTGCCCTGTCCCACGCCGCCCAGCCGTTCCCGCAGACGCTCGTAAGCCCGATGCGCCTTCTGTTTCACCGACCCCACGCTCGACGAAGTGGCGCGCGCCACCTCCTCCAGCGACATTCCCGCCACCTTCAACATCTCGATCACTTCGCGCTGGCTCTCCGGAAGGTGGGCCAAAATCGTTTCCAGGTCCGCATCCTTTTCCGCTCCCGCGGGCGGTGCCGCCGCCGGCTCGGGCATTCTCTCCAGCGGCTCTTCGCGCCCCGCCGTGCGACACGCCTTACGGTAGTGGTCCACGCGAATGTGCCGGGCAATTGCGTAGACCCACGCCAGCACCGGTTCGCCGGCGCGGTAGGTGTGTCGCACCTGGTGAATGCGCAGCCAGGTTTCCTGTAGCAGGTCGTCGGCATCCCCCCGGCTGGCGAGTTGAACCACGAAGAACCGGTGCAGTTGCGGGCTCAGCCGGTGGATCAGGGCTGTGGCAGCGGCGAAATCACCCTGCTGGTAACGGGCCATCAGCATTTCCAGGTCGCTGTCCGGGTACATATGGCGAAGAATCTGCTCACCTAATTATTACCAGGATCGCCCCCTACAAAGATGATTCGCTCGCTCGCGTCGGAAAGTTACGCCGCCGCCTCGCCGCAAGCACCGTAACTTTTTCCTGTCCGGCAGCGAATACACTTGCGACGACAAAATACTCCACTCTGGAGCGCACTCAGACAACTCAAGGAGAGAACGATAATGCTTAACAGATTCAGGTTTTTCGGCATACTGGTCCCGTTGATTAGCGCCCTCGCTGCCGCCCACGCTCAGAACGCTCTGGTCGTTACGGCGACCAA
The DNA here is from genome assembly GCA_003136215.1 of Bryobacterales bacterium. Taxonomy (GTDB): domain Bacteria; phylum Acidobacteriota; class Terriglobia; order Bryobacterales; family Bryobacteraceae; genus Solibacter. The sequence goes on from PLDO01000618.1 coordinate 5,237, forward strand.
CGCGGCCCAGAATCAGCTGCTCGTCTACGATTCCACGGGCCAACTCATCCATACGGTTTCCACCCAGGGTCAGGGCGGCGTCGGCGGCAACGCCGGCGGCATCGAGGCCAAGGGCAGCCTGGTCGCCGTGGTGAACTTCGGCTCCCAGAACGTGTCGATCTTCGAACGCGCCAACAGAAGTCTCCGGATGACGCAATCGGTGCCCGCGGCCTCCAACCCGGTCAGCGTCGCCTTCGGCGGCAGCCACCTGTACATTCTCGGCACCACTAAGGTGGAATCGCACCGCATGTATGGCTCCATCGTGAATTCCAATCCCGATGGAATCGTAACCCTGCTCAAAGCGGATGGCTCCGCCGCCCAGGTAGGCGTGGTGCAAAATCAGCTCATCATCACCGAAAAGAGCAACGTGATCGAAACCGTGGACCTGCTTCCGGACGGAGCCGTCAGCGGATTTCCCACCGTCGTGCAAAATATTCCGGCCAACGTCAATGCGCCTTTCGGATTGGCAACGCGCGGCAACAATGCCTACGTCACTATCGCTCATGCCGATGAGATCAGCCTGGTCCGCAACGGCAGGGTTCTGACCGTCACCGGTTCCGGCACGCAGCACGCCCCTTGCTGGGTGACGCTGGCAGGACCGTTTCTCTTCTCGGCCAATTCGCCCAGCCAGAGCATTTCGAGGTACTCAGTCTACGGGCAGCAGATCGTACAGGACGCCGCGGTGGCCGCAAGCCTGAATGGGAATCCCACCGATATCGCTTCAGGTGAAGGCCTGGTGGCCGTGATCGACGGCAACGGCACGGTGTCGCATCTCTCGATCTTCGGCGTGGATGACGACGGAAACCTGACGCTGCGTAGCGCATCGACTATGAACGCCGGAGCCAACGGCGTTGCGGTGGTTCAGGACCAGGACTGACGGCTTACTCACCGATGGTGACCGGCACTTCCGCCTTCATCGTCTTTGGCGGCAGGCACAGCTTGTTGTTGCAGCTTTGACAATAGGCGCTCACCACCATGTTATGCGTGCCCGGCGCCGCGCCGGGCACGACCCGCACCGGCAGCGTGAACTCTATCTCCCCTTCGTAGAGTTCCACTTCCCCTGCGAAGCTCGCGTCCTGCATCACCCGCGGTTCCGGCGACTGCGCGGCCCCGGCGAGCGAGAAGTTCTGACTTCCTGCGATCCAGATTCTTGTCGGCATGGGCCCCTCCGCCATCGGCCTTAACGACAGTATGCTGAGAGTCGTTGTCCGGTCTTTAAAAACCGAAATCCACAGGTTGCCTGCTTGGCAACAAACGCGACGAGGTTGGTAACGCCCAGAGTCGTCTCGAAACCCGATTCTCCAAATCCATTACGGAGATGGGTTCGGTTCCTCTTGGGACGCCAAGAAGAACAAGTACCTGTACCAGACCATCCGTCGCTGGCTGCGAGGCTCTCAGGCTCATCTCGACAAAATGTTCTGCGAGCCCGGTCGGTGGAAGGACTCTCGACTCCGGGGACCAATCCGTTGTAGACGCGCACTAGCCAAGGGGGGACCGCGTCCAATCTGACCGACTTTTCGTGCCAGAGCGACACCCTCCGCTGAGAGGTGCGGCACACCAGCGGCACACTGCACGTTGCCACTCAACTGACTTGTTGGGGTTTCTCAAAGGACGACTGATCGGGGTTCAGTCACATTCCGGCGCGCTCGCGGAGTGTCCCGAGGCTACGCCGCGCTTTGCTGCGGATTCCAGGATGAGCGCGAATGGGCTTCCGGGCTCACGAACGGTTCGCCGGTCTCCGGAATTGCGTTCGCGATGCACGGAATGATTTTCACGGTGCCGCAGGCGCTGGACATCAATGGCGGCTATGCAGGTTGCAGCTAAGCCCTGACAAAGCCGACGCCGAGCTTGATAACAAGGGCGAATTGGTCCGGGACTGAACCGCGACCCGAACAAACGGAACACCTCCTGTGTGTCGACCAGGAGATCCAGTCGCGAACGCTGGTGCCCGCTGTCGAGCACAGCGGGCAAATTTGAGGAACCCAAAATAATCGCCCACCCATTTGCCCACCCAGTTAGCGTTGGTCCCAGCGAAGAGTGTCAGGATTCGGGACATGCGCCAACGCGCCTCCTTTTATATATGACGGCCAGCGTGGCAGGCTTGCCATCAAACGTAAAAATTGCTTTTTATCAACGATTTCCGTTTCTCCAGCTACCTCGTTACCTCGAAAAGTGGGCCGCTAACTCATTGAAAACATGGAGCGGGAGAAGGGATTCGAACCCTCGGCGTCCAGCTTGGGAAAATGGACTTCAATTGTAAATAAGCGACTTAGGCGTCTAAGGCGCTGTTTTCTGGTCAAGTAAGTCCTTTACGTTCAATACCGGGTTTCTGGATGGCACCTTATTGAGGTAATCAAGGTAACGACCGGGCTCCTTTCGTTTTGCGGTTTACCGCATCCGTCGCGCGTGAGAAACCAGCTCTGGGTTGGCCAGCTTCATGGCCAGCGATGCACAGGATCTGACCAAAATGCAGGTGCTCGCCGATGTCGACGAGGCCGATGTCCGGCAGTTGAGCCCCGACAGCAAAGTCAGTTTCACCGTGGATGCCTTCCCCACGGAGACGTTTGAAGGCACCCTCGACCAAATCCGCCGTCCTGCGAGGGATGTGTACGGGAGGATCCAGATCGACGCACCCTGGTTCCTAAACGCGAACCGCCGCTCAGTTTGCAGATGTGTGCCCGAAGCATGGCCCAATTTGGTGGAAGAGACGCTACTGCCGGTGTGCCCTTTCTTAGTTCCCCGAGACGGCTATTGTGACACCGGGCTGGCTTGTTACTGTTCCCACCATGATGCTCAGGGGTACGTTTCCGGCGCGCGTACCGGCGGGGACCCGGACATCGACTTGCATCACTCCGGCCACAGCACCGAGCACACCCCCCGCATACAGAACTTCCGCCAGCTGGCCATCGATGACCGCCTGCACATTGAGTCTTGGCCTCGGCAGAGGCGAAGATCCTGCTTTGCCGTCCACACCGGCGGGCGTGGTCAGTCCTTCACCGGTGGCGAACAGCGAGACGATGCTCCCCGCGGGCGCCGATGCGTTCGCCATGTTGAACGTTCCGTTCTCATTGAGTGCAGCCGCTTGCCCTTTACCTCCGGCGTCCGATGTGAACAGACCCGGAGAATCGGCGGCAACCTGAACCTGGAGCGGTGCGCTCTGGACGCCCTGGTATTCGACAACCACCTGCAACGGGCCGTCCGCGATACCATACGGCACCACCGCCGATGCCAGCGGCTCCCAGGCATAGATCACCGGCGCGGCCACGCCATTGAAGAGCACGCGCGTTCCCGCAAGTTGCGGCGGTAATGCGCCGGAACTGCTGGGCGTGGACACCGTCAGCTGACTGGGCCCCAGCGCCGATCCGCGCAGGACCACGATCTCGCCTGGCGCCACGGGACCTGGAAGCTCGCTGGCGGCGTTCGCCAGCGCACTCAAGGAAATATGCTGGCCTGCCGGTTGCAGGCGTAGGGCGGCATCGCCGTCGGCGACGTAAATATTGCCTGCGGCGTCGACGGCAACTCCGGCGTCCGCATGGAGTTGCGCATTGGGATCCGGGCTGGGACCGCCGAACGCAGTGGTGATGCTGCCGGCGGGAGACACCACGCGAAGGCGCAGGTTGCCGGTATCGGCGATATAGAGATTTCCCGCCGCATCTACCGCCATGCCGTCGACCTCGTTAAGCTGGGCGCTGGTAGCCGGTCCGCCATCGCCCGAATAGCCGGGGGTCCCGTTGCCTGCAACGGTCCTGATGATGCCGTCGGCTGAGACTTTGCGAATGCGCGGCTGTCCGGGAATAAAGGATGTGCCGACGGGAAAAGGGTTAACCACGATCGCCGGAGGTCCATCGGCGATATAGAGGTTGCCGGAGGCATCCACCGCAATAGCAGTCGGCCGAAGGAGTGGCGTGCTGGTCGCCGGTCCGCCATCGCCGGAATAGCCGGAAGTGCCGGTGCCTGCCACCGTCGTAACAATGCCACCGGTCGAGACCTTGCGGACGCGGGAATCGAGCGAATCCAAGATGAAGAGGTTCCCCGCGTTGTCGAAGGCCAGAGCGGTAGCGCTCAGAAGTTTGGCGCTGGCCGCCTGACCGCCATCGCCTCCGGTCCCACCGCCCGCAAACGTCGTGACAATGCCACTTGTCGAGACCCGGCGAACGCGGGCGTTTCCGGAATCGGCGATGTAGAGGTTGNNGTCGATCGCCACGCCACTGAGGAGTTGGAATTGGGTGTTGAGGGCCGGCCCGCCGTCGCCTGAGAACCCGGCCGTTCCATTGCCTGCGACGGTGGTAATGGTGCCGTAGATAGAGACCTTACGAACGCGATTGTTGACCGAATCCGCGATGAAAAGATTGCCTGCCGCATCGGCGGCGACACTGTTGGCGAAGCCCAGTTGCGCGAACGGCGCCGGTCCGCCGTCGCCGGAGAATTTCGCAGTCCCGTTGCCCGCGATGGTAGTGATCATGCCGGCGGGAGTGACCTTGCGGACGCGGTTAGTGTCNNCCGCCCGGTCGGCCGCGATTTCCTTGTTATCGGTCAGTGCCGCCGCAATCGCTTGCCCCCCGTCGCCCGAGATTCCGTAAGTTCCGTTGCCTGCGACGGTGGTGATGATGCCGGCTGTTGAGACCTTGCGCACACGGTTATCCTGTCCGCCGATGTATATGTCACCCGCGCCATCGACGGCCACACTCCACGGGCCAAACAACGATGCGGAGGTGGCCGGTCCGCCATCGCCCGTAGAACCGGTGACGCCGTTGCCCGCCACCGTCGTGATGATGCCGTAGGTGGACAACTTGCGAAAGCGGTTGTTGCCTGCCTCAG
>PLDO01000677.1 GCA_003136215.1 Bryobacterales bacterium
CACCGCAATCACATGCGCGCCATCAATGCGATCTATCACGCGGGCGGTGTGCGGCAGGCGGTGGAGAGCGGACGCCTGACGCAGGGGATTCTGTACGAGTGCGTGAAGGCGGGCATCCCGTTCGTGCTGGCCGGCAGCCTGCGCGACGACGGCCCCCTGCCCGACACCATCACCGACATGAACGCCGCCCAGGACGCCTACGCCGCGCAGTTGAAGGGCGCCGGCCTGGTGCTCTGTCTGGGCTCGATGCTGCACTCCATCGCCACCGGCAACATGCTGCCCAGTTGGGTGAAGATTGTGTGTGTGGATATCAACCCGGCGGTGGCCACCAAGGTGAGCGACCGCGGCACCGGCCAGGCGGTGGGCATTGTGGCCGATGTCGGCCTGTTCCTGGATCTGCTTTCGAAGGCCTTAGCATGAAGCGCGCCTACACCGACGAACACGCCCGCGGCGGCCTCGCTGCCGCGCTGCCCGAGATCGAGACCTGGCCCAACCAGTTTCGCGATTACGAAATCGAGATCGTGCTGCCGGAGTTCAGCAGCGTGTGCCCCAAAACCGGGCTGCCGGATTTCGGCAAGCTGGTGCTGCGCTACGTACCGGACAAGTTGTGCCTGGAGCTGAAATCGTACAAGATGTACCTGCTGGAGTACCGCAATCTGGGGATTTTTCAGGAGAACGTGGTGAACCGCGTGTTGCGGGACGTGGTGGCGGCCACCAAACCGGTGAGCGCCACCGTGATCGGCGATTTCACGCCGCGCGGCGGCTTGAGCACGCTGGTCACGGCCACCTATCGCCCGGCCCAGAGGGCACCGCGGAAGACGGCTCAGGGGGCGTCCCGTGGAAAGCGCTGAACTGATCGCGCTGCTGCACGAGGTCCGCGACCGGGTGCGCGCCCGCAACCCCGAGACTGCCGCCGGCGCCCTGGAAATTGCCTTGCCCGACCTGATGCCGCTGGCGCACGCGCGCGATGCCGCATTCGGAAAAGTGGCGGCCATCGGGACGGTGAACCCGCGTTCCGGCGGGGTGGTGAATTCGCTGGTGCAGGGCTGGAAGCGGCTGGTGGCGCGCGTGCTGGACTGGCACGTGCGGGAGCAGGTGGAGTTCAACCGCAAGTCGATGGCCTGCATCGATGCGGCGCTGGAAGCCCTGACCGAGAGCAACCGCGCCCTGGTGAAGATGGCGGATCGCCTGGCCCGGCAGGAAGAGGTCAGCCAGGAGTTGAAGGACATCCGCGATCATTGGGCCAACTGGCGGTTCGAATGGGAGCGCACGCTGCAACAGAACGAAGTGCAGTTCCTGCGCTCCGTGGCGGACTTGCAGGCGGGCTTCCAGCATCGTGCCACCCTGATGGACGCCAGCTATCGCGATGCCATGCGGGGGCAGCACACGGAGTTCACCGGCGCGCTAGAGCGTTTCTCGCTCGACATACAGCAGCGCCTGTGGGCAGACCTGGAACGCATCCGGCTGGAGTACGAGCGGCTGATCTACTCCGAGTTGAAGACCATCCGGCAAAGAGCGGCGATTAGCGGAGTGAGCGAGGCACGAGAGACCACAAAAGACGATGGTCTGTCCCACCAGCCGTTGGGGTTCGACTACGGCCGCTTCGCCGAGCGCTTCCGCGGCACCGAGGAATACGTCAAGGCGGGCCAGCAGTTCTATCTGCCGCACTTCCGCGCCTGCCGCAACGTGCTCGATATCGGCTGTGGCCGCGGCGAGTTCCTGGAAATGATGCAGGCCGCGGGCGTCCCGGCGAAAGGCATCGATCTCAGTGAGGAATCGGTGGCCACCTGCCGGCACAAAACGCTCGATGCCGAAGTCGCGGACCTGTTCGTGTATCTGGAAAACCTGCCGGAGGCCTCGCTGGACGGCATCTTCTGTTCGCAGGTGGTGGAACATCTGCCGCCGGAGCGCCTGCCGGAGATGATCCGGCTGTGCGCCAGCCGCTTGCAGCGCAATGGCGCGATCGCCATCGAGACGCCTAACCCGGAGTGCCTGGCCATCTTCGCCACGCACTTCTACCTGGACCCCACTCACCAGCGGCCGGTGCCGCACCCCCTGCTGGCGTTCTATCTGGAGGAGTTCGGCGTGGGCAACATCGAAGTGCGCAAGCTCTCGCCCGCGGCCGACTCGATGCCGTCGGTAATGAGCCTGCCGGAGGATTTCCGCGAGGCGTTCTTTGGCGGGCTGGACTACGCGATTTTGGGGAAGAAGCTGTAGGTGGGACAGACGATCGCCTTTTGTCGTCTGTCAACTAACGTGCCGCCAGCCCGCGCTTGACCATCGCCATTGCTCTTTCGCTTCGACTAGGCCGGCTTTTACCGGGTTGTTTTCCACGTATTCGATCAAATCCTGGAGTTCCCCGGCAGATCGTACCCAATGGTCGAAAGACTCATCTTGCCAGAATGGCGTCCCGGTGCGGCCCAGAATCTGGTTGGCCACGCGGCTGGTTCTCCCTTTGAGCCACCGCATGACGGTGGGCATTGCCGCACGCGGTTCGAAGATTGCGTGGACATGATTGGGCATGACCACCCACGCGTGGAGTTCGTAGAACCGGCGAACTGTTTCACCAAACAGGAGAGCGTTCACAACCACGGGGGCGACTCGCGAATCGCTCAGCCAGGCGGGACCGGATCGTACGCGGTCGAGTTGCTCGTCGTTCGGAAGGAGAGGCAGGGCAGACGATCGTTTAGGCGAGGCATGACAGGCCACAAAAGGCGATGGCCTGTCCCACCCCTGGTCGGGCGGAAGGGAGCCGGCAAGCCGCCACGTCACGAAGACGGCGGTCTCCTCTGGAATCCAGTGAGGGAGGTGTCTGCGGGTGAAGGCCATCCTGCTGTAGTGAGGCACGACAGACCACAAAAGACGATGGTCTGTCCCACCTGTTCCAGAGGAGTAGTGCCCTGTGGCGCCCGCGTTTCTCCAGCAAATGTACAAACCGCCCGCCTAGCAGTTCACTTCGGGCAACGCGGCGCGGATGGCGCTGCCGGTGGATTCCATGCTCACGGTGAGCGGCGTCTCTTTCTTATTGCGCACCACAGTCACGCCGAAGGACTTCTTGGACTTCAAGCCGCGCAGGACGCGGGTGATCTCGGCGCTGCTGGTGACCTTGGAATCGTCGACCTTGGTGATGACGTCGCCGGCTTTGATGCCCGCCTTTTCGGCGGCGGAGCCCTTTTTCACGGAGCGCACGAGGACGCCATCCTGCACGCCGAAAAACTCGGCGAGCTGATCTTCCTGCCCGAGCGACTCGCCCACGATGCCCAGCATTGGGTTCTGCGAGTTGACCTGAAAATGAGGGATCTCAATGTTCGGCATTGGGGGTATCTCGGGCATGGAGAAGTTCCAGCCCCCATCGCCCGGCGCTACGAAAGCGGTCTGCTTGTGCTCGCCGACGGTGGCGGTGAGGGTCTGCGGCGCGCCGGCGCGCCACACGGTGATCTTCACCTGACGGCCCACCGGGGTTTCGCGGACCAGGCGCTGAAACTGGGCGGTGCCCTGCACGGCCTGACCGTTGAATTCCAGCACCACGTCGCCTTGCTTGATGCCGGCTTTGGCCGCGGGACCGTCTTCGGCCAGGCTGGAGACCTCGACGCCGCGCTCTTCCTTCAGGTTGAGAGCCTTGGCACGTTCGGGGGTGATGTCCAGCCCGCCGATTCCCAGGTAGCCGCCGCTCGCCTTCTCCACCACAAACCCTTGCGCGGTGCGCGCGTGCGGCGTCACCACGGCCTGCGCGAAAACCGGGGACGAGGCGAGGCTCGCCGCCGCGGCGAATACAATTCCTAAACTGATTTTCATGACTCTACCTCTGCGGTTGTTTTCTGATAAAGATGGTGCCCACCGTGGCGGATAGCTGAAGCAGCGGTCCGCCGCCGTTGACGGGGCCTTCGGCAACGATGAGGCGTCCCTGGCGGCGCACCCGCACGCCGGGAAACTCCACGGCGATTCGCCTGGTGGAATCGGCCAGATCGTTCTGCGCGCGAACGTTCACCCCGACGTTAGACGGAATATAAACCGTGATGTCACCATTGCCGGTAGCCAGGTAAGAATCCGCCAGTTTGCCGGCCAGCAGGCTGGCCATGATGTTGCCCAGGGAGGTGGAAACCCGCATGCCGCCGGCGATATTGCTGACGTTGATGCCGCCCGAGCCGGACTCGCATTGCACGCCCCAGGCGGCGCCTACCTTCACCGGTCCGGCCATATTGCGCGCGGTGACCACGCCGCTGGCGGAATCGACCACGATCTGGCCGCCGACGGTGCCGGCACTGACTGCGCCGCCGGCTTTGATAATGTGAATGCCGCCGCCGCCGGTTTCGGCGCGCACCGTTCCGCCGACATCGGCGGCGGTGATATCGCCGCCCACGGTTTCCAGCACGGCGGCGCCACGCACTGTGCCGACCTGAATTTTCCCCGCCCCGCTGGAACAGCGCAGCCCGCCGCCCACGGTGCCGACGCGAATATCACCGCCGCCGGTGACCAGCTTGCAGTCGCCGCCGATGCGGTCGGCCGAGAGCTCGCCGGCGCCGGTATCGACATCCAGCGATCCCTCGACGCCGCCGGCTTCCACCGCGCCATCGGAAGTGGAGACCACCAGTTGATCCAGACGGGGGGCTTTGACGATGACCGTGGAGATCACCGGGCCGCCGGGCGCGGTAAGCACTACCCACTCGCCCTGCGGGGCTACCCGCACGTTGTAATGCTGCATGACGCTGCGCGCTTCCGCCTCGGTACGCGCGCGGACGCTCAGGTGAACCGTGTAAGAAATGCCGCCGCCGGCGCCCGCCTGCACGCTGACTGGGCCATGGGCATTGATCCGCAAGCGGCGTCCCGCCGGCGCGGTCCCGTGGAAATCGCGCACAAAGCGGTCGCCCTGGCGGACGATGCCGGTCTGCTGCGGCACGGCCGCCAGCGGCAACAACAGGAGGATGGCGAGTGTCTTAGAATCTACCGGGCGACGCATTCATGTCCCTGAGCGCCTTCTCCATCTTGAGGCGCACCGAATTATTATTTTCCTTCTGTACCAGGCCCTGCATCATGCCCACCATATTGTCGTCGCGGTTGGCTACCAACAGGTCGATGGCCAGCATGCGCACCGCGACGTTGTCGTCCGCCAGGAGCACATTGCGCAGCGTCTTGCGGACTTCGGAGTCGGCGGCCAGCGGTTTGAGGCCTTCCAGCGCCTTGAGGCGCACGGCGGCGTTGGTGTCTTGCGACAGCACGTTGAGGAGGGCGTCGCGCACGTCGGTGGAACCGGACTGGCTGCGCAACAGATCCACGGACTCCACCCGCACTGCCGGATTATCTTCGTGCGCGGCAGCCAGCAGGAGCCGCTGGATGTTGCCGTCGCTCATGCTGCCCTTGACCACCTTGCGGCGCGTTTCGTCGAGGGAGATGGCCACGCCGCCGGAGCTATCCGGCTGCACCGAGCGGACGGTGGAATACACGTCATCGGTGGGAGAGGTGAGGGAGGTGAGGAGAGCGCCGGTGTTGGATGGCGCGGCGGTATTGACCAGGCGGGCGGCGAAGAATCCGATGGCGATCAGGGCCAGCGCACCGATGGGCTGGCGCAGCCGGGCCATGCCACTGCCGCTCCATGAGGCCGCCATGGCGTCCAGGAAGAGCCGCCATGCGCCTTTCACCGGAGACGCGACGCGCGGGGCACCGCCCTGAACCGCGGCCATGAGGTCGCTCCGGCAGTCATCCAGGAGCGTCGGCGGGGCCACTGCCTGCCGCCGGTCCAACGCCGCCGCCAGGGTCCGCTGCCGCGCCACTTCCCGCGCACACGCGGGACACCCGTGGGTGTGCTCTTCGACGCGTTCTTCCTCGTCCGGAGTGAGCTCGCCGTAATAGTAGAGAGGTACGAGTTTCAATACCGAGTCGCAAGTCATGTGAAATCTCCCAACACGATGCGCATTTTCTGGGTGGCGCGGAACAGGCAGTTCTTGGCTGCTTCTTCGGTGGTGCCCAGCATCTCGCCGATGTTCCGCAAGCGGAGGCCCTGGTAGTGCCTGAGTTCGAAAACCATGCGTTCGCGCGGCGTCAGATCTTCCAGCGCGGTTTCAATCCGCTGCTTCAATTGCCGGTTCCACAAGCTGCGCTCCGGATCCGCGTGCGCGGCTTCCTCCGCAAAGGTCTCCATGCGGTCGATCGGCCCCTCGCTGGTTTCGATGGTCGGGGAATCCTCCTTCCGCACTTTCCTCTTGCGCAACTGATCCAAACAAATATTGGTCACAATCCGGTACAACCACGTATGGAAACTGCAATCGAAGCGGAAGGCGTGGAGATTGCGATAGACCCTGAGGAACGCCTCCTGGTAGACGTCGCGCGCATCCTCCGGCGAGCGGAGGAGGTTCATGGCCAGCCTGAGCACACTTTGGTCGTATGTGCGGACCAACTGCTCGAAAGCGTCCTGGTCGCCGGCCTGGGCCGCCCTAATCAGCGAATCAACCTGGGGACTCACTCGGGCGCCTACCGTACCGGCTGCATCCTGAGCCATAACTCACGTAACGTCTTTTTCTTCCAACCGTCCTGTCTGTGAATTTTGACGAGCGTGTTGCCAAAACGTCACGGTCCGCGGTGTGCGAATTTGAGACGGCCGAGATTACCACTGTCCATAAAGTTTACAACCCCGGCCGGCAGGTTGGGGCCCTTTGGCGCCGTGCATCCAGCTATAATACGGCCTGATAGTCTGTTTTGGTTTGGAGATTACGTCATGAATTTCTCCCGCAGGTTTTTCTTTCAGGCAGTGGCCGGGGCTGGTGGCTTAGCCGCACTTCGGGCACAGGTAGCCGGACCGGGTACTCCACCGCTCACCTTCACGCAGGCGCCAGCCGCGAAGTCCACCGTCGCCATCGTCAAAGGAGACGTGCGGCGCAAGATGGTTACTGAGGCGCTGACCGCCCTCGACCATCAGATCCGGCCGGTGATCCAAAGCAAGAAGTACGTGATCATCAAGGTGAACAACGTCTCGACGACGAATCAACTGGCGGCCAGCCATGCCGACACGATCTGGGGAATTCTGGATTACCTGCAGCCCAAGTACAAGCTGCCGGTGAGCATCGTGGAATCGTCCGCCGGCGACACCATGGAGGGTTTCCGCAATTTCGGATACGTGAAGCTGGCCGCGGACAGCGCCGCCAAGAACGTTTCGCTGATCGATCTGAATCAAGAAGCCAAATACCAGGTGATCCCGCTGGTCGATTACGACCTGCACCTGCAGCCGGTCCGCCTGGCGGCGCGGCTGTTGGACCCGGACGCCTACGTCATCTGCGCGTGCATGTTGAAGACGCACAACACGGTAGTGGCCACGCTCTCGGTGAAAAATATGGTGCTGGGCGCGCCCTTGCACCAGGCGCCGAAGGAAACGCCGCGCTGGAACGACAAGCGCAAGTACCATGTGGGCATCCGGCAGACGCACTACAACATGCTGTTGACGGCGCAGAAACTGCGTCCCAATTGGGGTTTGGCGGTGGTGGACGGGTACGAGGGCATGGAAGGCAACGGTCCCGGTTCCGGCACGCCGGTGGCTTCAAGGATTGCCATCGCGTCCACGGACTACATTGCGGCCGACCGCGTGGGCGTGGAATGCATGGGCATCAACCCGGCGTGGCCGGGCTACCTGAACTACTGCGGGCAGTTGGGGCTGGGCAATTACGATATTGCCAAGATTGACGTGATCGGCGCAAAAATCGCGGATGTGCAGAAGAAGTACCGGATGCACGCGGATATCGAGCGCGAGTTGGAATGGATGGGCGAGATGAAGGACCTTCCCATCAAGCTGGGGTAAAGAAGCTGGACAGGCCGGGAGGCCTGTCCTACCTAGGGCAGGCGCGAGACCAGAAGCGTGGTTAACTTCACCCCGTCCTGCCCTTCGGCCAGGTTGCCGTAGCCGGCAAGGTAGCGTCCCTTGCGGGCAATACATATGCGGCCCAGGTACTTGTCGGTCGCCTGGAAGGCATCGTCTCCGATAGGCGCTTTGGCGGTCTCGCCGAAGCGCTCGCGGAGTTTTTGCATGACGGCGGCGGCCGAGTCCGCCGTGGCTTCCGTCACTACGAACGCTTTGCCCAACTCGTACTGCGCCACGTAGCCGCGCTTGAGCAGGCGTATGCCGAGGACGCTCTCCGGCACGAGGCGGAGCGACTGCTGCCCCGCCGCCGGGAACCAGGAGAGCGCCACGGGGGTATCGTTGGTGCCGGTGGCTATTTTTTCCAGCGCGGCGGTCCACGCCTGAAGGGTCGCGGTGTGGTCGCCCTCGGGTTCGGCGCCAACCTCCACGTAATACTGTCCCTTGGCGAAAATCGCCCGCCGCGGCACAATCTGGCCGCCCATGCCGAGTTTGGCGGCCGGCTTGCGCAAGTCGCGATTGGCGCAGAACATGCCGTAGGCGGAATCGGCATCGCCAAAATCGGAAATGTCGATGACCAGCGTGACGCCGTCCTTCTGGCACGTCACGCCGTGCATATTCTGGAAGCCGTAGAGCAGGTAGCCCTCGGCGTTGCCGTCCATGTATTCGAACAGATTGTCGGCAACGAAGCTGCGCGACTCGCCTTGCGGCGTCCATCCGGGCAGGAGGCCGCAGGTGGGGCTGGCGGCCGCCACAACGCCGGAAAACAAGGCAACTCCGAATACCAGCTTCAACATGGACATGGTGTTTACTCCAAAGGCTTAGGATATCAGGATCTTAATGTTCAGCGGGGCCCGAGCTGCGCTCGGGTGCACAAGGCGGAGCCTTATGCCACCATGAATTCATGATTGCTTTGCTGCGCGGCGTGTTGCTGGAGAAGCACCCGAACCAGGCCATCGTGGAGGCGGGCGGTGTGGGGTATGACGTGACGATTCCGGTATCCACGTTTACCAGGCTGCCCGAGGCCGGCGCGGAAGTGCGGCTGAAGATCCACACCCACGTCCGCGAGGACGCTCTGGCGCTTTACGGATTCCTCACGCAGGACGAAAAAGCGCTGTTCGAGAAGCTGATTTCGGTGAGCGGGATTGGGCCGACCCTGGCGGTGAAGATTCTCTCGGGCCTGGCGGCGCCCGATCTGATTCTCTCCATCCGCCGGGGCGAGGTGGAGAAACTGGTGAAGGTGCCGGGCGTCGGCAAGAAGACCGCCGAGCGCATGGTGCTGGAATTGCGCGACAAGTTGCCCCCCGCGGGCGGCGACGAGCCCGGCACGCCGCAGGCCGAAGCACTTTCGCCCGTCGATCAGGACGTGCTGAGCGCGCTGCTGAACCTGGGGTGCGGGCGGCCGCAAGCCGAAGCGGCGGTGCGCAAGGCCAAAACCGGCGGCGCGGCGCAGGACTTTGAACCGCTGTTCCGGCGGGCTCTGGAACTGGTACGGTAGGCGGAAGTTGACAGGCGATAAATGGCGATCGCCTGTCCCACCTGGAACTGGTACGGTAAGCTGGTAGCACATGCCCGACCGGGAACTGGTTTCGGGGAATCGCCAGGCCGAAGATTTGCAGTTTGAAGTGGGGCTCCGCCCCCGGCGGCTGGCCGATTTCACCGGACAGAGCAAGCTGAAAGAGAATCTCGAAATCGCCATTCAGGCCGCCAAAAAGCGCGGCGAAGCGATGGATCACGTCCTGCTCTATGGACCTCCGGGTCTGGGCAAGACCACTCTCGCGTCCATCATCGCCGAGGAACTGGGCGTGCAGTTCACTACCACGAGCGGGCCGGTTTTGCAGAAGAAGCTGGACCTGACCGGCATCCTGAGCAATATCCGGCTGCACCAGGTTTTCTTCATCGACGAGATCCACCGCCTGATGCCGGACGTGGAGGAGATGCTCTACTCGGCGCTGGAGGATTTCCGGGTGGACATCCTGGTAGGCGTGGGGCCGGGAGCGCGGACACACTCGCTGCCCATGCCGAAATATACGGCGATTGGCGCCACCACGCGGCAGGGCCTCGTGAGCGCGCCGCTGCGCGGGCGCTTCGGGCTGGTGCTGCGGCTGGACCCCTATTCCGTGGCCGAACTGCATACTATCGTGAAGCGCTCGGCGAAGCTGCTGAACGTGGCGATCGAGGACGGCGCGGGCGAGGAAATCGCGCGGCGCTGCCGCGGGACGCCGCGCATCGCCAACCGCCTGCTACGCCGCGTGCGCGATTACGCCGAGGTGCGGGCGGACGGCCGCATCACCAAGACGGTGGCGCAGAAGGCGCTGGATCTGCTGGACGTGGACCGCTACGGCCTGGACGAGATCGATCAGAAAATCATGCTGACGATTCTCGAAAAATATCGCGGCGGCCCGGTGGGCGTGAACACCATCGCAGCCTCGATTTCCGAGGAGGCGGAGACTATTGAAGAAGTCTACGAACCTTACCTGATTCAGCTTGGATTCCTCAATCGCACGCCGCGAGGCAGGGTGGCCACCGAACTGGCGTACGAGTACTTCAAGGTGAAACACAAGCCGCGGGATGGCGAGCAGCCGGCGTTATTCACTTGAAACGGGTCTATCTCAGTCTCGGCTCGAACATCGGGAACCGCGAGGGGAATCTGCGGAAGGCGGTGGAGCGGCTGGCAGCGCAGGAAATTCGCGTGCTGCACACTTCGCGGATTTACGAGACGGAGCCGGTGGACTATAAAGAGCAGGCGTGGTTCCTGAACCAGGTGGTGGAAGCGGAAACCGCGCTCTTCCCGATGCAGTTGTTGACGCGCATCGGCCGCGTGGAGCGGGAACTGGGACGCAGGCGCACGGTGCGCAACGGGCCGCGGACCATCGACATCGACATCCTGTTTTATGGCCTGGCAACGGTGGAGACTGCGCGGCTGGAGATTCCGCATCCGCGGATCGCCCAGCGGCGCTTCGTGCTGGCGCCGCTGGCGGAACTGGCGCCGGACCTGCGGCACCCGGTGACGCATCGCAGCGTGCGCCAGATGCTGGAAAGCGCGCCGCCCGCGGTGGTCCGGCCGATAGGGTAAGCAAGAACAGAAGTTTGGCGGCGGCGGAGCGCCCTAGATGAACATTTCCTCGTCCTGGGTGGCGGAGTCCACACTGCTTTTGTGCTGGCCGTGCACCAGGGCGGAAACCGCGGCGGAGATGCCGGCGGCAATGCCGTTGACTTCGCGGACGGGACGGAGGACGGCGTTTTTCACGGCGCCGGAGACGTTTTCGATCTGCTCGACGGTGGCCGACACGCCTTGATCGATCTGATCGAGACGGGCACGGGCGCGGTCGCCCGCGTCGTGGAGAAGGGTGCCCACGCGTTCCACCTGTTCGCGCCCGGTACGAACGATGAGGGCGGTTTCGTCGGAGATTTCCTTGATCCGCGGGCGGGCATCCTGCATGATCTGGTTAGCGGTCACGGTCACCCGATTGGCGCTCTCGACGAGAGCGCCGGCGCGTTCCACGACGACCGCGGCCTTGTCGGCAACGGGCAGGAACCGGTCGATGGCGGGACCGACTCTGGCCACCGTGGCTTGGATGGCGTCGATGGCCGGTCCGATTTTTTCGATCACCGGACCGGCCCGATCGATAACAGGCTCCACCTTTAGCAGCAAGGGTTCGACGCGCTCCATCAGCCCGGCGGTCTTGCCCTGCATCTTTCGGGTGAGGCGAAACAAAGCGAGTACGATGCCGGCCTGCACCACGAAGGCCAGACTGGCGATCAGCACCCCTGCCGCCACTACAATCCGAAAGTTTTCTTCAGACATACAGGATGAATTCCAGGAGTATTAGCTTATTACCGCGTCGCGATAGGCCTGCTTGCCGGCTTCCACGGCGTCGGTCAAGGTTTCTTTCTGGCGGCCCACGGCCTCCTTACCCTTATCGACCCAACCGGATGCGGTGTCTTTGAGCTCGGAGCTGCGCTGCTTGATGAATTCCGTGCCTTCGCCAGCCTTAGTCTTGATGATCTCGCGCGTTTCCTGACCCGACTTCGGCGCGAACAGCATTCCGATTCCGACTCCGACACCCAGCCCCAGTAAAAAGCTGGAAAGTCCGTTCTTGTCCATGATTTTCTCCTTCGGCCGCAGCCAATTTCCAGTATACTCCGCGATAGGAATCATTGATATGGACGAACGTAAGGTGCGACACCTTGACAGTGAAGGCTTGTGGAATTACGCACTAAGGGCACTCGGCGGAAGAGCCCATTCCACCGCCGAAATGCGCACAAAACTGGGCCGCCGCGCGGAACAGGCGGAGGACGTGGAGAGCGTCCTGGCGCGCTTGAAGGAAAGCAAGTATCTCGACGACCGGCAGTTCGCCGAGGGGTATGCCACGGCACGGCTGGCCAACGAGGGATTCGGCAAGACGCGGGTGCTGCAGGACCTGCGGCATCGCCGCGTGGCGCCTTCACTGGCCGAGAAGACGGTGCATGCGGTGTACCAGGATGTGGACGAATCGGCGCTCATCGAGGAGTGGATCCGGCGCANNGGCGTCGGCCTACCGGCGATTGCTGCGGGCGGGGTTCCGGACCGGAGAGATCGTGCGCGTGCTCAAGAAGTTCGCCAGGAACCCGGAGTTGTTGGACAGTTTCGAACCGCCGGAGGAGACGGAAGAGTAGGACGGTCCGGCGGCCAGGCACGCGCCGAAGGTGAGCGGACGATATCGCGGCATGGAACCAGGATATCCCAGCGTGCAGTGCGTTATCGTAGGGCTTGATGCCAGAGCCCTA
>PLDO01000652.1 GCA_003136215.1 Bryobacterales bacterium
ATGTTGATCGTGCCCCTGTTCTCTTCCGGTGTCATTACTTTAGGGCCGGGCGGTTCCGGACCCTGCCCGTTCGCAACTCCTAGTGGTGCCTGTAGCGTCGTTCAGTACGATCCCGGCGTTGCGGTTGGCACCGCCAGCGTGAACGCGAACCCCGCCAACTTCGGCTTCTACACCGGTTCCGGCACCTTCCTCGCGCAAACCGTCACGCAAGCGGATACCCACTTCGTAGGCGGCGGCAACAACATCCAGCTCAGTGTCACCGACTCGGCCATGGTCACCGAATCGGTCACCTACACCTACACGGACAGCGGCGCTCCCGAACCGGCCACGATGGCCATGCTGGGTTCCGCCCTTTTCGCCCTCGGCGTCCTGGGCCGCAAGAAACTGGCACGCTAGTATTTGAACAGCCACTTCCGGCCAAAAGCCGGAGCGCCTCCCGCGTTCCGGCTTTTGGCGTTTCCGCGCTTCCCCAACCTGCGCCTTACCCAGGCGATCCCCGAGGATTGTTCGGGTAGAGTTGTGGGACCGGGGAGGTTGAATTTTCCACGTAACTATGGTGTCACGGCGCGACGTCAAACCCTTGTAGTGGCTTGTATGCCATCCCAATCGGAGGCTTCATGAAAGTTGCGCGCGCGCTGTTGCTGATGTCCATGGCGACCGGGCTGTTTGCCCAGACCTGGGATACCAGTGGAAATGGGATGCTCAACGGGCAGTACTATTTCCGTCACGTGGTCTACCTGCTCTCCAACGCCGGGGATGGCACCCTTTCCGACGCCTACGCGCTCTATGGCACCATGACCTTCAACGGAAACGGCGCCTACACCATGGCAGCTATCGCGAGCCAAGGCAGTACCGGCCAGGTGGGGAATGTCACCACCCCCGGCACCTATTCGATTGCAGCCTCCGGACAGGGCTTCCTGTCTAATCCGCTGTCCTCGGGCGACTCTATCCAGGGCTTGGTAAACGCGCAGGGTATATTTGTGGGCAGCAGCACGGAAAACCTGAACGGCTATAACGACGTGTTCATCGCCGCGCCGCTCGCTAGCCCCTTGCCCACCGCGTCCCTGTTCAAAGGCTCGTATACCCTGGCGTACATGGACCTCTCCAGCGGCACTCCGACGTACACCACCGCAGGGATGTTGCAAATGAATCCCGACGGGGCGAGCAACGTCGGCACCGTGGGGTTTGCCGGATACATCGGGCCGTCGGCCAAGGGCACGGCATCGTTTTCCAATGTCAAATACATCTTTAGCGGCGGCGCCGCCAAGGTGACGTTCCCCGCTTCGAGCACCGCGCTGTTCACCGGGGACTATTACCTGTATTTTTCGCCCGACGGCAACTTCGTTTTCGGCGGGTCACCCTATTACTCGGGCAGTCCTTTCGACCTGTTTGTGGGAGTGCGCACGGGAACCGGCACGCCCAACTTGAGCGGCCTGTACTCCGAAGCGGGACTCGACCAGGACGTATCCACCTTAAGCGCCGGGTACGCCAGCCTGGACACCTTCTACGGCGCGCTCAGCGCCAATGGCGGAAACATCGTGGGCCACCAGCGGCTGCTCGACCTCTTCAACGCCTCGGCGTCCAACTATACCTATAGCGACACATATACCGTTCCCTCCAATGGCGCCTACAGCAGCCCGTACATGAACTATGTGGTAGCCGGCGGAGTCCGTATCGGCAGTGGGATTGGCCCCTCCCTGGGACTCAGCGTGGCGCTTCAGGCGCCCACCATGAACTCTAATTTAAGCGCCACCGGCGTATTTCTGAACCCGCAGGGTGTCGTGAACGCGGGCAGTTCCGCGCCCTTCACGGCGGGCGTCGCCCCCGGAGAACTGCTCACCCTGTACGGCGCCAACCTGGCTTCGNNGGCCAGCGCTCCGTTCCCCTACACGCTCGGCAACGTGCAGGTGATGATTAACAGCATCCCGGCGCCCATTTACTACGTGACCCCGACCCAGTTATCGGCCATCGTGCCCTACGGCGTGACCGGCGGCATCGCCAAGGTCCAGGTGTTCAACAACAACGTGCCCTCCAATGCCGTGACCGCGCTGATCGCCAAAACGGCGCCGGGCGTGCTCACGCAATCGCAGAACGGCCTCGGGTATGGGGATGTGCTCCACCTGGACGGCACGTTGGTCAATGCCAAGAGCCCGGCGCAGATTGGTGAAACCGTGTCCGTGTATCTTACCGGATTGGGTGCGGTGAGCCCCCCCATCGCCGACGGAGCGGCCGGACCCACCAACCCAAACCCCTTGTCAGTTACGCCCGCCGGCACCATCGCCGCTTACATCGGCGGCGTGTCGGCCACGGTGAGCTACTCCGGTCTGGCGCCGCAGTTGGCGGGTTTGTACCAGATCAACCTGACGGTGCCGGCAGGACTCACGGCGGGCGACAACGCCCTCGATATTGCCGGCCCCGATGCCTATTCCTCCGAGTGCCTGATTGCGATCGGCGCCGCCGCCTCCTCGGCTTCGGCGGTCCCGGCATATCGCGCCGTGCCGCATGCGCTGTCGCGGCGCGCGGCTACAGTCCCAACGTCTCGATGATGGCTGCCACATCGGCGGCGCGCACACGCACCTCCTGCTTCATCAGCTCCGGCGTGGCACGCTCGTCGAAGGCCTGGAATAACGCCAGCTTGGAAACCGCGTAGCGCTCGGTGGAAGAGAGCATGCGGGCGTGCGTTTGTTCCCACGCGCGGAGCGCGCTTTCCGACACCAGCACGTTCACCGGATGAAAGGTCTTGCGGTCGGCGCTCGCCGTATAGACGAATTCCGTCCCGCTCTCGCCGCCGCCGTGGAAAGGGCGCTGGCCCTCGTAAAAATACTGGTACACGTAGCCGCTCTGCGCCGAATGCGACTTGAGGCGGCGCACGGCGGGAGCGCCGGTGAGCGGCGACGCTTTTTTCGCGAAAAAATTACGTAACATGATTACCGTACTTAGGGTACAGACGTTACACGAATGGTACTTCAAGAAGTCTTGACAATCCACACCGCCGGGAGCATAGTGAAGGTGGAATCAGGCGGTAGTCGATTCCGAAACTGACGCCGACTTTCTTAGCCGTCGCCACCCGGTTTTCGAATCGGGAAAGCACGGCGGGAGGTGACATATAGAGCCGGACAACGATGAGGGCGGCCTCATCCGCGGGAAGTGAGCACGTAGTCAGAAGCACTGAACGGTCGGATTCACCGAACGCCCGAATATACAGGGCAATGCGTCGTATGCGCTGACCGGATGATCGCCAACGGTTGCTTCTTAGTTCACGACCCAATCGGGTGGCCGCCCTTTCCCTTTTTGTTTTGGATTTCGTAGCTCCCCTCCGTTTCATCCGTAAGCCCCAACCCTTTGGTAGTGTAAACTGAAAGTTCCTCTTATGACACCGGCCGCTCCCCAGGAGATTGTCAGCGCACACAGCCCGGATTCCGACGACGCCTTCATGTTTTATGCCTTGGCGACGAAAAAGGTGCGCTCGACGCGAGTGACCTTCCGGCACGTGCTTTCCGATATCGAGACCTTGAACCGCAAAGCGATGGAAGGTTTCTACGATCTGAGCGCCATCTCCTACCACGCCTATCCCTACGTCGCCGACAAGTACGTGCTCATGGCCAGCGGATCTTCCATCGGTGACGGCTATGGCCCGATGATCATCTCCGGCCGCCCCATGGAACCCGAAGAACTCAAGGGCAAGCGCATCGCCATCCCGGGCACCATGACCACGGCGTACCTGGCTTGCAAACTCTACCAACCGGATTTCGAGCCCGTCATCACTCCCTTCGACAAAATCACCGACGCCATCAGGGAACGCACCGTGGACGCCGGGCTGATCATCCATGAGGCGCAATTGACGTTCGACCGCGAAGGTTTCCACCGCATTGTCGATCTGGGCCGCTGGTTCAAAACCGCCTACGATTTGCCGCTGCCCCTGGGCGGCAATGTGCTCCTCCGCTCGCTCGATGCCGGCGTCAAGAGCGAGTGCTGCCGCATGATGCGCGAGAGCATTCAATACGCTCTGGATAATCACGACGAAGCCCTGCAATATGCCATGCAGTT
>PLDO01000630.1:0-190 GCA_003136215.1 Bryobacterales bacterium
CCATGCTGACCGTGAACATGACGGGGAGAGCGACCGGCACCGCGCTCATGAGCAGTACGAGCATGAGCGGGACCATTTCAATGAGCGGCGCACCGCGGATCAGGGACAGCACGACCACCGCGCATAGCAGCGCGCCGACAATGACGAAGAGCCAGCGGACGACCTTGGCCACCACCGCTTCGATGTGAAG
>PLDO01000630.1:204-2859 GCA_003136215.1 Bryobacterales bacterium
CGGTGAGCGCCGACTGGTCCACCGTCAACGCGCCGGTGAGAAGTTTCACGTCCGCCGGAATGATGTCGCCGGGCCGCACGCGAACGATGTCGCCGGGGACTAACTCCCGGGCGGGAACGACCTGCCAGCTGGAATCGCGCCGGACACGCGCACTGACCTGCAATCGTTTCCGCAGGGTTTCAACGACACCGGCGGCCCGGCGCTCCTGCATAAAGCCCAACACGGCGTTGATCACCAGCAGCGCGCCCACCACAACGAGATCGGAGAAGTTCTTCAGCACGGCTGACAGAACCATGATCAGTTCGAGCATCCACGCCGAGATTCCCCAGAATTTCCCAAGGAATTTGAGGACCGGGTGCCCTTTGGTTTGGGCCACTTCGTTGTAGCCGTGCTCCTTGCGGCGGGCGTCCACCTCCGCGTTGGTGAGCCCGTTGTCGGGGTTCACGTGGAGCGCTGTGAGCGTGTCGGGAACCGACGCGGCGGCGATGTCCGGGGGCTTGGCGTTTGCCGGTTTCGCCAGCGCCGGCGTGGTTTCGGATTGATTCGAAGCCGTTCCCATAGTGAGCATCCTCTCTGGCGCTAGCGCGGGTTGCACCCACGTCCGCGCGAGGCATTCACACTGCCTGGCATGACTTGATTGTCCCGCACCACGTGCCTCAAGAGTTCGACCCGCAATCAGGTGCGGGCCGGAGGCTGTTTTTCGCCGGGGGCGGCGATAGAAGCGTCGACGAGCGCCAAGAAGCGTGCAAGCAGCCAGCCAGGGTCTATTCTTCGACGGCGAGTTCCGCCCATCCGGGTAGCGTGGCGGGGCGGTTGTTCAGGAACACGATACGGCGCGTCTTGGGGAACGGCAGATTGGTGGACAGCGCGCGGTTGTAGATCACGAACTGCTGCAAAATCTGGCGATAATCCGTGTTGGTAGTGTCCAGCCAGGCGCTCTTGGCCAGCAACCCTCCGCCCCAGCCCATGGAGATGAGACAGGTGCCATTGTCGCGGGCGGCGGCCAGACGCTGTTCGAGTTCATCCAGGCTGCGGTCGAGCAGCCCCATGCCGGCCTGCGATGCGTACAGGCGCTGCAAAGAGAGTACGCCCGCCGCATAAATGTTGGCGGCTTCAAAAATCTTGGCGCGGCCAAAAGATTCGGGCCAGCGTATGCTCCGGCGCACCTCGGGTTGCAGGAAGAACTTTTTCTCGTCCCAATCGCCGCGGAACACGGTGCCGGGCGAAGCCATTTCGGCAAAGCTGGGAGTGCTTTCCTCGGGACGCGCCCCATCGACGGCGCCGCGCGGGCTCTGCTTCCAGCCGAGCGTGAAGTTTCCTCCACGTGGTTGCAGCGTGGAGGTACGCAGCAGGTAGATCTTGAAATCGCCGGCGGCGATGGTGGCCGAATCGCCGGCGCTGACGAAGCGCATCTTGTTGCTGCCGCCGGAGCCCAGCGCCTGTTCTTCAACGCTCTCCGCCGGACGGCGCGGCATACGCTCGGTTTTGACGCGCGCCAGGACATCCTGCAGCATACCGTCGCGCCATTGCGAGAACACCATGCCGGTGCGCAACGCGCCTTTGATGGCGGACCCCGGGAGATAGGGCCCGCTGGCGCCTGAGGCAAATGTCGGGATGTGCAGGCTCTCGCCCGCCGCGCGATTCCAATAGGCGGAGTAGGCGGCGTTTTCGAAGGGTATGCGGCGGCCGGCGAAATTCTGCGCGAAGCCTCCCCAAGTAGCGAAATCCAGCTTCTCGGCGTTCTTGAGCTGGGTGAGGTAGCTGTCCAGCCGCGGACCCTTGGCCAGCAGGCGGAAGATTCGCCATTGATCGAGCACGTTGACCTGGTCTTTCCAGACCATATAGTCGATGGGGGCCAGTTTACGGCCGTCACCGACCAACAGCGGGGTAAGGCATGTGAGGCGGTAGCGCATCAATGCACCTCGGGCAGCGGGATGGCGAGCGCGAATCCGGCGCGAAACACCGGATGGGCGAAGCCGTCCGGCGCAACGTCGGCGGCGCCGCCGAGCGGCACCCCATCCGCGTACAGGACAGAGCCTTCGGCTACCATCTGAATCTGTTTCTTGAGTTCGCCGTTGCCCGACGGGCTGTCGATGCGGCCGCCACGCGCCAGAACGGTGTAGCTGCCGCGCCCCCAATCGACGGCGTCGCCCGGCGCGGGAGTGAAGAGGGAGAGCAGCCAGTGGGCCTGCAAGTGGACGGCGGGGACGGCCGGGGCTACCTCGCGTTCGGCAGCCGCCCGCATCGGTTCGGTCAGATCGGGCGCCCGCACGGCAGCCGCAGGTGGGGCAGGCTTCAGCCTGTCGATCCGAGCGAAGCTCGGACTCTCCTCCCCCGTGCCACCGCGGTTTTCCGCGGCGTCGGCTGCCGGCGCCGGCTCGGCTTCGGATGCGGGGGTTGCGGCCTCGAGCACCGGCTCGGCGGCAGGTTCGGCTTCGGATGCGGGGGTTGCGGCTTTGGCAGGCGAAAGCGCCTGCCCCACCATAGACTCGGCGGCTTCGGGTATAGCCGCTGCTACTGGCGCCGTTTCCGGCTCGGTAGTGGACCGCTCCCTGACAGTCGCGGCTCCGATGAGGGGCTCAGCGGGTTCGGCTTCCAGCACGGCTTCGGCGGCTGGCTCTGTCTCCAACGAAACAGCTTCCGCTTCGGGCGCGG
>PLDO01000045.1 GCA_003136215.1 Bryobacterales bacterium
TTCCGCGATCAATTGATCGCGGCCCCATTGAAGCATGATTCCCTTTATTTCTGGGAGCGTATAAATGATTGAGGGAACAGGCTACCCAACTCCCAACTGTAGCTGAGCGGCATCCGTCACGAGCTTCGGCTTGCGGCCGCGCTTCAGAGGGCGCAGAGGGCGGCGGCAGGCGGTCTCTAACTGTTTCAGAAACGCGTCGGTCACGGCGGGACGGCCACTGCGCGTGGCTTCCCGGATGCGCTCGATCATCGCCGCGTCCGCGACGCCGTGGTCCAGGACGTCGCACCAGGTTTCGACGGCGAAGGCGCTGCGCCATTCCGCCAGGTCAAGGATGTTGGCGCGGTCGGGACCGCCGGTATGGGCTTGGGCACTGGACCAAAGCCAATCGGCAGCGGTACGCACGAGCCCGGCGCGAACGGGGTTCAGCTCCACGTAGCGCAGAGCTTCCCACTGATGGGTTTGGTCCAGCGGACAGGAAAAGTAGCGATTCTGCCAGACGTGGCCGGTTTCCCCTCGCTTGAGGTTGAACCAGCGAGCATAGTCAACGTGCGTCCGGCCCATGGTCTTCGCCAGGCCGGTTTCGGTGGACGGGACGGCGATCAGGTGAACGTGATTGCCCATCAGACAATAGCCGACGAGACGGAGGGCGTTGCGGGCGGAGTGCCGGGCGAGCACGGCGCGGCTGCATGGATGCGACGGGCGCCTCAGACGCCCGTCTCCATGAGATCCCGCAGGAATCGAACGATGCGATCGCGGTTGCCCGTCAGGCTTGAGAACTGCTTCTCGCAAACGTCCGTGAAGCGTGCCAGTACCTTGCGGTTGACCTCCTCCTGATCTTCGAAAACGCCTAGGGACTGGTGGGCCATTCCCCACTTCTCGAGCTGCAACAGCGCAATCGTGCCATCGCGAGTGCGGTCGTCGTTGGGTAGGGCGAACACCATCAGGGGCCGGCGTATGCCGTTGATCCGGCAATCCACTGCGTAGCTGGCTTGGGGGTCGTGCGCCCTTGGCGCAGACCTTTTCGCGGAACGACTTTTCAATAACGGCAGTATTCACCTTGAGTATACGGCCAGGCTTCCACGGCGACAATCCGGTGACCTTCCAACGGTATATGAAGCACACCGGGGAACACGGTCCCGCCAACGATCGCGGATTCCGGTGGTCAAGGCCGGATAGGCGCCGCGAGCAGGCTCAGTGTCACCGTAATCAGAAAGTTCAGGCAAAGCGCCACGAACCCGGCGCTGAAGCCGAAGAACGGGTCCTGTTTGGAGAGCATGAGGAAAGCCACCGTGGCGACTCCCGCCACCATGCCCGCGAACACTCCGCGCATGCTGGCGCGTTTCCAGTAAAGGCCCAGCACCACGCCAGGGAAGAATTGGGTGACGCCCGCGTAGCCCAGCAGGAGCAGGGACACCAGCGTCGTAGAACTGTAGATCGCCAGATAGAGGCTGATCAGGCTCAGCGCCAACACCGTTGCGCGGGCCACTTTCGCAACCTGTTGGTCCGTCATTGCCGGCGCGAAG
Organism: Bryobacterales bacterium; assembly: GCA_003136215.1. Lineage (GTDB taxonomy): Bacteria > Acidobacteriota > Terriglobia > Bryobacterales > Bryobacteraceae > Solibacter. The sequence continues at coordinate 1,524 of PLDO01000045.1, forward strand.
ATGGACCGGCAGAGATTCTTGGCGAACAGCGTGGCGGCGGTCAGAATGAAGATAGCCGCGGGCACCATGGCAGTCAGCGCGCCGGCGCCGCCAATCACGCCGAGGAACCAGGCGGGGAAACTCCGGCGGACGATCGTCAGGAGCGCGAGGTCGCCATTGGGCAGGCCCGGCGCCGCCAGAACCGCCGTGAAGCCGGCGAAGAACACAAATGCCAGCGTGAGGGTGTAAAGCGGCATCACCACCGCGTTGCGGCGCAGCGTGTCGCCGCTCTTCGCCGTGAACGAGGCCGCGAACGCGTGCGGCCACATGTAAAATCCCAGCGATGTCAGCAGCACGGTGGAGATGTACCACGTGTGGCCCAGATTGGTGGTGGCGCCGGGCATGGTCAGGTGCGCCGGCTTGGCATGCGCCAATGCGGCGAACATGGGGCCGATGCCCCCGTAGTGAATGTACGGTATCCCGATGCCGATGGAGAGCGCCGCCAGCACCATCAACAGATCCTTTAGCACGCTGACCCACGCCACCGCGCGGACGCCGCCGGCAAAAACAAACGTCGCCACTAGGACCACCGAGATCACCATCGCGGGTGTTCGTCCGATGCCGTCGAAGCTGGCGATGGATACGATAATCCCCAGCCCCGTGAGTTGCAGTTGCAGGTACGGAATCAGGAAGGCGATTCCCACCACGCACACAAAGGCGGCAAGATACTTGTTGCCGTAGCGCATGACGAAGAAGTCGGCTTGCGTCTGCAGCCCGTGCCGCCGGCCCAGTTCCCAGATCTGCGGCAGAATGAAGAACGAGACCACGTAGGCCAGGGTGAGGTAGGCCATGATGTACAGGGTCGGCCCGCCGCGGGAATAGGCCCAGCCGCTGGCGCCCAGAAAAGCGAATGTGGTGTAAACTTCGCCGGCCATCAGCAGGTACATCAGCAGACCGCCGAAGCCGCGCCCCCCAACCGTCCACTGTTCCAGATCCATCTTGCGGTGGACTCCGGCCAGGAAACCGATGCCGGCGCCCAGCGCGACGATCGCGAAAATCGTGGTCAGGGAAATTACGCTGGGAGTCACCTAGACGCCGCCGTCCTTCTTATCCCGCGCGGCTTCCACCCGGTAGGCGGCCCACATGCACAAACTGCTCAGCACGATCCAGCAGATCAGCCAGGCCAGATTGAAGGGGACGCCGAGGATCATCGGTTCGACCCTGTCCCAGAGCGGCACCGAGAAGCACATAGCGGCGAATGGAATCAGGCCAAGGAGCAGAGCACCGGGCGATGGTTTCTTCACGGGTTCACCGATTATAGCCTGCCTGCCCCGGTGGCGCAGGCGCTTCCGCCTGCGAACCANNTTCTTGGCGTCCCACATCAGCTTGCCGGGAACGCGCACGGCCACCGCCCCCAGAGCCAGCCACTCGATGTACTTGCTGGCCACGGAGAATTCGGAGACGCCGGGCGCGCCGCCTTTGCAGGCGCGGATCCAGTCCTGCTGGTGATTGATGCCCCGCTGCAGCACCTGCGGCGGCAGTTTGTACTCGGCCCACCGCGATGCGGGGAGCAGCCACACGCCCTCGCCACGTGACGTGGTGGCCATGTATCCCTTGGAACCGACGAAAACCGCTCCGTTGCCGGGCGCGCGTAATGCCGGGTCTCCCGTCGCGCCGCCCGGAGGGAAGCCGCCGCGGCCGCCCGCACCTCCGGGCCCCGGGCCGCCGCCTCGCCCTGCCTGTGCCGCCGGCTTGCCGTCCAGAGTCAGTTGGTCTCCCACCAGCATCATGCCGTCTCCGCCCTGCACGAAAGGCCTGCCTCTGTCGGCGAGGTTGTTCATGGGCGGGAAAAGCCGCTCGGTCTCTCCCATCCCCGGAGGGTTCTGGA
>PLDO01000124.1 GCA_003136215.1 Bryobacterales bacterium
GCATAAGGCTCCGCCTTGTGCAAGTTGGTGACCGGCGAATGGGAGCGCACCGTGCGGTAGTTCTGGCCCGAATAGGCCCTGGACTTCCCCCCTCGGCAGGCGCACAATATGGCCGGAGGTTCTGCATGCCCATTCTAGGCAAACTACAAGAATTCCTGGACCTGAGCGGCGTCGCCTACACCCACACGGTCCACCCCCTGGCCTTCACGGCTCGGGAAGTCGCCTGCGCCGAGCATGTACCGCCCCAGGAAGTCGCCAAGGTGGTCGTAGTGCTCGCCAGCGGAGAGTACAAGATGCTCGTGCTGCCCGCCAGCAAGGTGGTGGATTTTCAGGAAGTGCGGGACGCCTTGGGCTGCAACACGGCGCGCCTGGCCACTGAGACCGAACTGGCGCACCTCTTCCCGGATTGCGATCTCGGCGCCATGCCGCCCTTCGGCAACCTGTACAACATGAAGGTGCTGATGGACGCCAATCTTCTGGCCGACGAGAAGATCGTCTTCAATGCCGGCACCCACCGCGACGTGGTACACCTCCGCCAGGAAGACTATCGCCGCCTGGTCCGGCCCGAAGTGGTTCATCTGGCCAGGGAAGTGGTCCTGCAGCGCGGTTGGTAGCACTCCAATTTGGCCACAGGTGAACACGGATGAACACCGATAGCACCAAGAGTGCTTATCCGTGTTTATCTGTGTTCATCTGTGGCTCTATGTGCTTTGTGCCAGTTGACATGCCCCCCCTAAAAAGGTCAGACTTTGAGATCTCAGGGAAGGATGTCAATCATGTCGCTCCGCTTTGCGCTGGGGTGCTCGTTGCTCGCCTGCGCTCTCGTTTCCGGTCCCGCATTCGGCCAGGCCAAGAAAGGGAAGCCGGCGTCCGCCCCCGCCCCTCCCGCCCCCCAGAAAATCGACGAGGAGTATACCAGGCTCATCAAGGAGTACCTGCAGGACCCGCGCATCACCACCGAACTGGTGGACCACATGCCGGCGTCCGACACCGTTCCTTCACCCCTCAAATTCCTCGGCCGCATCCCCGGTAAGCCCGGCGAATTGACCTACGCCAAGGACATCTACCGCTACTACGAGGCGCTCGCCAAAGCCTCCCCGCGCGCCAAATTCTGGAAAATCGGCCAGACCGAGGAAGGCCGCGACCAGGTCATCCTGGCCATCGCCGACGAGGCCACCATTAAGGACCTCGACAAGTACAAGGACATCCTCGCCAAACTCGGCGACCCGCGCAAACTCACCGACCAGCAGGCCCGCGAGCTTATCAAGACCGGCAAGCCCCTCTACTGGGCCAACAGCGGCATTCACTCGCCCGAAACCGGCGGCCCCGAAATGCTCATTGAGCTCGCCTACCGCCTGATCGTCGAAGAGACCCCGTTCATCCAGACCATCCGCAACAACTCCATCACCTTTATCACCCCCGTGATCGAAGTGGATGGCCGCGAGCGCGAAGTCGACACCTACTACTACAACAAGCGCGCCGGCGGCACGCGCCTGCCCCTCATGTACTGGGGCAAGTACGTGCAGCACGACAACAACCGCGACGGCATGGGCCAGTATCTCAAGATCACCAAGAACTTCACCCAGGGCGTGCTGGAATGGCACCCCACCATCCTCCACGATCTGCACGAGGCGCAGTCCTACCTCTATGTGTCCACCGGCACCGGCCCCTACAACACCGCGCTCGACGCCATCGCCATCGATGAATGGTGGCTGCTCGGCCAGACCGAAGTCATGGAAATGGCCAAGCGCGGCGTCCCCGGCGTCTTCACGTACGGCTTCTACGATGGATGGGTTCCCAACTACCTTTTCTGGATCGCCATCACCCACAACTCCTTCGGCCGCTTCTACGAAGTGCAGAGCTATGGCCCCGACGTCAACCCCAACCTGACCCTTGGCGTCACCCAGACCAGCCGCGAATGGTATCGCCCCAATCCGCCGCTTCCCTCCATTGCCTGGGGACCGCGCAACAACACCAACATCCAGGAATCGGCCCTCCTGCTCGCCATGAACAAGGTGGCCCAGGATCATGAACTCTATTTGGAAAACTACTGGCTGAAAAACAAGCGCGCCATTGACAAGGGCAGGAATGGCCCCGACTTCGCATGGGTCGTGCCCGCCGCGCAGCGCCGCAAGGCCGATGCCGCCGACCTCGTCAACGAACTTCGCCGCCAGGGCATCGAGGTGCACACCTCCGGCGCCGCTTTCAAAATCGGTAACGTCGAGGTGGCGGCCGGCGATTACGTCATCCGCGGCGATCAGCCCTACCACACCCTGCTCGAAATGTACTTCGGCGTGCAGAACTATCCCGTCGCCAATCCCCGGCCCTACGACGATACCGGCTGGACCATGCAGTACATGCGCAACGTCAAGCTCAACAAGATCGGCGACAAATCGATTTTCGACAAACCCATGACCCTGCTCGCGGCCGACGCCAAGGCGCCAGGCGGTGTCTCCGGCTCGGGCGGCACGCTCGTGGTGGAGCATACCAGCGACAACAATCTGATGACCTTCCGCTTCAAAAACAAGGACGTCAAAATGCAGGTTGCGGAGGAGGATTTCGACCTCAACGGCCGCAAACTGCGCGCCGGCGCCCTCATCATCCCCAACGCCGATCGCGCCAGCCTGGAGCCGCAACTCAAGGATCTCGGGCTCTCCGCCTGGTCCGTGGCCTCCGCTCCGCCGGTGAAGACCCACGCCTTGACCGTCCCGCGCATCGGCTACATTCATTCCTGGTCGCGCACGCAGGATGAAGGGTGGGTGCGCGCCGCGTTGGATTACTACAGCGTGCCCTACACCTACTTCGCCGACCAGAAACTCAAGGAAGGCAACCTGCGTTCCAGGTACGACGTGATCGTCTTCCCCCACGTGGGCGGCACCTCCGCCTCCATGATCAACGGCATCGCCATCACCGGCGCCGCGCCAGTCCCCTACAAGAAGACCGCCGAGACGCCCAATCTGGGCGGCGTGGACGAGACCGACGATATCCGTGGCGGCATGGGTTTGGAAGGCTTGCAAGAACTGGCCAAATTCGTGCAGCAAGGTGGCACGCTGATCACCGAAGGGTCGACCTCGTCCTTGCTGGCCGAGTACAACCTTGCCGGCGGCGTCACCGTGGAGCATCCCGCCGAGTTGTTCGCGCGCGGATCCATTTTGCGCGGCGTGTTCAGCGACCTGAAGAGTCCCATCGCCTACGGCTATGATGGCAAGGATCTGCCGGTCTACTTCAATCAGGATCCCGTGCTCAATGCCGCTGCCGCCGCGGGCGCCGGCGGCGGTGGATTCGGCGGCGGCGGTGGTGGAAGAGGCGGCGCCGCGGCCGGACCCATCAACGGCGGCCAGGGGCAGAACGTCACGCCCAACGCCGTGCCCATCCACACCTCACCCCTCGAACCCGGCGATGCGCCGGCGGCGCCGGCCGCGGGTGGCGGTCGTGGCGGGCGCGGAGGACGCGGTGGCGGTGCGGGAGGCGCTGGCGGTGCCGGCGGATTCGGCAATCTCGGCGCTGCCGCCGGACCTCGCCCCCGAGTGGTCCTGCAGTTCCCCGCCAATGCCAACGATATGCTGCTTTCCGGTACCCTCGGCGGTGGCGAGGCCATCGCCAACCGTGCCCTGGTGGTGGATATGCCGCTGGGCGCGGGCCACGTCGTGATGTTCGCGCTCCGCCCCTTCTGGCGATGGCAGACCCAGGGCACCTACTTCCTGGCGTTCAACGCCATCCTCAACTGGGACCACCTCGACGCCGGCAAACCCTCCGCCGACGCGCCAGCCGCCACCGCGGCCGGTCAATGAAAGCGTCACTTCAAATATAGATCGGAAAATTGATGAAAAACCTACACTTAGCTCTATTGATTTTTGCCGGTTCGCTGTCCCTGTTCGCTCAGGGCGCACCCCCGCAGTCGGCTGCCGACCAGCCCTACGCAATGGAGTATTACTACAAGGTGCAATGGGGGCATCAGCAGGAATTCCTGACGCTCTTCCTGAAGAACCACTACCCGCTGCTTCAAAAGATCGTCGAAACTGGCCGCATGCTCTCTGTAAGAATTGAGCAGCCGGCCAACCACACCACCGAGGACGGACGCTGGGATTACCGCGTCACCATCCGGTTCAAGAACTCGACGCTGGCCACCACCGCCAACCCCGACGAAGAGCGCCTCATCAAACAGCTCTGGCCTGACCAGGAGAGGTACATACGCGAGGAACAAAGGCGATTCGAGATCCTGCTGGGCCACTGGGATCTTCCCGTGACCGATATCACGCCCGCCAAGAAACAGTAGGACAGGCCGGGGTACCCTCTGGGTCCGCCTGTCCCTGGCACGAGCTATTGCACGTCCGCCGGGTCCACTGCCTTCTTCGACCCCGTGCTCGCATACTTAATGTACGCCACGATATCGGCCAGTTGCTCGGAGCTGATTTTGTTCGCGGCCGGTGGGTGTTTCCACACATCGTTGCCGCCCACGGACGCAATATCCGCCGGCGTCAGTTCCTTCTTCTCCGGAGGATTCTTGGACAGATCGAACCATACTGCGGTCTTGTCGTCCTTCTTTCCCGGCATCCCCGGGAAGCTCCCGCCCGCCTTCAGTTTGACCACCTGCACGTACTGCGTCACGGTGGAACGCGCCGCCATGGCAATCGCCTGCGGCCCCAAGTGGCCAATCCCGGTGAGATCCGGGCCCACCGCGTTGCCTTTTCCTTTCAGTGCGTGACAGTTCCCACATCCTTGCTGGGCGTCGAGGAAGAGCGCTTGGCCTCGCTCAGTCTGCGACGGAACGGCCGCCTGGGCCATCAACAATACAATCCAGATCATATTCCAGCGCTCCTTTTGGGCGCGAACCTATTATATCCGGATAATCAAGTCCTGTTGTGATTTTCATCGCCTTTTAACGCGCAATTCCCTTCGGAAGTACAATACCCACATGCGCGCCCACTCAATCCGCTATCTGCCGTGGTTGCCGGCTCTGCTTTGCGCGGCTGCCGTGGCGCAGCCCAAGACCGGCGAATGGCGGTCTTTGTTCGACGGCAAGACGTTAGAGGGGTGGCGGGAGACCGCGTTCACCGGGCACGGCAAGGCGCGGGTGGAGAACGGCGCCGTCATGCTGGCGCCGGGCGCGCCCATGACCGGCGTCACCTGGGCCGGCGACTTCCCCAAGTCGAATTATGAAGTGCGTTTTGAAGCCGCGCGAATCGAAGGCAACGATTTCTTTGCCAGCCTGACCTTTCCGGTGGGCGACTCGTTTTGCACCTGGGTAACCGGCGGGTGGGGCGGCGACATCGTGGGCCTCTCCAGCCTGGATGGCTGGGACGCCAGCGACAACGAGACCCGGACCTACTTCGACTTCGAAAAGGGGCGCTGGTACGCCTTCCGCCTGCAAGTCACCCCCGGACGCATCACGGGCTGGATCGACGACAAGCAGATCGTCAACGTGGAGATCGCCGGCCGGACGGTTGGCCTGCGCTACGGCGAGATCAAACTTTCCGCCCCTTTCGGTTTCGCCTCCTACGGCACCGCCGGCGCGCTGCGCAAAATCGAGTACCGCCTGATGCGGTAGGTTAACAACCTTTTACCATTTGCCAAGCGACGAATCGTCTCAATCCGGGGTTCAATAGAGCATATGCGATACGTGTGTGGCATCGTGTTCGCCTGTTTGTTTCTGGCCCCCGCCGGGGCGCAGATGTCGGGCCGCATCTCGGGGTCGGTTATCGACGCCTCGGGCGCCGCGGTGGGCGGGGCCGATGTGGAGCTTTATCTCGCCGGAGGGCAGAAGCCGCTGCTGGTATCGAAAACCACCGTCGAGGGCCTGTACAATTTCATCGGCGTGCGCCCGGCGGAATACGATCTCTCGGTCTCGGCCAGTGGATTCCTCAAGTCGACCATGCGCGGAATTACCGTCGATATGGCTCGCGAAACCGATGTCCCGCGCATCAAGCTGGAACTGGCAAGCGTCACGCAGAGCGTCGAAGTCTCGGCCGAAGTGGCGGGCGTGGATGTGGCTACCGCCGAGGTGAGCACCACGGTAAGCATGGACCAGATCCAGAACCTGCCGATCCTGGATCGCGATGTGCTCTCCATCATGCAGACCAAGGCCGGCGTGGTTTCCAACGGCAACTCCACCACCGTCATCAACGGGCTGCGCACCAGTTACTCCAACATGTCGCTGGACGGCATCAACATACAGGACAACTATATTCGCGACAACGCGCTCGATTACACGCCCAACAAACTGCGCGTGGGGCAGGTTCGCCAGATGACGCTGGTTACCTCCAACCCCACGGCGGCGGCATCGGGCGGCGCCACCGAGACGGCGTTCTCCACGCCCAGCGGCGGCAACCAGTTCCACGGCGAAGTGTTCTGGTACAACCGCAACAACCACTTCGCGGCCAACGACTGGTTCAACAACCAGGCCGGCATCGGGCGCCCTTTTCTCAACCAGAATCAGTTCGGCGGCGATATCGGCGGGCCTATCCGCAAGGATAAGTTGTTCTTCTATGCCAGCTACGAGGCCATCCGCGCGCACCAGCAGACGCCGCAGAATTTTACAATTCTTACGCCCGATGCGCGCAACGGGATTTTCACGTACTCTGCCGGCGGGGTCACCCGCAAGGTGAATCTGTTGGCCCTCCGCGGCCTGACCGGGGTGGACTCGGGGATGCAACCCATCCTGGCGCAGGTGCCCACCGGCGACAAGATCAACAACTCGGATGTCGGCGATGGCCGCAACACCGGGGGCTACCGCTTCAATCAGCGCAACAACGAACTGCTGGATAACCTCACCGGCAAGATGGATTACAGCATCACCACCCGCCAGGCCGTCAGCGGAACTTACGCGCACAATCGCGATAACTCGGACCGGCCCGACGCTTCCAACAACTATGGGCTCGTGCCCGCGGTCACGGACCCGACTCATGCCGACCTGGTGGCGCTGTCCTGGCGCTGGACGCCGTCCGCCACCCTGACGAACGAAGTCCGCGGCGGTTTCAATCTCACCTACGGGTACTTTAATAATGCGCAAGGCAATGTGCCCAGCATCATAACCGGGACGCTGTTCACCGATCCGGTCAACGAGTTTCAGACTCAGGGCCGGACCACCAATACTTACAATCTCTCCGACGACGCGGCGTGGCAGCATGGTCGGCACTACGTTCAGTTCGGCTTCCACTTTCAGCACATCGGCGTGGAATCCTACGACCGCGCCGGGGTGATCCCCACTTTCAGCCTGGCCATGGGTTCCGGGCAGCCGGCGCTCGCGCGGCGCGATCTCACGGGCATTTCCAACGCCGACCTGGCCACCGCCAATTCGCTGCTGGCCACCCTCGGCGGCTATATCGATGGCTATAGCCAGACGTTCAATGTCACCAACCGCAATTCCGGCTACGTATCCAACGCGCCCTTCCTGCGCCATTTCCTCTCCAACGATTACTCCTTCTACGTGCAGGATAAGTGGAAGGTGATGTCGCGGCTCACCCTTACTCTGGGCTTGCGCTACCAGTTGCCCGGAGTGATCGATGAGCGCGATTCGCTGGAGCTTGCGCCGGTGCTGACCGGCAGCGCGCAGCAGACCCTGCTCTCTAACGCCACCCTGGTTTTCGCCGGGAAATCGGCGGGCAATCCCTGGTACAACCGCGAGAAGAACGACTTTGCTCCCAACATCGGTTTCGGGTGGGACGTTTTCGGCAACGGCAGGACGGCGCTGCGCGGCGGCTACTCCATGAGTTACGTGAACGACCAGGCCATCCTGGCGCCGGAGACTTTGCTGGAAATCAACTCCGGCTTGCAGGGACTTTCCACCGAAACCGGACTGGGCAACCGCGTGTCCACCGGTCTGCCCCAGATCATCCCGCCGGATTACCACGTGCCGCTGACAGTGGCCGATAACTATGCCAGTAACGTGTTCAACACGGTGGGGATGATCGACCCGAACCTGCGGCATCCGCGGGTGCAGCAGTATTCCGTCGGCGTGCAGCACGATTTCAAGGGGACGGTATTCGAAGCGCGCTATGTGGGCAATCACGTGGTGGGCGCTTACCGCGCCTTCGATTACAACCAGGTGGTCATCAACTCGAACGGGTTCCTGCCGGATTTCCTGCGCGCGCAGAAGAACGGCTTTCTGGCGCAGGCCGCGGGCGGCAACTTCAACCCGGCTTACAACCCCAACCTTCCGGGCAGCCAGCCACTTACCGTGTTCCCCAAGCTGGCGAGGGGCGCGCTCACCGATCCCAATGCGCTGACTTACCTGCAAACCGGGGAAGTCGGCGAGCTGGCTACCTATTACCAGACCAACGGATACAACCCCACCAATGCCGTGCCGTTCTTCCAGAACCCCAACGCGCTGGGCACGGATTTGTTGACCAATTACTCCAGCTCCAGCTACAACGCCTTGCAGGTGGAAGTGCGCCGCCGCACCAAATCGGGGCTCTTCTTCGAGGCCAACTACACCTGGTCGAAGGTGCTGAGCGACGCCGATGGCGACAGCCAGAGCCGGCTGCAACATTTCCTCGACCTGGCCAATCCGAAGATCGAACGCTCACGGGCCAATTTCGATCTGACCCACATGATCAAGATGGACGGCTACTATGAGCTGCCGTTCGGCAAGGGGCGAAAGCTGAGTTACCGCCGGTTGGACCGCGTGATCGGCGGTTGGGTTTTCGGCGGCACGATGACGTGGCAATCGGGCGCCCCGTTCTCCATTCTTTCGGGGCGCGGCACGCTGAACCGCGAATCGCGGTCGTACTACAACACCGCCGACACCAGCCTGACCAAAGGCCAGCTGGACAGCGTGGTCAAGTTCCAGATGACGGAGAACGGTCCCATGATGATCGCGCAATCGGCCATCAACCCGGCGGACGGCACGGGCGTCAACACCGATGGCACGCCGGCTTTCAACGGACAGATCTTCTTCAACCCCGGCGCCGGCACTCTGGGCGTCCTGCAGCGCCGGTTGTTCGACGGGCCCTGGACCTTCACCACCGACATGCGGCTGAAGAAGGCCATCCCGATTACCGAGGCGAAAAAGGTGGAGCTGGCGATGGATGCCATTAACGCACTCAACCACGCCACCTTCTGGAGCGGCGATCAGCTCATCAACTCCACCACCTTCGGGGTGATCGGTTCCATGTTCTATCAGCCTCGCGTGGTGCAATTCGGAGTACACTACACATTCTGATGCCGGCACTTTGGGATCAACTCTCTTCCGCGCGGGTCTACGATCTGGGGCAGCCGTATTTCACGGGAATGCCGCACTGGCCGGCGCATCCTCCGTTTCTCTTCGGCCTCACCAAGCGGCACGGGGACATGGTGGGTCCGGCGGGCAACAGTTCGGCGGCCGACGCCATGGCGCTGGGCAGTCACGTGGGAACGCATATCGACGCGCTGTGTCATTTCTCCTGCGGCGGCATGCTGCACGGCGGCCACGCGGTGGAAGATCTGCAATCGTGGTCGGGCGGCCTGGAAAAGTTTTCGGTGGATACCGTGGCGCCCATTCTGCGGCGCGGCGTTTTGCTGGATGTGGCCGGCGCGGGACCTTTGGCGGAGGATTGCGAAATCACCCCGGAGCAGCTGGAAGCGGCGCGGAAGACGGAGATCCAGCCCGGTGACGTCGTGCTGCTGCGCACCGGGTGGGCGCGCTACTTCGAGGATGCGCGCCGGTTCGTTAACGAGACGCGGCTGCCCGGTCCAGGCCTGGCGGCGGCTCAGTGGCTCAGCGCGCGCGGAATCTTCGCGGCGGGCAGCGACACGGTGGCGTTCGAGGTATCGCCGGTGGCGTCGATGCCCGTGCACGTGCACCTGCTGGTGGAGAGCGGCATCCACATCATCGAGTGTTTGAACCTGGAGGAACTGGCGGCGGATGGCGTGACGGAGTTCCTGTTCGTCGGCGTGCCCATGAAGATCCGGGGAGCCACCGGCGCTCCGCTGCGCCCCCTGGCGCTGGTCTAGGCTTGGCAGGCGAAACCGCCTGCCCCACCAATGCATATGTGTGTGGTGAGGCAGGCTTCAGCCAAGGTGGGGCAGGCTTCAGCCAAGTGGGGCAGCTTCTGCAAAGGTGGGGCAG
>PLDO01000117.1 GCA_003136215.1 Bryobacterales bacterium
GACCGTGGACAAGCTCGGCGAACAGGGGTATTGAAAGTAGGACGGGCCTTCTGGAGATTGGCCATTCGCGCCGCGAATCTGGCGTGGCATGTTTCTCGCAGGCGGAACCGCCTGCGCCACCAAGTCGTGCCGTCCGCCTGCATGGCTGGGGCATGCTTCAGCTTGCCAGGCGAGCGAAGCTCGCCCAGGACAGGCCTCCCGGCCTGTCTCTCCCAGCGCAGCCCGCACGGCTTGTATTAACCTAATATCTATGCGCTGGGTTTCCTCGATACTTGCCTTCACACTCGCTTGCGCCCCGCTCCTGGCGGCCGACGCAAAGACAAAAACAGCGGAGCGCCTCGACGATTCCGCGAGCCTCTTCTCCGAAATCATGGGCACACCCGACCGCTCGATTCCGCAGGACCTTCTCGAAAAGGCGCACTGCATCATCCTGGTCCCCGGGCTTAAGAAAGCGGCCTTCGGCGTCGGCGCAAAATACGGTCGCGGGTTCGCGGTCTGCCGCGCTGCCGGCGGCGAGGGATGGGGACCGCCCGCCGCCATGCGCATCGAAGGCGGCGGCTTCGGGTTGCAGATCGGCGTCTCCTCCACCGATGTCGTGATGCTCGTCATGAATGAGCGCGGCATGAAAAAACTCAGTTCCAGCAAGTTCACGGTCGGCGGCGATGCCACCGCGGCCGCTGGTCCGGTGGGGCGCAGCGCCACCGCCCAGACCGACGCCTTTATGACCGCGGAAATCCTCTCCTGGTCGCGTTCCAAGGGCTTGTTCGCCGGCGTGTCCCTGGATGGCGCTACCCTGCGCAACGATCTGGACGAGAACCAGATTCTCTACGGCCAGCCCTGGACCAGCAAAGAGATTCTGGGGAGCGGAGCAAAAATGCCGGCCGCGGCGTCCAAGTTGATAACCGTGCTGAACAAATACTCCATGCGCGAGAAGAAGTAGGCTTCCGCGGGCGCGGTCACCGGGAGGGGATAGATGATGCAACGCTTGCGCCACGCGGCTCGCGGCCTGCGCCGCGATCCGGTTCTTTGGTCGACGGCCACCCTTACCCTGGCCTTGTGTATCGGGGCCAACACAACCGTATTCAGCCTCGTCAACTCGATTCTGCTTCGTCCCCTGCCGTTCCCGGATTCCGATCGCATCTACTGGGTCTCCGAGCGTATGGGCAAATCGCAGGCGGAGATCTCTCTCGGCGCCGATTACTACAGCCTGCGCGAGGCGCACCGCCTGTTCGCCGAGGTCGGCGCGTTCGACCCGCTCACGCTCAACTGGAGCGGCCGCGAGAAGCCCGAACAACTGGACGCCGCCCAGGTGACGCCTTCCTTTTTTTCCGTGCTGGGCGCCGGACCCATGATGGGGCGCTATCTGGCGCCGGGCGAGGAGGGACGCGGCGCCCCCCAGGTAGTCGTGGTGAGTTACCCCTTCTGGCGCGGCCGCCTGGGAGCCGATCCCCACGCGGTGGGCGAGACGCTGACGTTGGACGGCGCGGCGTACACCATCGTCGGCGTGATGCCGCAGGGCTTCGATTACCCTAAAGGTACGCAGATCTGGCGTCCGCTGCCGATGGACGAATCGGGGCAGCGTCCGCGCTCCGCCATGCGGCCGATGCGGCTCGTCAACATGCTGGCCAGGCTGCGGCCCGGACTCACCGAAGAGCAGTTCCTGACGCAGTTGCCGCAGGTGACCGCCGGCATTCGGGCCGAGTACCCCAAGGATTTCGAGACGGCCGGATTCCTCGACGGCATGCGGATTCTGGCCACTCCCCTGCAAAGGCGTATCACGGGCGACCTGCGCCCGGCGCTGCTGGTGTTGAGCGGCGCGGTGCTGCTGGTGCTGCTCATCGGCTGCGCCAACCTGGCGAATCTTCTATTGGCGCGCGCGGCGGCGCGCGAACGCGAAATGGCGGTCCGCATGGCGCTCGGTTCCGGCAAGGCGCGCGTGCTGCGGCAGATGTTCCAGGAGTGCCTGCTGCTGGCCGTCCCCGGCGGCCTCGCCGGTATCGCCCTGGCGTGGTTTGCCGTGGCCTTGTTGAATGCCTGGAAGCCGTTCGTGCTGGTGCGCTATCCGCCCGTCGCGATGGACCTGCGAACTCTTGCCTTCACTTTGGCGCTGACCCTGTTTACCGGGCTGGTGTTCGGAATCGCGCCGGCGCTGGGAATCTCTGGCGTCAGCATTCAGGAGGCCCTGAAATCCGCCGGCGCCGGCCAGGGCGGCAGCCGCCGGTCGGCGCGTTTGCGGCGCCTGCTGGTGGTCGTCGAACTTGGCGTGTCCCTGGTGTTGCTCATCGCTTCGGGCCTGCTGGCCAGGAGCTTCCTCAATCTGGCGCACACCGAACTCGGCTTCCCCGCCGCCCATCTGTTGACGCTGCGCGTCAATCTGACTGGACCTCAATATGGCACCGGAAGGGCCCAGCAGCGCTACTACGCGGAGGCGCTGGAACGGGTGCGGCAGTTACCGGTGGTGCGATCTGCGGCAGTTTCCACAGATCTCCCGCTCACCGGCGATCGCCCATTTCAATTCGACTCTTTCCAGGTGGCCGGCCGCGCGCCGCTGCCCATGGCGGAACGGCCGCACGCCAATCTCACGCTCGCCAGCCTGGACTTCTTCCGCACCATGGAGATTCCGCTGCGCAGCGGGCGCCTCATCCAAATCGCCGAGCAAGAGCCGGACAACGTGGTGATCAACGAGGCCTTCGCGCGCAAGATTCTCCCAGGCGAGGACCCAGTCGGCCAACGCATCGTATTTGGGCGCAATGACGCCACTCATTGGACCATCGTCGGCGTCGTGGGCGACACTCGCGGCAACGAGTTGGGCGCCGGGCCGGAACCGCATTTGTATCGCGTCATCGGCCAGAGCGAAGACCGCTTTCTCTCCATGATGCGCCTGTCCGTGCGCACCACCGGCGACCCGCTCGCCGTGCAGCGCGCCGTGGAGGGCCAACTCTACGCCGTGGATCGCACCCAGCCGGTGTTCGATGTGAAGTCCATGGAACAGCGCGTGGCCGATACCCTGGCGCCGCAGCGCTTCCAGTTGGTCCTCATCGGAACCTTCGCCGCCATGGCCGTGATCCTGGCGGCGCTCGGCGTCTACGGCGTGATGGCCTACCTGGTGACCCGCCGCACGCGCGAGATCGGCATCCGTATGGCCATCGGCGCGCGACCCGAACAGGTGCGCGGGCAGATCCTGCGGGAGTCGCTGGCGCTCGCCGCTGCCGCCGTGGCGGCCGGTGTCGCCGGGGCCTGGGGGCTGACGCGTTACCTCGCCGCCATGTTGTACGGCGTCACCCCGCTCGATGGCGTCACGTTCGCCGCCGCCGCGCTGGTTCTGGTGGCCGTGGCGATGGCAGCCTCGCTGTTGCCCGCGCGCAAGGCGTCGCGCGTGGACCCGGTCGTGGCATTGCGGGAAGAATGAGGGACGCGCAATTATATTTTCCACGTAGCGCCGCACCAATCCCCGCTCGCTCCCTTTCAGCTCTTCATACCGTTGCTGCCGCAGCGTCTGGTTCACCCAACCGTATACCTCCTCCCGATTCTGCCCCTGGAATCCGACCTCTCCACTGCCTTCCAAAAACGCCTGAATCTGTTCCTGGCTTATTTTGTATGAGACAAGACTGACCGTACCGTAAACTCCAGAAGTGGTTTAAAATCAAAAGAGCAGCAAATGTCGGGGCGTAGCGCAGCCTGGTAGCGCACCTGCCTTGGGCGCAGGGGGTCNNCCAATAGAATCAAAAGCATGCACGCCTTCAATTCACGCACCTGCTTTTCAAGTAGCAGGAGCTAGCTCCTCAAGTCAATCGAATCTACAGCTTGCGAGAAGCACTGTGTCAAAACTGTGCCAAAACTGTCCGGCTAAGGCGCTACGAGTTCTGCGCACGCTCCCACCTCAGCGCAGTGAGAACGATGCAGTCCAGGCCGGTCGCGTTCCGATAGCGACTCCCTGGGAACATTGCTGTGCTGGGGGGCCGGGGGGCCTGGCGCTCGTTGCCTTGCTCTACTCAGGTTCCCTGCGAGCCTTCTTCCGGTTGCGCTTGCGGGCCAACGCCTGCTTAACGCGGAGTTTCTGGCCAGGCTTAAGGTAAAAGGAGTGGCGTTTGACTTCGCCTATGATGTTCTCCTGGATGACTTGTCTCTTGAAACGGCGGAGCGCGTTCTCAACCGTCTCGCCGTCCTGGAGTCTTACCTCAGCCACACAGCACCCCACCAAGCCCTGAATCTCCCGGCGATATCATTCGGCTTTTTCCGGCGTCGGAGCCACTGCGACCTGCGCCAGCTTTTCGGTTAGTTCCTTGCTGGGCTTGAAGCCTGCATCCCGTTTTGCGGCGATGGTGATGGTTTCCCCGGTTCGAGGGTTGCGTCCCTGGCGCTCTTTCCGTTCTTTCACCACGAAGCTGCCAAACCCGCGTAGGTCTACCCGTTCACTTGCTTGGAGCGCCTCCGCGATCAGCGCCAAAACGGATTCCACCGCGACTTCAACCTCGGACTTCTTCAATTCAGTCTTGGCGGCGACCTTCTCAATCAATTGCTGTTTTGTCATCCACCTTGAGTTTAGCGGTTTGCGCGGCAAGATATGCTCCACAGAGGCTGCCCAATGCGCCCTCTATCAGGACCTGCGTCCAAGCCCAGCGCCCGCGGAGCCGGTACCCGGTGCACATTCGACGAGTGAGACTCAGCTGCGATCTCCACCGGGCAAACAGAATCACAACCGCGAAGTCAGTCTCGGAATCTTAGGGGTAGCGCCCCCGTGACGAACTGCAGGGTCCGCCCGAAAGTTTCTGATTTCAGGTACCGATGCCAATTTGGCTACACACAACGGGCGGCTTGGGCGCATGCGGGCGGAGGGCGCGCAGCCGTTCGCGGACGATGGTGTAGCGGCCCCGAAAACCCAACCTGCGCAACTCTTCATGCAGGCGCACCGCCGTCAGGGGGTAGCGCTCCAGCAGTTGCGCGATCTGATCGGCGAGCCGCCCCCGGCTGGAATCCGCTCTGGGTCGCGCTGAACGAAAGCTGCGCGTTTGAACGAATTTGCGCGACTATCGAGGTTACCGCCCAATCGACACAGCGTCTCGGGCATTTCTCGGCTGACCCCGCGTCCAGAAGAATCGGGCGGGTCAGTCTCCGGCCGTTGCGAGTTCCTGTCCGGCAGCATTCATGGCCGCCGCCGCAATCCGGATCTCGTCGATGATTCTGTTCTCGGGCACTGGGGTCTCGAGGATCAGCGGCACTTCCTCCGGAACCATGTCGGCCACTTCCCTGAATGCTAGAACCGACGCGTATGACAATCGATCGTGGGTGCTCCTCGAATTCACTTCGCTGACGTGCAGTTGCTTGAGCTTGCTTCCAAACTCCTTCAGTAAGAAATAAGCCACTGTCATCGTCGGGTCAACTTGGCGTGCGTGCCCTATGTCAAAACAGAATGAGGCATGCGGCAGGCGTTGAAAAGCGTCGGCTAGCTCGGCGGCGGTACGGCCGATCGGCTTCCGCTTGTCCATATTCTCGATCAAGAGCCTTTCGCCCAACCGTGCCCACAAAGAGAAATCGTGTATGGCATCCGGGTGATGAACGATGTTCCAGCCACGCTCGGCCAACCCGGCGAGTGCTTCGACGACTTGCGGCTCATCGTCGCGTCGGACGCTGCTGGGGGCATGAACTGCTACATAGGCGAACTGCGTCAGATCGAGTGCGTCCACGCCTTCACATAGCGGTGCCAATTCCGGCTGGCGCAATGCCGACAGCTCGATTGCATCGACGGCCTTGCCCTGCAGCATGGCCACGCCGAGCCTGTAGTCCGCATATGCCAGCGCGCCAGTGGAAAACCCAATCATTCTCATCAAAAGACTCCATACATTTTAGTCAGTTCGGATAACCCGGATACCTCGTCGAAGAAGAGTTCCAATAAGGCCGCACGAAATTCATGACTGAGGGCCCGGGCCTCCTGATATACGGGATCGGCGGCGTAATCTACTTCTTGTATTTTGTCGAGCCGCGCCCTGGCCTCCGGCGTCGCAAGTATCCCAAGAAACGCATCGTAAGAGCTGATCAGCTTCAGTGCGGTCGCGTTCAGGTGCGGGAATCGCAAGAATGTATCGGCCACAATTTCCAGTGGCGTAGCATTCAGTTTCTGCCGTAGGCATTCGACGCACTCGGCAGTGCGCCGAGAATTTGGGCATTCGCCGAAATCATCCTTCTTGTACAGCGCGCAGCCGAAACAGGTCAACATCCCCGAAATGTATATCAGTTTTCGAGACATGCGCAGCTTCAAGTTACGGATTGCCGCTCCTTGACCGAATCTCGTCCGCTGTTTGTATGCAAAATCGACTGCCATCGTCCACCAGTAGCGCGCGAAGTCGTTGAAAAGGAACCTCGGCACGTGTTGGGGGCCAGAACCCGAGACGAAACCACGGTCCTCCAGGAGGTACCGGCTCAAGATGGCCTTCAAAACCCTGTCGTAGGCATCGCTTGTCCGCCAGCTTGGCGATTACCGCTTCAATCCGTGCTGCCAGACTTAGGTGCTGCGGATCGACGCCGCCGTCTACAAGCAGCGTCCAATCGATATCGCTCTGCTCCGTGAACTCATCGCGAGCAAGCGATCCAAACACAACGACGCTCACATCGTCCGAGTCGATCCGGCGAATGGCCTTGAGCAACTCGGAGCGCTTTCCGATGGAGCGCTCTTTTGCTGCTCGAAGGTGTTGCCACTTGACGCCGAGACGGCCTTCGAGCTGGAAAAGCGGTGAGTGCAGCGCATTCATGGGAACAGTACCATGATGCGTCATTCCTCGAGCGTTTGCACCTTTGTTCAGAGGGAACGGCTACAGACTCCAGAGCGCCCCGTCAACGCTGGAGCATCGAACGTGGGGCCCCCTCGATGTTCCGAGCCCGCTTCCGGGGCGTTTGCCGACGAGACGAAGACCTCCTCCTCATGCCGTACGTGGGGCCCGGAATTCAATTTGCTGAAAGGACAGCCTCGCGTGGGTTCCTATTCTCCGCCAACAGCTTGGCGTGTGGGTGGGGATATCCGCGCGCTCAGAACATTGGCCCGAATCTTGAGCCGCGTATCTGTCTTCTCTAGCGCCAGTGCCGTCTCATGGCAGGAAGATCAGTGCCGTACAATGGCAGGCGCTTTGGTGGGTTGGGAGGCGGGAAGCTCAGGTTTAGGAGTGCCGTTTCCCGGCGTGGCAAGCGGACTTTCCGCTCTGTGATTTGGACTCTCGCCGCGCAGCGCGATCTGATGTTCCCTACCTTTCGTATGATGCCCGGCGTCTCGATGACCAGGAGCGCGACGCCTACCCGCATCCTGGCCAGCCGTCAGAGACGCGATCAGGAAGGAGTTGAATTCATGCCCATCGTCATCGGAGCGAAACGAGAGAGCGATTTCACGGACCCTATCGGGATGCTGGGCGATTGCCACCGCCGCATCGAAATGTTCCTCAACGTGCTGGTGCGCGTTGCCGAACAGGCGAAGGGCGCGGCGCTGAACGAAGAGCAGCGTGGCGCCCTGGAAACGGCTCTTCGCTACTTCCGCGAAGCGGCGCCGAAGCATACCGCCGATGAGGAGGAAAGCCTGTTCCCCCGCCTGCGCCAGATCGAGAGCGCTGAGGTGCGAGCGCTGATGGTTCGTATCGAGTCGCTGGAAGAGGAGCACGTTTGCGCCGACAGGAGCCATGGAGAAGTAGACAGTCTGGGCCGTCTGTGGCTGAAAGATGGCATGCTGCCGGCGGATCGGGCGGCGCGACTCCTGACGCTGGTGCTCCAATTGCGGGACCTTTATCGCCATCACATCGCGACCGAAGACAATGAGGTCTTCCCCGCCGCCGCGCTGGCCTTATCCGCCTCCGACCGTCAGGCGATCGGAAGTGAAATGGCCCACCGGCGCTCGCTGCGGTGAAACTGCTCTTGGCGAGGCAGCACTGCCAATCCGGCGCGCCGCAAATCGGCAACCCGGTCACGATGTGCGATCAGTAACCGGCAAATTCCTCGGGCCAGATGTCATCCGCATTCACCCCGGCGGAGTCGAGCATCTACTGGATCCCACCCACCATGGCCGGAGGGCAAGCCACGTAGGCTCGAGGCGTCTCCCCGCGAATCGCACCTGGTGTGGCAGCGCATGCACCGGCAGCAGTCTCTCGCTAATGCTAATGCCCGGCATGACCAGTCGCGGCCTGTAACAACAAAACGATCCCAACCAGAATGAGGCCACCGTGGACATAACGCGCAAAGCGCTGAGCGTCCAGGCGACAGTTGATTGCCTGGCCTAAGAACGTTGCCAATATGACCAAGGGCAATGACAGCAAGTAGTATCGATTCACTGCGGGAGTCCAAAGGCCGGCAAGCCGGTAGCCCCAGAGGCCCGCGAGGCTCGCTGGAAGAAAATATCCTTGCAGAGTTGCCCGAAAATGCTGCGGAGACCATCCTCGAAGCGAACCGTATATTACCAGGGGAGGACCATTCATACCGTAGGCTCCGCCGAGCACTCCCGCGCTGAATCCAAAAAGCCAGGCAAACTTGTCGCTCTTCAGCTCGCGGTGTACGCCGCTCAGCAATGACTGTGCGGAGAAGGCGATAATCACAGCCGCCAAAATGCCTTTGACGACAGGTCCGGCTACGGCCCTCAGAAGCATCAGGCCCAGGGGAATGCCCAACATCGTTGAAAATACCAACCCGACGGCACTGCGGACGTGAACCTTCCTCCAGTCCTGTAACAACACAATGAAGGCAACCGTGACAGAGACGAGGACAGCAACCGGCGCCGCCACTTCAACAGGCATCAGAAGCGCGAGCAGCGGCACGGCCACCAACGCCTCACCAAATCCGAAAGCAGAGCGAATGATAGTGGCCAGAAACAGAACGGCCGGGGTGAGAATCGCTGCTGGTTCCGAGATCACGCCTTTCAATCTTATCTCGGACGGGCTGGAATGGGTCGAGAGGCGAATAGAGCGATCGCCTATTTCCTCTGCCTTCCGAACCAGGTAATGTGCGTTTCTCCCTGCATCGAACTGTGAACCGGCGCCCCAGCGCGCCGTAACGTCTCGATCAGCGGTTGGGGGCGGAATGAACTGCGCAGCACCATCACCTCGCCGGGACCAAGTACTCCCACAGTCGCGCGAATCTTCCCGATCGGATGAACTCCACGTTCCAGCATGGCGTCCGCGTCGATTTCTTCCACTACGCGGCCGGCCATCAGCCAGGATGCATCGTCACCAACCGGATCCTGTCGCGCCCGCAGGACAGGCAAGTCCGGCGCACTCTGCCCCGTCACACTACGAAGCCGCAGAATCATCGTCTGGAGGCTAACCCCACCGATCTTGGCTGCCTGCTCGAGGGTTGCAACCTTGGCCACGGTCCGGCGAACCACCGGATTGCGCAGCTTTGCGAACGCGGGCGCCATTTCCACAAGTACGCTTTCGAGTTCCGGATAGGCCTCAAGCATCGCGCCAACCGTGGTTTCAGGACCGATCGGCAAGCTCACTGGACACCCGCCGGCACCGTTTCGGTGTACTCCAACAGCCGGCGCTCGCCCTCCAGGGCGCGGATGGGCCCGACATCCTGCGTGACTTCGAGCGTCCCCAAGTAGCGCCCATCCTCGATCCTCACCGCAAAATAGCGGATGTGAACGAAACGGCCGACAAACTGAATCCAGAATTCAGCCACATTTTGCCGCCGCGCGCGAAAGTCGCTGAGAATCCGCTCGACCACGTCCACGCTGCGCGGAGGATGACAGTTCTGTACCATGCGTCCGATGATGGCGCGGCTGCGGGCGAAGACGCGATTAGGGCCTTCCGAAAAGAACGCGACGCGGTCGTTGGCGTCAACGAACGTGAGATCCACCGGCAGTGTGGAGAAGATGGCGATGAGCTGTTCCAATGCGAGCGTCCCGGTCGGAAGGGACACGCCGTCGGCCGTCGCAGTTCGATCCGGCTGTAGGTCCACGGGCTTGTAGCCTTCGAGCGGCGCTACCAGGCACCAGCCGTAACGCGGTGAGGACGCCCAGATCTCTGCCCACTCGTCAGCCGTGAAGCGCTCCAGGCAGATGGGCAGCAGGATCTGCT
>PLDO01000241.1 GCA_003136215.1 Bryobacterales bacterium
CCGAGGGCATGATCGGACAGATCGGCGAAGCGTTTACCGAACTGGCGCCCGAGGGCAAGGTATTCGTCCACGGCGAATATTGGGACGCGGTAGCCGTGCGCCCGGTGGCGGCGGGGGCACGCGTAAGGGTAACGGCCATCGACCGCTTGAAACTGACGGTAGAACCCGCGGGATAAAGGAGAAGAACATGAGCGACCTGAGTCCGGTGTTGTTGGTCTTCGT
The DNA here is from genome assembly GCA_003136215.1 of Bryobacterales bacterium. Taxonomy (GTDB): domain Bacteria; phylum Acidobacteriota; class Terriglobia; order Bryobacterales; family Bryobacteraceae; genus Solibacter. The sequence goes on from PLDO01000241.1 coordinate 223, forward strand.
GATCATCGTTGCAATCTGGCTGCTGAACTCGATCAAGATTCTGCGNNCAACGTCACGGTGAAGGTGAACGCGGTGATCTATTTCAGGGTGATCGATCCGCGCCTGGCGGTGGTGGAGGTGACGAACTTTCAATACGCGACGTCGCAACTGGCGCAGACCACCTTGCGCTCCGTGCTGGGAGAAGTGGACCTGGATGGGTTGTTGGGGCAGCGCGAGAAGCTGAACGTGAGGCTGCAATCGATTCTGGACCAGCACACTTCGACATGGGGCGTGAAAGTGACCATGGTGGAGGTCAAACAAGTGGACCTGTCGGAGCAGATGATTCGCGTGCTCGCACGGCAGGCGGAGGCGGAGCGCGAGCGCCGCGCCAAGATCATACACGCCGAGGGCGAGTACACGGCGGCAGAGAAGCTGGCCATGGCGGCGGAAGTGATTCAGAAGCAGCCCGCCGCGCTTCAGCTACGCTACCTGCAGACGCTGGTCGAGATTGGCGCGGAGAAGAATACGACCATCGTTTTCCCGCTTCCACTCGATATACTAACTTCTTTGGGGCGAGCGCTGGAGCGGGTGGGAAATGGCGGAGCGCCCAATACGGAAACGCCTAAAACATGAGAAATAACGAGACCGGCGAGTTCGAACTGGTAGTAGGCAACAAACAACTGCTCAGCGGTTTTTTTATTGTGGTGCTGCTGTTCGCCGTGGCGTTCGCCATGGGCTATGTGGTGGGACAGAATACGCAGCGGCCGGCCAAACTGGCGGCGGAAGGCGCACCGGCGAATTCGGCGGTCAACACTGGGGCGGATCCGCGCCCACAACCTGCATCCCCGGTGGCGCCGGTTCCCCAATCGTCCACGCCACCCGTCCCGGATGCGTCCGCGGGACAGCAGCCGTCACCCGACACGGCGTCTCAGCCTCAGCCTACGACCAAGCCCACTACCCAGCCGGCGCAAGGGTCGCCGCCCGCTGCCGTTGAAAAGCCCGCCACGGCGCCGGCAACCACGGGTATCGTGGCGTCGTCCGAATTGCCGCCGGGATCGTTCTGGCAGGTGCTCGCCGTCAAACCGGAGGTGGCCGAGGCCATCCGTCAGGCTCTCAAGGATAAAGGATTTCAAGTGGCGCTCACCCCCGGGACGAACAATCTCACGCGCGTACTGGTGGGGCCGTTCAACGACTCACCCTCTTTAGGCCGGGCCAAAACGGCGCTGGAAACTGCCGGATTCCAGCCGGTGCGGTACAAGCGTGATTGATTCGCTGGTGCAGATTGGCGGCGGCGCGCCGCCCGCGCCCGCCCGGCAGCGTCTGCCCGAGTGGGCTCGGCGCGGCAAGACTCATTTCGAGTCGCTCAATCACCTGAAGCGCGGCTTGCGTGAACTGAAGTTGCACACGGTGTGCGAAGAGGCGCGCTGCCCGAATATCCACGAGTGCTTCCACCGCGGCGCGGCCACCTTCATGATCCTTGGCGAGCGCTGCACGCGCGGCTGTGGATTTTGCAGCGTGCAAAAGCTCAATCCCAGGAAGCACGACGTGCGGTTGGACGCCACCGAGCCGGCCAACGTGGCGCGCATGGCTCGCGAGATGAAATTGCGCTACGTGGTGATCACCAGCGTCAATCGCGACGACCTGGCGGATGGCGGGTCGCATCACTTCGCGGAAACGGTGCGGGAGGTGCGGCGGGCCTTGCCGGAGGCGCGCGTGGAAGTGCTCACGCCCGATTTTTGCGGGCGCCTCGATGCCGTGGCCCGCGTACTGGACGCAGCCCCGCACGTATTCAATCACAACATGGAGACGGCGCCGAGGCTCTATTCGCGAGTGCGTCCGCAGGCGGACTACCGGCAGTCGCTGGACGTGCTGGCTTTCGCGCGGGGGCACGCCCCCGCGGTGCTGACCAAATCGGGATTTATGGTGGGGCTGGGCGAGACGCCGGACGAAGTGCGCACGCTGTTGCGCGACCTGCGCGCGGCGGGCACGGACGTGGCGACCATCGGGCAGTATCTGCAACCCACGCGGCGCAACCTGCCGGTGGCGGAGTTCGTGGAACCCCGGCAGTTCGAAGAGTATCGCGACTATGGTTTGGCCCTTGGCTTCAAGGCGGTGTTCAGCGGACCGCTGGTGCGCAGTTCCTATATGGCCGACCTGGTTAGCCAGGAAGCACAGCGGGAGCCGTGCTGAACTGGCTGCTGGCGCTGGCTTCGGCGGCGCTCCTCATTCTTACGTTTCCCGGATTCTCCCTGGTCTGGCTCGCGCCGGTGGCGCTGGCCCCTCTGCTGGTGGCGATGGCCCGCGAACCGCGCTGGCTGCGCCGCTTCCTTCTGGGCTGGGTTTCCGGCGTGCTGTACTGGTTCGGCGTCTGCTACTGGATTCAGTTCGTACTCTCGTTTCACGGCGGTCTGGGGGAGGCGGCGGGCTGGGCGGTGTTCCTGTTGTTCGCGGTGACGAAGGCGCTCCACATGGGTGTCTTCGGCGCGCTGGCCGGCGTGCTGATGCGGCGGTGGTGGGCCGCGCCGTCGGTGGCGGCGCTCTGGGTGGCGGTGGAAGTGACCCATGGACCGCTGGGCTTCGCGTGGCTGGCGCTGGGGAATGCGGGTATCGGGATGGGGATTCCGATGCGCCTCGCACCCTTCACCGGCGTGTACGGGATTTCGTTCGTGTTCGCCCTGATGGCGGCGGCGCTGGCGCTGGCCGCGATGCGGCGCCCGCGGGCGGAACTGCTCTGGCTGGCGCCGGTGCTGCTTCTGACGCTCCTGCCGCAACTGCCGCCGGCGGAGCGCGGGCGCGAGACGGCGCTACTCGTGCAACCCAGGATCTCGGAGACCGAACCGTGGACCGCGGCGAGTATCGAGGCCATGAAGCGGCGGCAGGTCATGCTCTCGCTGCGCGGGGCGCTCTCCGAGCCCGGGCAGACGCCCTCGATCGTCGTTTGGCCTGAAGTGCCGGCGCCGCTCTACTACTTCGAAGATCCGGTGTTGCGCGGTTATGTGGACAACCTGGCGCGCGCCGCGCGGGCATATGTGCTGCTCGGCATCGTGGCCCGCACGCCGGAAGGGGCGCCGCTGAATTCTGCGGCGTTGATCTCGCCCGAAGGTGAGCCGGTGAGCCGGTACGACAAGGTGAACCTGGTGCCGTTCGGCGAGTTCGTGCCCTGGCCGTTCGGATTTGCCAACAAGATTTCGACGGAGATCGGCGACTTCGCCGCGGGGAACCGCGTGGTGGTTTCGCCCGTGGGGGCTCACAAGATCGGTACCTTCATCTGCTACGAGAGCGTCTTCCCCGGGTTTGTGCGCAAGTTCGCCGCCGGCGGGGCGCAAGTCCTGTTCAATATCTCCAACGACGGATGGTTCGGCAGGAGCGCGGCGCGCGAACAGCATCTGAGCATGGTGCGTATGCGCGCGGCGGAAAATCGCCGGTGGATTCTGCGCGCCACCAACGACGGCATCACGGCGGCCATCGATTCGGCCGGGCGGCTGCGCGGTACGCTGCCCAAATACACCGAGGCGACGTCGCTTGCGGGGTTCAGCTACGTCCAGGCGCAGACGGTGTATACCCGGTTCGGAGACTGGTTCCCCCTGCTCTGCGCCATACTGGCCGTGGTGGGGCTGGTGGCAGCGCGGGCTGGCGGATATCCGGGTTGACAGACGAAACCGTCTGTCCCACCTTGGTGTGCCAGGGCTTGCGCTCTGGTAGGGCAGGCGCTTCCGCCTGCCAGCCAGTTTCTTCACAGCTTCCTAAACTAACTGTGGCGGATCACCAGCACATCGCCGTCCTTGACGATGTATTCCTTGCCTTCCAAACGAAGTTGGCCTTTGTCGCGGGCGCCGGGGTAGCCGCCGAGATCGATCAGCGTTTTCCAGTTCACCACTTCGGCCCGAATGAACTTCTTTTCGAAATCGGAGTGTATGGCGCCGGCGGCTTTGACCGCCGTGCTGTGCATGGGGATGGTCCACGCGCGGCACTCGTCTTCTCCCGCCGTGAGGAAGCTCATCAGACCTAATAGAGCATAGGTGGCGGAGATGAGGCGCTCGAGCCCGGACTCACTCAAGCCGTAGCTGGCCAGATACTCGAGCTGCTCGCCGCGGGGGAGTTCGGCGAGCTCCGCCTCGATTTTGCCGCAGACGGCGGTGACGGCTGTGCGCGCCCGGCCGGCAAGCGGGCCATTGCGGTACTCCTCTTCGCGTTCGTGCAGGCGGCCGGCCTCCTCCTCGCCGATGTTGAGCACATACAACATGGGCTTCTGGGAGAGAAACTGGAAGCCGCGGATGCGCTTCTCATCCTCGGCATCGAGCACCAGTTCGCGCAACGGCTTGTTGTCCTCGATCATCGCCTTGCACTTGACCAGCAGGTCGTATTCACGATCGAGTTCGGGGTTCTTGATCTTCTTGCGGTCCTTGTCGAGGCGCTCCAGGCGCTTTTCGAGCACCGCGAAGTCATTGAGGATAAGCTCGGTCTCCAGATCTTCCATATCGCGAATGGGGTCCACCGAGCCCTTCTCATGCGGAATGGTGTCGCTGGCGAAGAGGCGCAGCACGTGCGCGAAGGCGTCGACATTGCGCAAGCTGGCAATACTGCCGGCGTCGCGCAGCGTCTCCTTGGAGATGGAGGGCATGTCCACGTATTCCACCGTGGCGTGCGTGACCTTGGGCGGCTCGAACAACTTGCCCAGAGCTTCCACGCGGGCGTCGGGGACGCGGGCAATTCCGGTGCGCGCGGAGGTGGAACCGATGCGGGTCTCCTGATGCACCCCGGTGAGGATGGTGAAGAGGGACGTCTTGCCTGTCATGGGCAGGCCGATGATCGCGGTTTTCATAGGGAGGAACGATTTCTACAGGGGTACTTCCACCTGGCTGAGAATCTCTTCGATGATGCGCTCGCCCATGTCGGCGCGGCGCTGCACCAGGGTGGTGCGGGTATTGATGACCACGCGGTGGGCGAACACGGGAACGGCCAGACGCTTCACGTCGTCGGGGATGGCGTAGTCGCGGCCTTCGATCAGAGCCACGGCTTGCACCGCGCGGTAGAGCGCCTGGCTGCCGCGCGGACTGACGCCCAGAGTAAGGGATTCATGAGAGCGCGTGCGTTCGACAATGGCGAGCATGTAATCGATCAGCGTCTCGTCGACCGTCACGCGGTGGATGGCGTCCTGGAGCCGCAGGACATCGTCGGCGACCAGGCCCGAAGTGACCTGCGACGCCGCTTCGCGGGGAGTATTGCGCAGAATCAGGCGTTCACTGGCGGTGTCGGGATAGCCGATGCGCAGGCGCATCAGAAAGCGGTCGAGCTGCGATTCGGGAAGCGGGTAAGTGCCGTGGTGCTCCACGGGATTCTGCGTGGCGATCACCATGAAGGGCCGCGGCAGAAAATGCGAGTGCCCGTCGATCGTCACCTGACTTTCGTTCATGGCTTCGAGCAGGGCGGACTGGGTCTTGGGTGTGGTGCGGTTGATTTCATCCGCCAGCAGGAAGTTGCTGAAGATGGGTCCGGGCTTGAATTCGAAGGCCTCGGCGTGGGCGTTGTAGATGGTCACGCCCAGGACATCGCTGGGCAGCATGTCGCTGGTGAACTGCAGGCGGTGGAAGCGGCAGGATACGGAGCGGGCAAGCGCCTGGGCGAGCGTCGTCTTGCCGACGCCGGGCACGTCCTCGATCAGCAGATGGCCGCGCGCCAGCAGGCAGACGAGCGACAAACGCACCACTTCGGGCTTGCCGTGAATCGCCGCGCCGACGGCCATCTCCAGTTCCGAGAGCTTACGGAGGATATCGGGCGAAAACCCAACTGGCGGGGCCACCGCTGATTCCCGCTGGGACATTACAAGCCCATGATACTAGAGTTGCCGAACCTCATGCCCTGATATCTGTTTGCCGGGTAAGCAAAGGCCTAATGCTCCGTCCCCATTCCGCCGATTAACTCAATGTGACCTCGGCAGATGACTACGAGCACCGCGAGCTCCAGCTCAATCGCTTCAGACGCCTGATCGGTGAACTCCTGCGCGGAGAGACGAATCGCAATTGTTTTGCAGACTGGGAAATCGACCTCCTGCTGGATTTCGATACCTGCCAGCTGCCGCCGCGCCGCCGCCTGGAAATCCTTCGCCAGTATCAGAGAGCCGTGGAACACCAGATGGAAACCGGCCCCGGGCCGCCCATCAAGCTCTCCCACTTCCTGGTCCTGCGCGAGCAGCGCCGCAATGCCCTTCCCTGAGTGCGTTAGGTAAAGATGACGCGCCGCCCATCGATCCGGTATTTGCCCGCGATCACGATGCCGATCGCCTCCGAATAGATGCGGTGCTCCTGCTTCAGGATCCGCTCCGATAGCGTCTCTTCCGTGTCGTCGTCCCGCACCGGCACCGCCGCCTGAATCACGATCGGCCCCGCATCCAGATCCTCGTCCACGAAATGCACCGTGCAGCCGGTGATTTTCACGCCGTGCGCCAGCGCCTGATGCTGCGCGTCCAATCCCGGGAACGCCGGCAACAGCGATGGGTGAATATTCAGAATGCGCTCCGGGAACTCGCGAATAAAGCCCGCGCTGAGCAGCCGCATGAAGCCCGCCAGGCAGACCAGATCCACGTCGTGCTTATGCAGTTCCGCCGCCAGCCTCCGGTCGTACACCTCGCGATCCAGACCCTTGGATGGCAGACACACGGCATTCAGCCCGCGCGAGAGCGCCGTCTCCAACCCGCGCGCGTCCGTCCGGTTCGAAATCACCACCGCAATCTCGGCGGGCAGCGCGCCGCTCGCCACGTTCCCGGCGATCGCCTCGAAGTTCGAGCCGCGCCCCGAGATCAGGATGCCCAGCCGCTTCACCGGTATTCCACCCGCGGCCGCCCGCGTTTCAGGGCCACCACGCTTCCCATGCGGAACGGCGTCTCGCCCAATTTGCTCAACTCCACCTCGGCCTTTACGGCCGCCCGCGCGGGCACAGCCAGAATCATCCCCACGCCCAGATTCAAAGTGCGCCGGTAATCGTCCTCCGGAATATCGCCGATCCGCCGCAGCACTTCAAACAGCGGAGGGATCTTCCACGCCCCGGTCTCGATCGTCACCCCGAACTCCTTGGGCAGCATGCGCGGCGTATTGTCCGTGATGCCGCCGCCCGTGATGTGCGCCGCCCCGCGCAGCACGCCCGCGGCCATCAGCGCGCGAATCGGCTTGAGATAGCTCCGGTGCACCGCCAGCAGCGCATCGCCCACCGTCGCGCCTACCTCCGGCAGCAGCGTCTTCGGTCCATATCCCGCCACCTCGAATAGCAGCTTGCGCGCCAGCGAATACCCGTTCGTGTGCAGCCCCGTCGATGGCAGCCCGAGCAGCACGTCCCCCGCGCGGATGCCTTTCCCGGTCAGCAGTTCGGCCCGCTCCGCCGCCCCCACGATAAAGCCCGCCAGGTCGTACTCTCCCGCGGCGTACAGCCCCGGCATCTCCGCCGTCTCGCCGCCGATCAGCGCGCACCCGTTCTTCCTGCACCCGCGCGCAATCCCGCCAACCACCGCCGCCGCCACTTCCGCATCCAGTTTTCCCACCGCGAAGTAGTCCAGGAAGAACAGCGGCGCGGCGCCCTGCACCGCGATGTCGTTCACGCAGTGATTCACCAGGTCTTCGCCCACCGTGCCGTGCCGTCCCGTCAGGAACGCCACCTTCAATTTCGTGCCGACCCCGTCGGCCGAACTTACCAGCACCGGCTTGCGATACCCAGCCAGCTGATACATCGCCCCGAAGCTGCCGATCTCGGCCAGCACCCCGGGCGTAAACGTCTGCCGCGCAAATCTTTTGATGGAGGAAACGGCGCGGTCGGCCTCGTCGATATTCACGCCCGCGTCGCGGTAGCGAACTGGTGTTTTGGTGGACAAATTCCAGTATACGTGGGATAAGGCTCCGCCTTGTCCATCCGAGCGCAGCTCGGACTTCTTCCCGTCGCGTAACCATCCGTGCCGGCCTGACGCCCTATACCCCAATCGCCATTATGAAGAATCTAGTCACAGCGCTATTCCTGTGTTGCGCATTGGCCCTTGCCCAGTCTCATCCGGCAGTGGCCATCCACAACGCCAAGATTGTGACCGTCTCCGGCTCTGTCATCAACAAGGGCACGGTGGTGGTTCGCAATGGACTGATCGAAGCTGTCGGCGAGAACGTGGCTGTTCCGTCCGACGCCATGCTGGTCGAGGGCGAAGGCCTCACCGTCTACCCCGGCCTGATCGATGCCCTCAGCACGTGGGGACAACCCGGCGCCGCGGCCGCTGCCACAGCCACCGCCGGCCGCGGCGGACGCGGGACCACCACCTCAACTCCCGCCGCGACAGCCGCCATCCACCCCGCCGCCCCTCCCGCGCGCGGCCCCGAGGATCGCCCCCAGACCACCAGTTGGCTCAAGATCGCCGACGAAGTCTCCGCCACCGATCGCCGCATCGAAACCGCGCGCGGCGCCGGCTTCGCCACCGCCGTCACCTTCCCCACCCGCGGAATCTTCGCCGGACAGGGCGCCGTCATCGACCTCATCACCACGGAAAAGCCCGGCGAGATGGTCGTCGCCTCGCCAGTCGGCCAGTACATCGCCCTCGCCCGCGGCGGCGGCATGGGAGGCGGCATGGGCCGCAGCTTCCCCGGTTCGCTCATGGGCTACATCGCCTACGTCCGCCAGATCTACATCGATGCCGGGTACTACAAGCTCGTCAAGGATACCTATGCGAAAAACCCGGTCGGCATGACCCGCCCCGAATACGACCGCGCCCTCGAGGGCGTGCTCGATTCGCCGCGCATCCTGCTGCCCGCCAATCGCCTGGTGGAGATCGACCGCATGCTCCACCTCGCGGCCGATCTCAAGCAACCCGTCATCCTTTACGGTGGCCGCGAAACCTTCCGCCCCGAAGCCGCTGCCCTGCTCAAAAAGTTCAACGCGCCCATCCTGCTCAGCATGAAATGGCCCGAAGCGTCGCGCGACGCCGATCCCGACGAGCCCGACAGCATGCGCACCCTTGACACCCGCGACCGGGCCGCTCTGGCGCCCGCCATCCTCCAGAAAGCCGGCGTCAAATTCGCCTTCTACTCCGACGGTCTCGACGCCGCCCGCGACCTTCAGCGCGCCGTCAAGAAAGCCCTCGATAATGGCCTCGCCCGCGAAGATGCCCTCCGCGCCCTCACCCTCTCGCCCGCCGAAATCTACGGCGTCGCCAATCGCCTCGGCTCCATCGAGCCCGGTAAAATCGCCAACCTGGTGGTCACTCGCGGAGACATCTTCGACGACCGCACCAAGGTGGAAATGACTCTCGTGGATGGCCGAAAGTATGTGCCCGCGCCCGATGCTTCGCCCACCGGCGGACGCGGCGCTACTACCGACCCTGGGGTGAACAAATCATGGGTGAACTGATCATGAAACGATTCCTCCTCACCGCTCTCCTCGCCGCCGCGCCCCTCTGCGCCCAGACCTACATCATCAAGAACGCCACCGTCATGACGGTGTCCAAGGGCACCTTCAAAGGCTCCATCCTGGTCAGGGACGGTAAGATTGCCGAAGTCGGCGAGGTGGTTATGGAGCCCGCCGGCGCCAAGGTCATCGATGCCTCCAATCAGTACGTCATCCCCGGCATCATCGATTGCCATTCCCACATCGCCGTCGATGGCGGCGTCAACGAAGGCAGCATCAGCGTCTCCTCCATGGTCGACATCAAGGATGTCCTCAACCCCGAGGACATCGCCATCTACCGCGCGCTCGCCGGCGGCGTCACCACCGCCAACATTCTGCACGGTTCCGCCAATGCCATCGGCGGCAAGACCCTGCCCATCAAGATGCGTTGGGGCAAAGATGCCGAAGGCCTCGTCTTCGAAGGCGCTACGCCCGGCATCAAGTTCGCCCTCGGCGAAAACCCCAAGCGCGCCGGCAACCCCACCGGCATGCCCATCAACGGCCAGGCACAGCAGGGCCGCTACCCGGCCACCCGCATGGGAGTGGAGGACGTCATCCGCGAGGCCTTCAATAACGCCAAAATCTACAAGGCCGAGTGGGACGCCTACGATGCCAAAAAGACCGGCATCCCGCCGCGCAGGGATCTCCAGATGGAGGCTCTCAAGGAGGTTCTCGAAGGCCGGCGCTATGTCCACGCGCACTGCTACCGCGCCGACGAAATCCTCATGCTGATGCGCATTGCCGACGACTACGGCTTCAAGATCCGCACCTTGCAGCACGTGCTGGAAGGCTACAAGGTCGCCAAGGAAATCGCCGCCCACGGCGCCGGCGCGTCCACCTTCAGCGATTGGTGGTCCTACAAGGTGGAGGCCTTCGACGCCATCCCTTATAACGCCGCCGTCATGCAGAAGAAGGGCGTGCTGGTCTCCCTCAACAGCGACGACGCCGAACTCATGCGTCATCTCAACAGCGAAGCCGGCAAGGCCGTGAAATACGGCGGCCTCAGCGAGACCGAGGCCCTCGCCATGGTCACCCTCAACCCCGCCAAACAGCTCGGCATCGACAACCGCGTCGGCTCCATCGAAGTCGGCAAGGACGCCGACCTCGTGATCTACGATAAGTTCCCCCTCTCCGATTACGCCAAGGTGCAGAAGGTGCTGATCGATGGCGCCATCTACTTCGACCGCGACAACGAGGTCTCTACCCGTCCCGCTAAACAGGCCGAAAAGCAAAAGCTCCTCGACAAGGAAAAACAGAATCGCGCTCCGCAAGGCGCCCCCAGGAGGGTTGGACAGTGAGATTCCTCGGCATACTATTCGGTTGCACCATTGCC
>PLDO01000109.1 GCA_003136215.1 Bryobacterales bacterium
AGATTCCGGGCATCGCGCCGGCTCGCATGTACGATGGCTGCACGCGCAACGCCTACCACCTTTATATGTTCCGGTACGACCAGACGCGATTCGCCGGCATTCCGCGCTCGGTCTTCCTGAAGGCGCTGGCCGCCGAGGGGATTCCGGCGGCCAGCGGTTATACGCCGCTGAACACGCAGCCGTTCCTCAAGAATGTGCTCGCTTCCCGCGGCTACAAGCGCCTCTTCCCGCCGAAGGATTTGGCGGAGTGGCAGGAACGCACCCGTTGCCCGGTGAACGACCGTCTCTGCGAAGAGGCCGTCTGGTTCACCCAGACCATGCTTCTGGCGCCGCGCAGCGCGATGGACCAGATCGCCGATGCCGTGCGAAAGATTCAGGCGCATGCCGGGGAACTGGTAAGGGCTTGACGGACCAGATGCGGATTCCACCCGTACCCGTGCAATAAGGATCGTCGCGCGCAGAAAACGAGAGTCAGGCCTTCTGCCGCATGATCCAGCGGACGGCGTTGTGCTGCAGCTTGACGTACTCCGGATTCCACAGATCGGTGAGCATGTGGCCCGGCGACATATAGCAGACGCGACCCTTGCCGTAGTCGTACGACCAGCCTCCCGGAGCCGTGGCGCCGTAGCTTTCGTAAGTGAGACCGTCTTCGTTGACGGTTTGCAGGAAAAGGAACTTAGGGTCCTTGTCGTAACTCATGTAGTGCTGCTCGTCGGTGACCACGAAGTCCGTGACGCCCTGCGTGATGGGGTGATCTGGATTTGTCACCTTCACTTTGAAGGTTCGGATGGGCGGATGNNGTGGTGTTGTGCAGGAAGAGCGCGGCGCCGCCGGCCTCCACGAACTGGCGCACGGCCTTGCCCTGCTGGGGTTTCATCCAATACTCCGAACGGGCTCGGACCTGCGGCAGCGGGGGATCGGAAACCAGCTTGGGGCGCCCCGTGGCCACCCAGGCGGCGTTGCTGCTTTCGTCGCCTCCGTAGCCATCCGGCCAGAGCATTCCGTCGCGCAGAACGATGAGGACCTTGTAGCCTTCCAGCGTCTCCGCGTTGAGCAGGGACGTCTCGTCGGTGAAGTCGATGGTGACGTTGAGTTCTTTGGCGATGGTCCTGGTGAGAGCGATCCGGACATAGTCGGAGTTATGATATCGATCGCCGACGAGGGCGAAGGCGGTAGCTTTCCTGGCCGCCCTCCCGGGGTACGGTGCGAGGGCTGCTCCGGCCAGAGCAGCCAATGCCGAGCGCCTTGTTGTTTTTGCGAACATGCTGTTCCCCCTTTACTTAACTCACGTCGAATAGGATCACGCTGTAATTCTTCGTCGAGAGCGTGTTCTCGATGGTGGGCCACACTTTCCGATGCACGTCGGAAGCCACCCACTTCTGCCGCAGTTCTTCGCTCTGGAACGTCAGCGCGAACCGGTAATTGACTCCGGCCGGGGCCTTGCCCATCAGCGCGGTACGCAGCTTCAACATTTTGGCATCGATGTATCCCGGCTGTTTGGAGGCCGCGGGCCGAAAGACCGTCTCAAAATTCTTCAGCATCTCCTTTTCTTTCGCGGGATCCACCGCCAGATCCACGTGCAATTGAATCGGATGCGCGGCATCCGCGGCCTGCGATGCGGCTTGCGCGGCGGCCGCCGCCAACAGGGTCTTCAAGTATGTTCTTCGCTTCATGTCGATCCTCATCTAATAAACCAGCTTCTGCCCTGCCACCGCAAGCCCGATGCACACGCGTGGATTTCCGGCGCGCGCCTGCGTATACTCGCAGGTGAAGCGGAGAAATGAAGAGCCTCGTGGTCCTGCTACTTTCGGGCGCCTCAGTGGCATGCGCGGCGGTGCAATCCGGCGCACCAGCCAACACGGAGTCCGGCCCGGTCAAGGTTGAGATCAGGAAGGAGAACGGCCAGTTCCGCCTGTACCGCGGCGGCGGCTCCTACTTCATCAAAGGCGCTGTTTACGGCGGAGATCCGAACGGAAAGTTCCCTATGAAAGACCTCGCCGCGCGCGGCGCCAATTCCGTCCGCTCCAGCGGCGCGCGGATATTGGACGAGGCGCAGCGGCTGGGAATGACCGTTCTGTTCAATCTCCCGATGCGCATGGAGTCGGTGCACAAGTTCAACTATAGCGACCCGGAGGCCGTGCGCCGGCAGTTCGAAGAGATGAAGAAACTGGTCATGGAGTTCAAGGACCACCCTGCGGTGCTCATGTGGGTCATCGGCAACGAGCTCTCGGTGGGCTACAAAGATTTGAACGTCTGGAACGCGGTCAACGACGTTGCGAAGATGATCCACGAGGTGGATCCGAACCACCCGGCCCTGACGGTGATCGGCGACGGAGGGATCAAGGGAGGCGACATCAGGGAGATTGAGCGGCGCGCCCCGGACCTGGACCTGCTCGGGGTCAACTACTACAAGGGCATCGAGGAAGTGCCCGCCAAGATTCGCGCGAACGAATGGAATAAGCCCTACGTGGTGACGGAATGGGGCCCGTCGGGCGACTGGCAGGTCCCGCGGACCGAATGGAAGGCTTCCATTGAAGAGACCAGCACGGAGAAAGCACAGCGATACCTGGAGCGGTACCAGAACACGATCCTCAAGGACGCCGGGCGATGCCTGGGGTCTTACGTTTTTATCTGGCAGTGGCGGCAGGAGCGGACCCACACCTGGTACGGCATGTTTCTGGAATCGGGTGAGCGGACCGAGAGCGTCAACGTGATGCAGTACGTGTGGACGGGACATTGGCCCGCCAACCTCGCCCCGCGCGTCGAGGAACTGACCATCGACGGCAGGCCCGCCAACGGCTCCGTCTACCTGAAGCCCGGAGGCAGCCACACCGCAAGCCTGAAGGTGCGCGACCCGGAGGGCGATGCTCTCACCCTGAAGTGGGAGATCATGCCCGAGGTGGCGCGGGGCGGCTACGCGGGCATGGGCGAAAAGCGCTCCCGGCAGATGCCGGAACTGATCCGGAAGACGGGCGAGCGCGAGATCGTGTTCTCGGCTCCGGCACAGGAAGGGGCCTACCGCGTATTCGTTTTCGCGCTGGACGGGCAGGGCAACGCGGCCACCGCCAATATCCCGTTCTTTGTCAGGCCGTGACCCCGGATGGGGCCAAGTTTCGATCCACGAGGTGTTCATGACTCTTCTTCCAAAATGGTTTCCGAATAGCGCGGCGGCATCCGTCGCGGTCGCGATTTGTGTTTTCCGGGGCGCCACTCCCGCCGGGGCGCAGGAGGGGAAGCCGCAGTTCGACAGGCTGGTGGCCGCCCTTCCTCCGGCTCCGCACGAGGAGTTCTTCGGCGCTCGCATTCAGCGGACCATGTCCCTGCTGGCGAACAGTTCCAAAGACCGGCGCTGGCCGGTCACGATTTTGATCTACGGGCAATCCATCACGGCCGGTATGAGGGGCTCAAAGATGGAGGAGGCGATCAAGCAGAAGTTTCCGCATGCGCAGATTACTTTCCTGAACCGTTCGATTTCGGGGTTCTCAGCATCGCAACTGGTGAGGTCGATGTGGAATGATGTGTATCCGCTGGATCCCGACCTGGTGATCCTGCACGATATGGGAGCCTCGCTGCCCGAGTACGAGCGCATGGTGGAGAACATGCGGCGATACACGACGGCGGAGATCATACTGTGCACGGACCCTTTGCGCGCCGGGGACAATGTGGACTCGCCCCCGGACGCGGACCAGAGTTCGCCAGAGGTCCGGCAGCTGGCGCAGCAGTACGGCTGCGAACTGGCGGACGTGCACGAGGAGTGGCGCGCATACCTCAGGGCGCACAACCTGGCGCCGAAGGAACTGCTACAGGACGACGTCCACCCGAATGCCCGGGGCATGGATGTGCTGGTGGGCATTCTGCTGCGGCACTTCCAGATCAACCCGCTGATGCCGAACGACTGGATGCGAACCGTGCGCAACTACGAAGCGAAGCGGCTGCCGGATGAGGGCGCGGCGGACGGTGTGGTGTTCACGGGAACGCCGTGGCGTTTTGCGGGCCGTTCGGCGATGGGCGAGAGCCGCCAGAGCGCGCTGAAACTGACGTTCACGGGAAACCGCGTGGATTGCGTGCTGGGCGCGGGAAAGGACCTGAAGCCGGGGACGGCGACGGTGCGCATCGACGGGAAGGCGCCCTCGACGATAAACGAGCTCTGGGCTTTCACAACGGCGAGCGCGGCGTTCGGCGCCGACTGGCAGCCGGCCCTCCGCCGGGTGACGCACCGCAAACCGCTTATCGCCGAGACCTGGAAGATGGTGGTTTCGAAGCTCAACGAGGATGCCTCGCATTTCACGTTCGAGGTATACGGATCAAAGACGGGATTCGACGGGCGGGGCGAATTCGACGGCGCGAAATACCAATACGGTCAATATGGCGACATGCTGGACTACGCGGGCAGCGAGCCATACCCGGACGTGTTTGTATCGAACTCCGGACGGGTGGTGATCGATTACCGGGACTTCAAGATTCCGTGGGCGCGCACTTACTCGAAGAAACCCTGTCCGGAAGGCTTTGAAGCGACGTGGGAAGCCATTCCGCTGTTCACGGAGACGCTGCGCGCGGTTCCGGAAGGCGACCGCGGCGAAGTCCGGCTGGTGAGGCTTGCCAAAGGGCTGTCAAACGGGCCGCACACGCTGGAGATCGTCCCGAACGGAGACGGAGCAATCGCTATCGAAAGCATTGTGGTGCACGAACCGCCGCTGAAGTAAGGTTCGCTACAGCAATTTCGAAACGCCGGGCGTGAAGAACACCGGGTAGCTCCCGTCGGGCCCGGGCTTGACGGGCGCGTCCGTGCCGGGACGCACGTCTTCGGGGCGCGGCAGGTGGCAATAATCGGAGTTGGAAATCTGCTCCCAGGTGACCGATTTGCCGGAGTTGCAACTGAACTGGCCCATCAGCGTGATCAGCGTGCTGCGGACCATGTAGTCGCGGCAATTCACCGGCTTGCCCGCGCGGATCGCGCTGAACAACGCCACGTGTTCGAGATCGTAGGCATTGTCCTTGCCCTGCGGTCCGGGATGCTGCCAGTTGGTTTCCCCTTCGATGCGGAGCCTGAGCAGATCGCAGCGTCCCTTGGTGCCCATGATGAGACTCGAGTTCTCGTTGTAGCAGTCGTCGATGGTACGGCAGTAGGCGTAGATCCTGACCCCGTTTTCGAACTCGTAAACCACTGCGTGATGATCGAAGACGTCGCCGTAGATCTCGCCTTTGAGGGTGGACCTTCCGCCCATGCCCCAGGCGCGCACGGGCGCCGTGTTCCGCATGGCCCAACTGGCGCGATCGAGGTTGTGAATCAGCGTCTGCGGAACATCGTCGCCGCAGAGCCAGTGAAAGTGATATTGGTTGCTCGCCTGGTACTCGACTTCGGTCAATCCGGGGGCGCGCTGGTACATCACATAGGGCGGCCGGAGCCAGGTCTCCTGAATCGCCACGATATCGCCGATCGCTCCTTCGTGGACTCGCTTCATCGTCTCCTGGTATCCAGGGTGATACCGGCTCTGCAAACCCGACATGACACAGAGGCCCTTGCCGGCCGCCATCTCGCAGGCGGCGCGGACCATGTTGATTCCGTACGGATCGATGGCGTGAGGCTTCTCTACGAAAACGTGCTTGCCGGCTGCGATCGCGGCCTTCAGGTGCAGCGGGTGGAACTTGGCGGCGTTGGCGATAATCACCACATCCGAGCTCTCGATCACGTGTTTGTAGCCATCGAAGCCCTTGAAGCAGTGATCGTCATCGACCGCCACCTGCCCGGGGTACTTCAGCTTGAGCGCGGCCCTCTTTTCCTGCACGCGGTCCAGCCGGATATCGGCCATCGCCACGATCCGAATTCCCTTATCGGCATTCATGGCGTTCATGGCGGCGGCTTCGCCCCGCCCCCCGCAGCCGATCACGCCGACCCGGATGGTGTCGCTGCCCGCGGCGTAGCCGCTAAGCGCGGTGGCGGATAAAGCGCCCGCCGCTGCCTTGATAAAATCCCGCCGCGGCGCTTCCCGGGACGTGACGAGGTCGTTCATGGTGTACCTCCCTTGCTTGCCTGGCGCCTACCTGCGCACCGATTGCGATCCCGCTTGAACTTCCGTCAGCATCTGGCGCACCCACGCGAGACTCCGCTCGATCATCGGGCCGCCCGAGCCCTCGCATTCCAGGCTCAATACGCCAGTGTATCCGCAGGCTTCGAGAATCTCCACGCAGCGGCGGATGTTGTCCGCATTCACGCCATCGCCAATGGCGCAGTGGCTGACCGCGATGCCGGTGAGATCTCCCCGCGCCGATTCCGCCAGGCTCGGGCTCACGTCCTTGATATGGACATGTCCGACCCGCTTCTTGAACTTCTCCAGAAATGCCACGGGATCCTGCCCGGCGATGAATGTATTCCCCGTGTCCATGTTCATGCCGAGATACGGCGAGTCGACGAAGGACAACATCTCCTCCATGAACCACGGCTTGGTGGTGAAGTAGCCGTGCGGCTCGATGTTGATCGCGATCTGGTAGGTCTCGGCCACTCTCACAATCTGCGTGTAGATGCGCCGCATGTGATCGAGAGCCTCGCGGTCGGTCATCGAGGAGGGCTGCCAGCGGTCGTCGGTGGTATCGATGCGGGGACAGCCTGCCAGGCGCGCCCAGCGCATGGTGTGGAGCACGTATTCGACCCCCAGGCTGGCTCCCTCGGGGCGGGAGAGCGGGAATGCGGCGTCGAGTTGAGAGAACTGGATTCCGCGGTGCTCCATCTTGGCGCGCAGCGCCAGCGGATCCTCCCACAGCGCGACGTGCGGCTGGTATCCCAGGCCATGGATCCAACTCACACCGTCGATGGTGCCGCATTCGATGTATTTCAGTTGGTTGCGGTGCGCCCAATCGAGGCACTGGTCGAAGCTCCAATAGGAGCTGTTGAACGCGTCGGTATGAAAGCCAATCTCCATGAGTCGCTCCCCGGGACCGCTCTTACCGCTTGAAAGAGAGTTTATCATCAGGAAGTGTTCTTGTGTGACAACATTATGAACAGGAGTCTCGCCATGACACGCCTGGTTGCCTTGATGACCATCTGCTTTACCGCCGGCGGCGCCTCTCCGGCGCCAATCCGGGTTCTGTTTCTCACCGGACAGACCGACCTGCCGTACCACGACTGGCGCGTCAGCACACCGTTTCTGCGCGGCGTTCTTGCGGCCACCGGCCGCTTCGACGTGAAGGTGCTCGAAGAAGTTCGCGGCGTGACGCCGGCAACGCTGGCCGGCGCGGACGTGCTTATCCTCAACTACAACGGGCCGCGCTGGGGTGACGCCACGGAAAGCGCCATCGAGGAATTCGTCAAGTCCGGCAAAGGGCTGGTGTCGTTTCACGGCGTCACCTACGGTGAATTCTACGGGCAGGTATTCGAGAAACGCTGGGTCGCCGGCGGCACGAAGGGCTGGCTGGCCTACCCCGGGATCATCGGCGCGCAATGGGAGCCGTCGAAGATCGGACATGGCGCGAGGCACGCCTTTACCGTGAAGTGGGTGGACCGCGGCCACGCCATCAGCGCCGGCCTGGAGGAGAGCTTTCTCGCCAACGACGAGCTCTATCACAAGCTCGACCTTCTCCCGGGCACGAAGGTGCTTGCCACCGCTTTCAGCGCGCCTGAAACCGGCGGCACGGGCAAGGACGAGCCAATCGTCTGGACCACCGCGTTCGGCCGCGGCAGGACCGTGCACATCACGC
This sequence comes from Bryobacterales bacterium, assembly GCA_003136215.1. GTDB lineage: Bacteria > Acidobacteriota > Terriglobia > Bryobacterales > Bryobacteraceae > Solibacter. The sequence continues at coordinate 7,693 of PLDO01000109.1, forward strand.
TGGGCCACGATTTGTCCGCCATGTCGCAGCCGGGATTTCTGGCCGCTTTCTCCCGCGGCGCCGAGTGGGCGGCCACCGGCGCGGTCACCTTGCCCGCCAGAATCACGGCGGAGCCGCCGCCCAGGAAAGACGCCGTGCGGCTGCTGGTCGTAACCGGCGGCCACAGCTACCCGCCGGCCTTCTACACGCTGTTCGAAGGCTATGACGACATCGTCTGGACGCATGCCGCTTCCCCAAAGGAAGCGTTCACACCGACGATGAAAGACAACTTCGATGCCGTCCTGCTGCACGACATGGGGGAGACCATCGGCGAAACCGAGATGACCAGCCTGCGCGCTTTCGTGGAAGCGGGAAAGGGCGTTGTCTCCACGCACCACGCAATCGTCGACTACACGTCGTGGTCCTGGTGGTACCAGGAAGTGATCGGCGGCAAGTTCTTCGTCAACGCGGTGGACGGGCACCCCAAGTCCTCTTACAAAGAGGGCGTGGAGATCATTGCGCGCCCGGTCGCGGCCATGGCGAGTCATCCGGTGATCCGCGGAGTGGGCCCGGTTCCGGTGGTGGACGAAGCGTATCTCGGGATGTGGCACGCCGGCGGCATCCGGGTTCTGATGGAGACCGATCACCCGCTCAACGACCGGCCCGTGGTCTACCTGGGCCCGAACCCGTCGTTCCGCGCGATCTACATTCAGTTAGGACACAGCGCCGGCACGATGCGGCACCCTGGCTATCGCAAGCTGGTGCGGAACGCCATTCTGTGGTCGGCGGGACGGCTCCAGTAAGAACGGCTCGGCGGGCCATTGATCCGCCCCTACTTGAAGGTGAGTCGCGCCGTATTGGCTGGCTTTCCGGCTACGCTGAGAGAGAGCGGCACATCCCCGCGGCCCGCCAGCGACGCCGGCAATTGTACGTTTACCTGATCGAGTCCGGTGAAGAAGCCTTGCGCGCCCGCATAGGCCACCGGCACGTTGACGCCGCCGATGGAGACGGTCACCTGGCTCTGCGGCGCGCGGCGAATTCCGGTGGCGTAGAAGATCATGTAGACCTGGTCTTTCGATACGTCCACGGGCGCGGCTACGACGTTGCCCGCTCCGTCCAAAGCGTAGAGGTCTTGCAGAACCTGTCCGGCGTCCGTGGCCCGCACAATGCTGCCGGCCACCAGACCGGCGGCGTTGAACGTGAACACGCCGGGCTGCACATCGACGATGGTCACTGGACCGTTGTGGTTTGAACCATCGCCGGATGTCACCGTCACCGTCGCCTGTCCGAGCGCGAGGGACGGCGGGGCTGCGTAGTTCACCTGCGCTGGAGAGACATAGAACAGCGGTGCAAGCGTGGACACTCCTTTGGAATCCGTGATGGTGACCGTGGTTCCGCCGAGAGTCGTCAAAAGAGAACCCGACGCCGATGCCGTCGAGTTGGCAAGCCCGGAACCATAGGCGGATACGATCGAATCGGGCGCGAACACCAGTTCCGTGCTCCCGGGGGCCACGTTGGTCACCACGGTTTGGCTGGCGATCTTCGCCGTCATGGCATCCATTTTCACCGTGAACAGAGTGAGCGGCTCGGCAGCCGTGGGGTTGGCGGCCACGAATTTGGCCGTCGCCTGCTGGTAAAGCGCCAGCGCGCCGGCATAATCGCCGCCGGCGGCCAACAAATCACCCTTTTCCACCACCGCTTCCAGAATGGCCGGCTGATGGGCGATCAGGGTATCGAGCGCCGAGCCGACTCCCTGGGTATCGCCTCGAAGCCGCGCATACGCGGCGAACGCAAGATACTTCGAGGCCTCATCTTCGGCCGGCAAACTCCCGGGTTCGACGTTCAGAGTGACCGCGGCGCCGTTGCTGTTGATGCTGCCGGTGAAAGTCCCGCTTGCGGCGGAGGAGGTGGTGTCGAGCGTGGCCGACACGTTGTACACACCGGCCGCTATGTTGGCGGTATCGCTCGGCGCCACCAGCCAATCGGCCTCCGTGCTGTTGTAACCGCTCAAGCTTAGGGCCGGCGATGACGCCTGAATGAACTGCATCGGCCACTTTTGCGCGGTGCCGTTCTGGTCTGTGACGGTCAGGCTCAACGCCTGGGTCCACGCGCCGCCCTTGAGCGCGATAGCCACGGGCTGGCCGTCCACCGAACTGACCGCGACGCGGACCAGTAGCGGCCAGCCCTTCGATACCACCGCATCGGCTTGGGCGTTGATGTCGAGGTCAAGTACAGGCGATGGCGGGTTCTGCGCGCGAAGGCATGCCCCGGAAAGAAGGGTACAGGTGAGCAAAGTTCTCTTCATGCCGTTACCTCCGGGGCGCCGGAACGGCGTCGTTCACCAGAATCTGACCGGTGCAGTTGCCGCGTCCTGAAGCCGCGTCGCCGTAACGCGGTTGCGGCTCCCAATCGGACGCGTTGATGCCGGTCCCCGCGCCGGATGTGCAGAGCCCGAACCCGGCGTGCTCTCCCGGCGTGTAGTAGACCCCGTTGGGATTTCCATTCACGTAATGAGCATCGGCGTCGTCGTAGCGCATCACGCAGTTGTCGTCGCCGGTATGCGGGTCGTTCTGTACGCCGATGGTGATCTTTGTCGGCTTGCCCACTGAAAACATGAAGTTGGCTGGAGTTTGTTGCTCGGTAAGGACCGTAGCCGTGATGCCGCCGCCGTTATCCGTCGACCCAAAGAGCATCTGGTCCGCGGGAGTTCGCGTGAGCCACGCATACTGGTACGACGCGTCGCCGTGGTGAAACACGTTGCAGGCGTGGAATAGCTCGTGCGCCAGGCTCGATTGGTTATAGGTGATATCGCCATTGATGCCGGGCAGGATCCTGGGCGCGCGAATCTGGGTGATCATTGCCGGAGTGCCCGGCCCGCCTACCGTATCGAAAAACCCCGCATTGGCGGCGAAGGGGTTGACGATGACGGCGTGCTGGTCGACGATATGCGCCCCTTCGCTGTGGTTTCGATTCATGACCCGGTCGACGGCGAGTTCGCCGGCACGCAGGTCTGCGTGAACCTCCAGACCGCTGAGGCTCTGAAAGAGCCGTATGCCTCCCTGAAAGAACGCTCCAGCTCGGTTCAGAATGAAGTAGTCTTTCTTGTTCGGATTGCCCTCCACGTGCTTCCCGTCGATGATGAAGCCGCGGTACTCTTCGTAAAGGGAGAGACCGTCGCCAGGATGTCCGTCGCCGGGCGGATCGCTCTCGTTGTCGTTAATATCGGCGAGCCCCGCGACGCCGTGGTTCTGCTTCCACACATCGGCGATCAGGCTCTGGGCCGAGCGCAAGGGCAGCCGGATGTCCTGTTGGGAATTATCGCCCTCGAGATATCCTACGAGCTGGCTGCCGTCCGGCAGGAAGGCAATGACTTTGATCGTGCCGAACGCGCCCCAGTCGGAAGGCGTGACAGTCACCGTGGATTGCGTCAATTGGCCTGGCTTTGTTTGCCCCTTCTGCGCGGTCTGGTCCGCGAGAATCAGGTCGCTGCCGGAGAGCTTGAGATCGAAATCCTGGCCCGGGTTCGCAATCGGAGCATTCATTGCATAGCCGGGCTCCTTCGAGCTCTTGGTCAGCTCCCACGTAAAGTAAGCCGCGACCACGTTGGTGGGTCCTCCGCCCGTGGCCTGGAGCTTGGCTATCAGGTCGATTGTTTGGCCGCTGCCGCCTCCGTTCCCGGCCGTCGGTCGCCAGTTCTGGAGCGCTGAGGTCTTCTGGACCACCACTTCGGGAGGCGTAACCAACCCCGGCTCAATATCCCATGTAATGGTGACGTTGATAACCGCGGGCGAGCCGCCGAAAACGACCGACGAAGGCTGGACGGGCGAATTCATCGTTACCGTGGTCGAGCCGGTGAGGCTGAGCCCGGTGGCTGGCAGCGTCTGAATCAGGGTGCTCAATACCGGCGACCAGGTGCCAGGCCCTTCGCCACCCTGAGTCCCGGGTGCACAATCAAGCGATACGCTGCTGGTGGCGCCCTGGACGAGGTAGCCGGCGGGGTAGAAATGGTATTGGTTAGTTCCCTGAAGCGTCATCGTGAACGGGCTGTTGACGGGAATCGTGCCCTGGTAAATTTGCGTCGACGTCTGCTTGCAGCTGCCGATGGTCGCCACGTCGCTGGCATTGATGTTGGTGGTGCCCGAGTAGCTTCCCTGCCAACCTTGGATATTCGCGTTGTAAGTGTCGAGCTGAAAGCTGACTTTGGACGTGAGGCCGAACTGCCAGATATCGGAGTAAATGCCGCCCGAGGTACTCCCAGACCCGGTCCCGGTGATGGTGATGTTGCCGTGCCAGTTCTTGACGCCAAGGAACTCGTCTACCCTCCCCTGTGAAAAACACGGTGCGGCGAGTGCCAGAAAGGCGATCGACGCTATTTTTGAAGCTGTCATGCGTACCCCCCTTCTCACTTCTCGAAGAGATGCGCAAAATGTGAGAAAAGTTGAGCGGAGCCTGGCTAAACCGTATGTTTCCGTACGCTACGTCTTCGAGAATGGGAATTCATGCTCTGGACTCGATGAGTGACATCGCTTTGTCCCATACCCGCCCCGCTTCGTCCGCCGTGGCCACAACGATTTCGATTGCCAGACCCGGGGCGGGAAGTCGCGTCAGCAGAAACACTAAATCGTCATCGGTGATATCACCCCACACCAACAGCCTCTTCTTCTCGAGAATCGTGCGGTAATGCTTTTCGAGAGATTCGGCCGGCGGTCCGCCTTTGTCGATGTGCAGCTCGATCACGTCGACGCCGGTATCGGCCAACTGGCGCGACGGGATGAAGCGCGACGGATGCAGGTGTATCACAGAGTGCTCGAAGGACGCCGCGATTCGCCGGTCGGCGGGAAGAATGAACTCATCATATAGTCGCGGGGAGAGCAGGGCAACAGCGTCCTCCTGCAGCCAGATGGTGTTCCCCGGACACCAGACGCCATAGAAAAAAGCGCCCGTGCCACCGTGAAACGTAGGCACGTGGTCGAGCAGGCAGCGTCCGAAGGCAATCCAGAAGTCCGTCAGGCGTTCAATGACGGATCGCACCTCCTCCGGAGCCTCATACATCCGAAACACTAGCTGCTCGCCGCCGTAGAGGGCCGAGAGCAGGTCGGAGATGCCGCGCATCAGGGTGACTCCCACCGGATAGCGCCCGCGGCTCCGCGCGGCCAGGGCCGAGACGAATTCAAGCATCTTCGCCACCCATTCGTTAGTCTCGGAAAAAGCGGGAATCGCAGGGTTCGCGGCGAAGCCCGCCGGAGGAGTCGAACGAGTGCAACCGTTCTCGAGGTCCGCCACTACTCCGCACCCCAAAGCGGCTTCGACCCACGGCAACCCGAAGAACGGGGCCGCCGACCAGATCAGCTCTCCCCCGGCGGATTCGTATAATTCAAAGAGACGGTCGCTATCATCCAGAAAACCATCGACCGCGATGTCGGCCACGGATACCGTACCGTCCGGGATACAGCGACTCCCCGCGGGGTAGCGATGCAAGGGATAATACGAGCCGATATAGAATCCGACGAGCGGCCGGGCGTTCTGGCCGCGAAACCACGTGCTCAAGCGCCCTAAGCGTTCCTGTAGTGAGAGTCGTGACGGATGCATTCCATGTTTCTCAAGCGCCTAAAGAACTAGTATTACCGTGTTATAAAGCTGGCGGCGGCCCTGTGGGGCAGCTTGGTAAGCTGCGGCCGATTGTCAATCGGCCCACTTGCCGCATTTGCAGCTGCACGACGGCGGTAGCCAACCGCCGCGCAGGCTGCCAGCCTGCCCCACATTGATGGCACAAACAGTTTGTAACACAGTAATACTAGTCCACCAGGGCTTGATAGACCAGCGTGTTGAACTTCTGCTGAATATCGGTGGCATTCGGCATGAGCTGGATCATCAACACCAGAACGGAGCGGCTTTTTACATCGACCTGGTAAGTTGTTCCATAGGCGCCGCCCCAACCGAAGGCGCCGACACCAGCCATTCCGCTTGCGCCATAGCGATCGACTGTTTCAAAGCCGAAACCGAATCCCAGACCTGTCGAGGTCCGTTCCGGGCTGAGGTACGACGCATATGAGTGCAGCGTGCCCGATTGATTCGTCGTCATCAACTCCACCGTGCGAGGGGCCAGGATACGAACGCCATCCAAGGCACCGCCATTGCGGATCATCTCCAGGAAGCGCGCGTAGTCGTGGGCCGTGGACGTGAGACCCGCGCCCCCGGCAAAGCTCTTGCGCGGACCGTCCACATAGGCCCCTTGACCCTTCGAGCCTTCCGGCGCGCGGACAATCAGCCCATCGGGACCGCTTGCGTACACCGCGGCCAGACGCTCACGTTCCGCGGGAGGAACAAAGAATCGAGTGTCCTTCAACCCCAGCGGACCCGTGATGCGGGTACGCACGAATTCGTCCAGCGGCATTCCCGATGCCTTCTCCACCACGCAGCCCAGGATATCGGTGTTGTAGCCGTAGACGAACGCCTCGCCGGGCTGTGCGACAAACGGCAAAGTTCCGAGCCGCTCCATGGTTTCGCAGATCGGCTCTTCCTTATCGGCGGTGTACCAACCATTGCCGGCCGCCGGCCCGAGGCCTTTCGCCTCATATAAGGCGGCGACGTGCTCATCGGTTCCGTAAGAAATGCCCGCGGTGTGAGTCAGCAAGTCTTGAATGGTGATCGGACGCCTGGCGGGAACGATGTTGACGCCGGAAGCTGTCCGCACGGCAACAGTTGTCCTGGTGAACGTCGGAATGAAATGGCCGACCGGCTCAGTGAGGCCGATCTTGCCTTCCTCGACGAGCGCGAGCACCGCTGTGCTGGTAAATGCTTTCGTCTGGGAGGCGATGCGAAAGATCGTGGACGGATTCATGCGCCGCCCGGCTTCCTTGTCAGCCCAGCCGACAGCGCGCTCATACACCGGCCTGCCATCGCGCATCACCAGCGCGACGGCGCCGGCAATGCGGTTCTCATCGACGTAGCGCCGCAGCAGTCGATCGATGCGGGCCGCTCGCGCGGTCTCCAAGGCGGGGCGTCGTGAGGCTGAAGGCGCCGCGGGCTTAGGTTGCTGCTGAGCCGGAACGGAGGCGGTTAATACCAGAATGGCGAGGGGCAGAAGGAACTTAATCTTCATGGTCTTTTCATCTTATGACGTTCCTGCCTGGCCGGGCAAAACTTGCAGGCGCGTTCAGGGGTGTCCACCCTAACCGGCTCAACACTGGCAGGTCAGCATCGCCTCCACTTTGCGGCGGATGGTTCCCGCGGCGTCCGGCACGTGCAGCACGTCGCACTCCGAACCCAGGATGTGCGCGTGGCCGCACGCGGCCATGCGCTGGATGGTTTCTCTTGTCAGCCTCTTGACTTCCTCAATCGGCATCGCCGCATCGGAGTAGAAGGTTTTCGTGGGCAGGTTGCCGAACAGCACTACTTCTTCGGGCACTACGGAGGCGTCTTCCCACAACTTGCGGCTGCTGCCGAGGCTCAGGACCGCGGGCCGCAACTCCAGAGCAAACTGCCGCACCATGTCCGTGGTTAACTCGCCGCAGTCATGGAAAATCAGGTCCACGGCATGCCGCGCCAGCAGGCCGCGCAATCGCCGGTTCGGCGAAAGCACAAAGCGCTCCAGAATATCGGAGCCCGCCCGCAACTGCCTCGGCGAAAGATATACCGTGTTCGCGGCCGGCTCGCAGACGATCATGGCCCTCGCGCCTGCCGCGATCTGCGCCTCCGCGGACCGCTGCACGGTTGCCTCCGCAAGCGCAAGGCAGCGCTCCACCAGGCACACCAACGGATCTTCCTCCGCGGTCACGCCGCCGGCCGCCATCGCCACCGGCACAATCGGATCCGCCACCAGCTTCGTCATCAGCGAAAACGGGCCGATGAGCATGCCCACCGGCACCAGGCCGGTTCGCTGGGCGATGTATCGGACGGCGTTCTGGTTGGCCTCAATCCGAAGAGAAAACGGCCGCGTCGAAGCCGCAAGCAGTTCAGATACAGCTTGCAACGACGGAGCCTCTGAAAAATGGAACTGGGCCGCCCGCGCTTCGGGCACATCGAAAAAGCGCAGCAGATCGGCCTTCTCCAACGTCAGGTCCATCAACGGGAAAGCGAAAGGCGTCCGGTATTGGCGCGCAGCCGCCTCCACCACGGCGCCCAGTAGCTGGGCATCATGCTTGCATGCCTCCGGATCGGACGACTCATGGAGGATGAGATCGGCGCCGATCGGCATGCGGAGGCCGCGCCGGGCCATCTCGAGAAATAGGTTTTCCGGCATTCGAAGAGTCCTAATCCAGGTGGAAGACCTCATCCATACGGGCCCACCATTCGCCTTCCTGGCGTGTCGCGACGGGTTTCTGCATGGGTTCCATGAGCGCCCACCATCGCTGCGTCGCCGGATCGGCCGCCATCTTCGCCATGTCGGCCGCATAGTCCGTGCCATGATACTCGAAGTAACTGTAGAGCATGCCGTCCTTGAAATAGATCGAGTAGTTGCGGATATTGCATTGCCGGATTGTCTCAAGCACCTCCAACGGGACGGCCGCGTGGCGCTCCCGGTATTCCTTCTCCGCCTCGGGCCTCAGGCCAATCACCATTCCGAAACGCTTCATCGCATCTCCTTTACCGCTTCTTCTCCTGGCCGGCCCGCAGGGTGTAGGACTCGCCCGCTCTGGTGTCGAACTCCAGCAGACCATCGCGGAGCCTGTAGCTGACGGCGGCCCCCGCTTGCACCGCACGAACGTCCGCCCGGCTTGCGGTCCACGGATTTACAACGCGCGCCGTCGACCCCTTCTCGCTCTTCAGCGTGACTTCCGTCACTGCCTTGCCGTCCCAGGCGGCAGAGACGAGGAAGGCGCCGGCTGCGCGCAGTTCCCGGAAACTGGCATTGCCAAGGGCGGCCGCGTTAGGGAACAGCCGGATCACGCCGTCGTGGCTTTGCATCAGGCACTCATTGATGACCGCGGGGAGAGACAGGTTCTCTGTCCAGACCCCCATTCGCATCATGAAGTCAAAGTCGGTCTCATCGCGATAGCGGCCCCCGGTCTGCCGGATCCGGTCGTTGGCCATGCCGAGCGGTGTCAGGCAGTAGCGCACCTCGCGCTTGAACCAGTCGAGGTCCAGCATGCCGAGCCGCGCCCGCACGAAAGGTTGCCATACCAGATCGTTGCCGCCCTCCAGACGCACGGTGCGAGCGGTGCGCCGGGCCACTTCCAGCAATTCGGGATGCGACGCGAGGCCAACCTGTTCACCGGGGAAAACCGGCGCCAGGGTGACCGGCACGTTGTAGACATACTCGTGCGGCGCGTCGCGCACATCGAGCCACACGCGGCCGAACGGTCCCTCGCCGGCGGGGTACGGCGCGAGGTTGCGCCGCACCTCTTCCCAGGCGCCGCGCTGCTCGGAATCGAGGGCCAAAACCCTGGAGCCTTCGAGCATGGCGTCGAGCAGAAACTCGCTGAGGGCGAGATCGATGATGCAATCTTTGTTGAGGCGGAAATCGACCGTGGCACCCCAGTTTTCGGGCGAGACGGTGGGGATGATGTGATACTTTCCATCGTCACCCTTCTTCAAATAGGCGACGAGGAACCGCGCCGCGGCACGCAGCATGGGATAGACGCGGCGGAGATATTTCTCGTCGAGCGTGTACTTGTACTGCCACCAGAGGCTCTGCACCGTCCAGGGCGTTTCGCAGATCTCGTAGCCCCACGGCGGCGCGGGATACGGGTTCACGGTGCTCGGCACCGGGTAGGCGGAATGCGGGAAGTAGGCCCCTGGCAGGCCGAACTGTTCGCGTGCGTTCCACTCGGCGATGGGCATGAGGTTCTCGACCAGGCGGGTGTATGGCTCGTGCTGCTCCACGTGATTGCTGGAAAACACGCCCCACCATACCTGCTGGGTGTTGTAGTTCATGTGGTAGTCGCCGTGCCAGGCGGTGCCGATCTTGCCGCTGCTCCAGTTGCCGAACAGACCCGGTGCGACCTCACCGGGCTTCAGGCAGCAGGCCAGGAAATACTGATTGCGGTACCAGATTTCTTCCAGTTCCTTGTCGGCGAGTTCGACGGCGGAGGCGGACCAGAACGCGGCCCACTCCGCGGCGGACTTTTGTCGGAGTTCGGCGACGGAGATGGCCGCCAGGCGCGTGGCTTCGTCGCGCGCGTGGGCGACCGTGTCGGCGGCATCGCGCGGCGTGAATAGCGTGATATCGAGACGCAACGGTTGAGCCGCGGCGCTGCGCTCGAAGACGCGGCGGCGCTTCGCGTCGATGGGTTCCGCGATCCATTGTCCGGCAAGCACGCCATGAAGGGCGAAGTTGCGGTCGTCTTTGGTCTTCGGCGGCTTCGGCTGCGCCTCCGCCGGCGCCGTGGCTGGAAATTCCTGGTAGCCGGAAAAGCGGCCGTTCGCGGCCCAGAGTTCCGGCTCTGGCAACTGCGCCTGATCGTCCCAATTGGGCTGGTACGCCACGGAGGTGACGGGTGCGACCGAATCGCTACCGACCGAGATGTGCCCGTTCTCCCGGCTGACAAAACACGTCACGGTCACGGGGCGCACGCTGCCGCGCAGGTCGTTGTGCACAAGCTTCACGGTGAGGACGCCGGAGGCGATATCGAGTTCCTGGCGGACCACTTGCACCATGCGCGAATCCCAGTGCAGCCAGACCGTCCCGCACGGCCATGGGCGCGGCCAGGGCTTGCGGTAGGATGCCTGCATCAAGTCACCATATTCCCGGAAAAAGTCGATATTGGATTCCAGGAAGGTCATCTCCGGCTTGCCCTGACGCTTCGCCTCGTCGCCCGCTCGCTTCCAGAGTTCCAACACCTCCTGGAAAGACTTGATGCGGGCAGCGTGCTCTTCGCTGACGCGGATGTCCCAGGCGTCATTTTTGCCGATGTGGATGCCCATGGCATCCGGGCGCACCGTGACACAGACGCCGATGTCGCCGTTACCCAGCAGGAGTCCCTCGAAGAAATCTGGCGTCGGCTCTGTGCGGACTAACGGATGCCGGCGGGCGATAGCGACTGCGTCCAACGGGAGGGCGCTGAGGCCGCCTCGCTCTTGCGCGGCCGCGGTCGCGAGTGCGCCGCCGGCTCCAAGGAAAACTCGTCGTGTCGGTTTCATGGCAGCTCCCGATTGTAGCGGATGGACTTTTGGCGGCCTCATTGTTTCTCAGACTCCGCGCGGCGGGTGGCCCTTCTCGCTCGAATACTCTTTTAGCATCGCGCGCTTGGCGGGCGGCACGAGCGGCTCCCAATCCAGCAGCGGCTTGGGCGCCGGCACGCTGCCGCTGGTGCGAAAGCGCAGCGTCACAATCTGTTGCGCCCGGACCGGGAACTCGTAGCGCGGCCCGCCCGCCAGCGGCTTCGATTCGCCGCCGGTCAGGTTGGTGAGAGCCGCGCCGCGATGCGGCAGCGCAAGCGTGACGTACGCCGTACCGGCGCGGCCAAAGCACTCCGCCAGCCGCACCTCCAGATGCTCGCCGTCGCGACGCATGGCTTCGACAATCACATTCCCGCTGGTCTCGAGGAACGAGACCGGACTGGCCCCGGCGCCATCCACCGCATACGGCGGGCAGTTATACTCCCACGCCATCCGCGGAATTCCCGCCGCGTCCCATTCGCCGTCGTGCGCCACGATGGCATACTCCAGCACGTGCCGCCCAACGCCCGACAGCCAGGAGTTCGGGTAGCCGTAATACTTGTTCGTCGTGTTCAGCAAAAAGATCACCGGCGTCCTGCCGGTCAATTCGCGGCCACTCAATCCGCGATCGAAGATGGCGAACCCGCCCCCACCACGCAGCGTGCAGTGCGACCAGCGCAGGGCGGGCGCGATGCCCTTGCTCCAACCCGGCAGCGCTTCCGTCGGTTCCGGCCAGGCGCCGTGCGTGAAGCCGTACGGTATGGCGCGCCGCAGCTCCGTCACCTCTTGCGCCAGCGGAAACTCGGCTACCACCACCGTGCGGTCCGGGATGTCGTTCAGCGTCGTCTCGAAATCAATGCGCGGCGAGTCGTGGTAGAAACGGATGATCCGCCGGCAAACCCCGCCGCCGAAAAACGTCCCTTCGCACGTCACCGTGGTCGCCAGCGGCCCGCGCGTGGCCGAAATCCGGACCGGCCCATCGGACGACGTGCCCAACCGGTTGCGCTCTTCGCGGAACAGCATGAAGTCGCCCGGATCTCCCTGCTGCGTCTTCGGCCGTTCCGCCACCAGCACGTTGCCCGCGGCGCCGAGGGCCTCCCGTCCCGAGGGCTTCAATTTGAGACTGACCAGCGCACCGCTGGCAGCGTCGACCGTCGCCGCGTAGAACCGGTTCTCGATCTTGTCCGGCAGCGCAATGGCGCGGGGAGCTTCGGGCGTCGCCGTTGCCCTTCGCCCGGGAGTCAGCGACACCGCTTCGAGCGATGGCCGGCAAAGCGCCAGACCATCCGCCAGCGCCTCGGCCGCGAGTCCCGCCGGCACGTCGGAAGCGGTCAGCACCACCGGATCCCGCCGCCGCCAGTTCAGCGGATTGAACAAACTCACGCCCGCTTTCTTTCCGGCAAGCGCTCCGCCCGCCTGCCGCATCACGGTTCGCGAGACCTCCTCGACGCTTCGGAAGCGGTCGGCGACATCCCACGATCTCTCGTGCTCGAACACCATGCCGCCCGCCGCGCCCCACAGCGTGTTGCGATCCATATTGAGAAACATCTGCAGCCACGAGTGGTACAAGGGCTCCGCCGGATAGACGTGATTGGTCTTCAGGCTCGCCGCCGCGGCCAGCATTTCTGCCGCCTGCAACCCGTGCTCGCACCGCCGGTAGGCGGTCTTCACCTTCGGGCACTCAATCCAGAACGAGTGGAAGAAGTAGGCTGTTCCTCCGCGCATCACGGGGATCTTCATCGTCCCCGCCTTAAGCTTCGGGGCCACCTCGTCCACGTACTTCGCAAGCGTTGTGAAGTGGAACCCGGTCGATGGGTCGATCTCTTTCCACTCCTTGAGGAAGGCGGCCGGGTAATCGCTGCGCTTCGGCGCCAGGTTGTAGTCGCCGTTACCGCCGATCGCCAGCACCGGAGCCCCGGCTGGCGTGATTTTCTCCCGGTCGTCGACTTGTTTCTTCAACTCGGCGATCTGAACAGCCGTCATGGGACCAGTAGCGGCGAAGATGTTGCCGAGATCCGAGTAGTGACCCGGCGCGATGGCGAGCACGC
>PLDO01000647.1 GCA_003136215.1 Bryobacterales bacterium
CGATGCCGTCGGTGGACACCTTGCGAATGCGGTTGTTGCCTGCCTCAGCGATATAGAGATTGCCCGCGGTATCGGTTGCCACGCTGCGCGGGGCGAACAACGATGCGGACGTGGCCGGTCCGCCATCGCCGGAAAAGCCCGTAGTTCCATTGCCGGCTACGGTCGAAATGATGCCGCTCGCCGAGACCCGGCGAACCCGGTTGCTGCCGCTTGCATCCACGATATAGAGGTTGCCGGCGCCGTCGGCCGCTAAGCTTTCGATTTCGTTGAACTGCGCACTCGTGGCGGGTCCGCCATCGCCGGAAGAACCCTGGGTTCCATTGCCCGCCACCGTCGTGATGGTGCCATTCACCGAGATCTTGCGCACACGAATGGACGGATCGACGGTATAGATATTGCCTACGGGATCGCTGGCGATTGGGCCACTGGCAGAGAGATGTGCACTGGTCGCTGGGACGCCATCCTGCGGGGAACCAGCCCTCCCGTTCCCCGCGACCAGTGTAAGAATTCCGTGAGTATCCACCTTCAGCACGCATTGGGAGCTGCGGATATAGACATTCCCGCTCGCGTCGGTTGCCAGGCTGCCACCCGACGCGAGCGACGCATTCACGGCCGCCACGGGCGTGAATGGCTGGCCACCGCCCGCCACCGTCCAGGCCACATATTGCTGGGCCAGCCCGACCGTACAAGCAAACCAAAAAGCCGGAATTCCTCGCTTCACGTTATATCTCCGATACCCGCTACGTTATTGACCGGCAAGGTAAACCTGGAAGCCCGAGCTCAGTCCCGAAGGCCGCACCAGGAACATCTCGCCCAAGTGCACAGGATACGAGACAATCCTGAAGTTGATCTGGCTTACCCCGGCCACCAGGAATGGCGCGGGTCCGGCATACGTCACGTCGAACGAGGCGAATCCCGGGTGGAACGGGACCCCGCTTGCCCACTGCGCCTCCACTCCAACCGGCAGAACGTTGTTGGGCAGTGGAAGCCCCACCAGCGACCCGTCGGCCTGCGCCGGTGAAATCGGACCCAGCCCCGTGGCGAATATCGAAACGATGGAACCCGGCGCCGCGGGATTGTCCGCCGTGTTGATGCTTCCGTCCTGATTCAAGGCCGCCGCGTACACGCCATCCACCGTGAACACCGCCGGAGCCGCCTCTACCACCGGCCAGGAGAGGCAATTCGTTTTCACGCCGTGGTACGCGACACACACCTGCGTCGTCTGCCCGGGCGTCAGCCGCCACGGCGCCACCACATTGATCTGCGCGGCTTGCACCCACAATAGCGGCGCCGGGGTCCCGTCGAAGGTCACCTCCACGTTTGCCGCCTGGGTCGGGTAGGGGCTCTGCTGCGCGGCCTGCGGCTGAACTCCCTGCTCCGGTCCGAGCCCGTTTCCAAACAATGTGACCAGCTCTCCCGGCGCGATCGGCGACGTTTCGTAGGTCGCCGCGTTACCCAGGCAAGCCAGCGGAAAAGTCTGCTCGTTGGCCTTGGGGGAGAGGCGCAACAGCACTTCCGTTATTCCGGTGGTTCCGGCCGGGAAGGGACCGGCTTGGGTGGGCGCGAAAGTTGCATCTGCCGGAGCCACCACATAGACGGTCGAATTCGGACCGGTGGCAACCAGCGGGGTACCGCCCGCGACGCCAGGGATATAGGTGGTCTGGAGGAGTGATCCGTCGGGAGCAAAGACACTCAGCAGGTCGGCAGCGCTCCATGCGCACGTCGCAATAGTGTTCTTGACGGGGTACACCCCGGAACTTCCTCCCGTGATGTACGCGTTTCCGGCCGCGTCCAGCGCAAATCCCTGACCCACGCCCAGTTCGTTGGGGACGGTCGTCGAGAGCGTTATAGTGCCGGTAGAATCAAAGCGCTGCAATAGCCCGAACGTATAAACCACAGCATTCCCGTTGGCATCCACGCCAACCACCGGGTTTAAAGGCACAACTCGGACGGCCGCTTGACGCATGATTGAGTAGAAGCCGTAGGGACCGTCCGGCCAAACCCATGCGAGAAACCAGAAATCCTCCGCTACCACGCCGTTGCCTGCGACCAACACGCCCGACGCACCGGCTGTAATCGAGGTCGGTATACCCTGCACCGGTACATCGTAATCGACCGCGCTCCCGGCTGCATTCAGTCGAACCAGATCCGCCATGTTGTTCGCCGGGTCATAATTGCCAGGCACGTAGGTGCGATTGCCCGCCACATACGCTCGGCCCAAGGAGTCGGCTGCCAGAACGGGCAGCCGTCCCGCCGCCGCCAGGAAGCCAACCGGCGTCTTCCACGCCACGCCCGTCCCGGCGGCACTCAGCTTGGCCACGAAGAGGGAAGTATCCCCAACGAGGCTCAACGGTGTCACGTACACGCCGCCGTTGGGATCCACCGCCATGGTACTTACGGAGAATCCAAGCTTGTTCTGCCACAGCATGGTCTTCCCATCCGCTGACAGTTTTGTCACCCAGGAAGGGGTGGCGCCCCGCGACTCCGGGAAGGTCGACAGAATGTAGAGCGCCCCGGATCTGTCCGTCGCAATCTGCGTGACATTGACGCCTAGCCACTCGCTGTAGTCCACTCCAAGCAGGAAGCCGGACGTCGCCGCCGTCGCACCACTCGCGCTCAACAGCGCGACACATAGGAGCGTTCTGTCGAACATGCTATTCGGTGAGCACGCCGAATGCCGACAAACACATTGGCAGCCCAAGTGCCTGTATTAGCGGGCAATACCCAAGGAGGCCCCCTGAAATCCATCCGACCGACCCAGAGCCTGGGGTCAAATGGCCGTACGTCCGTGACCATTCGGTACAACGACCAGCCGTTGCGACCGGGGCGCGGATGACATCAGGGTCAGCGAGGTGGGGAATTGAGAACTCTACTTCACCGCAATCCTGACACCCGCCTGCGATGCGATTCCTCCGACGCTTACCGTAACCGGCACCACCGACCCCGGCCCGACCCCCTGCGGCACNNCACCACCGCGTTCACCTGCAACAACCCCGCAATTTCGCCGGGCGCCGATCCCGCATACTGCACCGTCGCTCCAATTCCTCCGATAGTCACTGTCACCGGCAACACCGGAGCCGAGGTATTCGATGGCGTCACGCTCCCCGTTACGCCCGCAGGCAAGGTCTGCCCCTCTCCCGTCGCGTAAATCGAAATCACCGACCCCCGAGCCGCCGGATTGGAGGGGCTGTTGACCGAGCCATCCTGATTCAGAACGGCGGCTGGTCCCGTTCCCGTCGCATCCACAGTGAAGACCCCCGGCGCCGACCCCGCGACAGGCAAGACCCACGCGGCGGTCTGTAGCGTTCCGGTTGCCACCGCGAGGACCACCTGCATCACCGTCGATGCCTTACCCGCCAGCTCGTAGGGCACGATTAAGTTCGTCTGGTTCGCCGAAGTGTAGATCAGCGGCGCGGCCTTACCGTCGAACGTTACCTGCAATCCGTTCAGGTTCGACACCACCGTGCCCGCTTCATCCAGCTTCAATCCACTCACTGCCGCCGCGCCGGCGCCGTAGCCGCGAACGGTCAGAATCTCACCTGGCGACACGCCGCCCGCGATCCCGGACGCCGCATTCACCACCTGTGAAAGCACCGGCGGCGCGGCTGGACCCGGTTCGACCAGAAGCGTCACCGGCACGTAGACAGATCTGCCCGGCGATTGAATCGTGAAGGACCCATCGTACTGGCCCGGCGATCGCGGCGGATTTGCCACACCCACCAGGATCGGCGTGGGGGTTGGCGCACTGTAATGATCGACCACGTTCAGCCAACTCGCGCCGATCAAAATCGTAAGCGGAACCGGCACGCCACCCGAATCCACCTCGGCGGTCTGATAGGCGGGCGCAGGCCCTCCCACCGTCTGGACGAACGTGAAGCTGCCGTTGGTAATCGTCAGCGGAGGAGCCGTGCTCCACACGCCGAGCGTCACCGGCACCGCTTTGGAAGCCAGTCCCGCCTCGCCGATCGTCGCCGTACCGTGATAGACGCCATCTCCCAAACCGGCCGGATCCACCGTAACGTCGACCATTTGATTCGCACCCACGCCCGGCTGTGGCACCGCCCTCATCCACGGTTGATCGGGCGCCGCCGTGATGGTTCCCGCCGGGTCCACATTGATCGTCTGTGTCTGGGACGGCGATCCCGTCTGCGCCGAAAAGACCAGCCCATTCGGCCCGTTCCCGGAGTCGCCCAGGAAGGTCTGAAACGTCTGCACGCCCGTGACATTGAATGTCGCCGGAACGATGATCGCGTTCCCCAGCCCGCTAATCAGAATCGATCCGGCAGTGGAACGTTGCTGGTAGTAAATCTGCGACGTTACGGCTGGATCCGATGTCACCAACAGCGTCGCGGGCGTCGTGCCGCTCGTCGGCGATACTTTCAGCCACGTACCCGGTTGCAGAGTCACCGAAAATGCGGCCGGTCTGGAGTCGCTGGTAACGCTGATCGTCTGCGAAGACGGCGTCGCGTTGAAGGCCGGCACGGAGAAGCTGAGGCTTGTGGGAGCGGACGAAATCACTGGCACCGCGGTATCGGTCACGCCCAGCGATACCGGCAGCGTCGCCGACGGACGGCTATTGTTCAGCGAAACCATGATCGAACCTTGATAGGTCCCAACGGCGAGTTGCGAGGGGTTCACCGAAACAGGAAAGCTGTCGCTATTGGAGGAAGCGCTGACTGGATTCGACACCGAAAGCCAGGATTGGCCCGCAACCACCGCGGCCGCGGCCGCGCCCGGATAGCTCGAGGGACTCACCCAGACCGTGCGCGAGGCGGGAGGCGTCGAGGCTCCCCGCTGCCAGGCAAACGCGAGCGACGCTGGCGTTATCGTCGGCGCCGCCTGCATCGTATCGTCATAAGGTGTCGTAGTGGCGAGGCAAACCGGCAGCGTCACGGCGAACCCGCAAAAATCCACCCCAATCACACGCACAGGCAGGTTCGAGCTCACTACAAAGCCCGCCCGGGAATAGCCATCGAAGATTGCCCAACTCCCAGCCGGAATCGAGAGAGTCTCCTGGGATAAAGTGTTGGGGACGCTGAAGGGGCTGACATTTGTGAGGCTAACCGTGGCGGCGGCCGGATTCGGGTTCGCTACCTCAATCACTCCGCCGACGTAACCGAAACCCCCGTTCAATCCGGTCGACGCAAACAACGGAAACAGCGGCTGAACAGTTGCCACCACCGACCCGAAATAGGTGGTCTCGGGAAAATTCACCGGATCGTTTGGCTGGAAGCAGAAATAATCGAACTCCACGCCGCTGTCCGTGACCCGTGCCAGCTTGCCCGCCAACTCCGTGGCTCCGCCGATGGTCACATCGACCTCTTTCGCTGATATAAAACGGGTGGATGCGATCTCCACGCCGTCCATCGTCACCGTCGTCGATGCCGTGAATCCCGTGCCATACACCGGCACCACCGTGCCGCCGGCTACCACTCCCATTCCCGCCGGAATCTTTTCCACCGAGAGAGTGCCCCGTACGGTCACGGAGCCGCCCGCAACGGACACACTCGCATCGGGCGAGGTCGCCGAGACCGCCACCGTCCGCCCCGCGGCAGTCGTAAGCACAGGAACCGAGATGACCATCACGGGCAGTCCCGCCAGTTGCCCGATTCCGCCTGTCGCCGACGAAAACTGAACATCAATCTGCGGCCACGTCACGGTCGCAAGCCCCGCCGCATCGCCATTGGCGCCAAACAGGCCGACCATCGCCCCGGGTCCAAATGCCGTCGCGTCGAGCTTCAGGACAAGGTGCCCGCTCGCAATGGCCATCGGCTTCGCCGCGTAAATCTTGATCTGCGCCCATCCGCCCGCGGGTGCGGTCTCTGCCGAGACTTGAAGAGCGGCGGGAACTGTCGCGCAGATCGCCTGGCCAACGAAAACTGTGGCGAATAGGGCCGGAAGGAACCAGCAGTTGATCTTCTTAGCCACGCCTCTGTTTGTGCTCCTTTGCTCTAACAGCTCCGTGGTGTAGGCCTGATCGGAGTACTCCAGTGCTCGTGTCTGATGCCAACTCGCCGGAATGCCGTCTTTCTTTTCATTACGTTCGGCGGCTGTGCGATGAGCTGGCGCGGTCAGACTCGGGCTGCCCGGAGGGCTTCCTGTGTTCTCCGTGCTTGCTGTTTCCTCCAGTACAGCACTTTGTCCACGCCACTCTCCAAGCACGGGGAGTGCCAACGTAGTCACCGAGTTGCAGAATTCCGCCGACCCCGTTCGGCCGTCCTGCCTGAACGGAAGAGTCCGGCGAATGCACACGCTCTTTGGCCATGGTTCGCGCTTGGAAGGATCAAACAAGATTCCTGCGTGCGGTGTAGTTGAACAGGCGTGGTTGAGGGTCTATTGGAGTGAGAGCCCTTCAGGGGCGTTATTGCCGTTGAATCATTCGTGACGTTCGGCGACGGGCGCGCCACCACGTCGGTTGCGGAACGCGAGCCCCATCGACGCTGTAATCGATGCTGTCACAGACTGTGCGCTATACGGCGTAAGCCGTGCTCGCGGGCGGAGTACTGCGTGCGCTTTTGCCGGGCGTCAGGAAATGCGGGGCTCACGCATAGTGACTTCTCGTCAGCCCAGGTCGTCAGTGAATTACGGAATGCCGAATGCGTTTGCACTCATCGCCGGTCAACGCTGTTCTCGTCGTCATTGCATTCGGCTGGCTCCTGCTGTTTGCGCATAACGGTCTTCGGGCACCGTTTTCCGGCGACGACCTGATGAACCTGCACGGGTACCTCAGTCGCTCGCCTGCCTCCCTGGTTGTGGACAACCTTCACTACTGGTCCACGTCGTACCGCCCGTTAGGCGGGCTTTTCTACGTCGCGCTCTACCGTTGGTTCGGCTTTGACCCGCTGCCGTTCCGTGTCGTGTGCTTCGGCCTGTTGGCGCTCAATCTCGCCCTGCTGTGGAGGTTCGCGCTCCGGCTGTCGGGCTCGCGCGAGGTGGCATTTCTCGCACTGTTACTGGCTGGCTATCACGCGTGGTTTGTTGACCTCTACTACAGCAGCGGCACTGTGTATGACCTGCTCTGCTACTCCTTCTACCTGGGCGCGTTCAACCTATACCTGGGCGTCCGCGCTCAAGGGCTGGCCTTGGCCTGGCGTCACTTGGGGATCATGACCGCTCTGTACGTGTGTGCGCTAAATGCCAAGGAGATGGCCGTAAGCTTGCCCGTGCTGCTGGCCGTCTACGAGGTCATCTATCACGGGCGGGCGCTGCGTGGGAGCGGCCTCCACTGGCTCTGGCGCGAAGGTCGGGGCGTCCTGGTCACGGGGTTGCTCACGATACCCTACGTCATCGGTAAGCTCACAGCGGAGGGGAGCCTGGTGGAGAACCCGGCTTACCGTTTGACCATCTCGCCCAGCCATTACCTGCATACGTTCCACCTGTACCTGAACCCGTTGCTATACCAGGAGCACGTCTTCCACGACGCGAACACCATACAACTTCTATTGGCGATGCTCGGGATCGCCCTGTGGCAACGCAGCCGGCCGCTTTTGTTTGCCTGGTGCTTTCTGCTGGCCAGCCTGTTGCCGGTGGCCTTTATGGCGCACTACGCGGCGTTTTTCCTGTACCTCCCAATGGCCGGCTGGTCACTCTACGGGGCCGCGCTCCTGGTAATCTCCCGCAGGCTTCTCGTGAGGCTGCTTGTCCGTCCGGCTAGACTACAGGCAGGGTGGGTACAGATGGTATCGGTGGCCGCGCTGCCCATTGTGCTTTCGTCATTCCTGGCACCGCACCACCGGCAGGAGAGTGCGAAGACACTTCGCAGCTTCGAAAACTGTCAGCCGCCTTCGCGGCGACTCGCCGACGAACTGATTGCCTTGCAACCGAGTCTGCCCCGAGGAGCGCGGGTTTTGTTCATAGGCCATCCGTTCGCCAAGGACGAATACTTTCTGCTGTTCCTGACGCGCCTGCTGTACCGGGACATGAGTATCACAGTCGAGGACGCGCCTGTTGGCCACGGCCCGCGAACAG
>PLDO01000627.1 GCA_003136215.1 Bryobacterales bacterium
AAGAGGTAGCTGGCCAGGGTGAAGGCGCCGATCAGGCCGCTGAGCAGATTGACTCCCAGCCACAACTCCACGAACCCGGCCACGGAAAGCACGATACCGAACGCCAGGGCGCGGCCGGCGAGCAAGCGGCCCGAAGGCAGCGGACGCCCCGCAGTGCGGTGCATCTTCAGGTCCGCGGCGCGCTCGTACCACTGGTTGAGCGCCGCCGTGCCGGACGCGATCAGGCCGGTGCCGAGGATGGTATGGAGCAGCAACAGCCAGTTAATGGCCCCCCAGGCGTGGGACGGCAGCCCGAAGAAATAGCCGATTCCCGTGCTCATGAGGATCAGCCAGGTGATCCGCGGCTTCGTCAGTTCGATATAGTCGCGCATCACGCGGTGACCATCCCTCCATGTACCCGAAACGCATCGGGCCGCGCCAGCATGGCGAGCGCGACTGCCGCGCCCACCGCCAGCGACCCCACGGCGACGTGCGCCACCGTGAACAACACCATCATCGGCATAGGCTGCGGGGCGTCCGCGTAGACGATGCGCGCCATGTAGGCGGCAATGCCGAGGAATACCTGCGAAAACACGATCGACAGCAAAAGCATTGCCGGCCGGCGGAGCTTCGGGTTATCCATGTGCTGCATCAGGATGGAGAGGCCGGCCCACATCGCCAGAATAGTGGCCAGCACCGCGCCCACGATATGGGCCACCGGTAGGATGACTCCATAACGGACCCCTGCGCCGAGTACCGTCTGACCGAAAAGGGCAGCCACGCAGATTACGGTCGGTGCGTTCCAGCTTCCAGGGAAGCCGGCGTACAGGCCGACACAAATCGCCACCATGATGGCGAAGAAGAATTGCCCCAGCGACGCATGCGCGATGGTGGACCATGCCGGTGTGACGAATTTTACGGCGATGCCGCCGAGTGCGGCTTGCGCCAAGACGACGACAACGGCGATCCAGGCGAGGCGGGTGGCCGTCGAAAAGGCAGGCGAAACCGCCTGCCCCACCATTTCAGGTTCAGGCATGTGTCCGGTGCTTTGGTGGGGCAGGCGGTTTCGCCTGCCAGCATGAGTCTGCATCCCCACAGCCAGACCCACCGTCAACAGACCTACCAGCATGGCCGCCACACGGTGTGCAAACTCGTAGCGAATGCCGCCTTCCAGGGTAGGCACCAGGCGGCCCCAGGAAAGCGGCCAATCGGGAACGGAAAGGGCCGCGTCGTTGCTCGCGACCAGCGCACCGGCGATCACCAGCCCGAAGGTACAGCACGCCACGAACACCGCGTAGCGGCGTAACCAGAATAAACCCACACTGTTAAGATGCATGGAAACGGGGGCAAGCTTCCCAAAACCTGCCCCTTTTTTACCTATCCTTTATAGGAGAAATCTACAGTCTTGCTCTCCTTGGCGCCCACGGTGACCGTTTGCTCCATCGGTCCGTACTTCTCGTGCCAGCTTTGAATCACGTAGGTCCCAGGAGGAAGACCCTTTATTGTAAACGTTCCGTCGTCGCCCGTCACGGCAAAGAAGGGGTGACCGACCACGCCGATATAGGATCGCATCCAGGGATGCACGTTGCACTTGACCGGGATCATGACCTCCTGGCGCGCGAACGATTTGGTCATGGCCGCCTGTCCCGGCGACTGCGACTCGTTCCAGTCGGGGTTTACCGTGGGCATTGGATGGATGTTGTGGTTGGTGGGGTCGCTGTTCTTGATCTCGAAGCTCTGCCCCGTCATCAACCCGATCACGTGCGGTTTGTACATGCAGCCGTTCTGGTCCAGGCTGACGGCGGTGGTGGGTACGGCCCACTGCTTGTCGGCCGGAAGTCCCGATTTCACCCAGACGAAGGCGTACTTCAGGGTGCCGTTCTCATTGACGATGACTTCTTCGCTCTTCTGTCCGGAACCCTTGTGGGCGCGCTCGCAAGCGGGGTTGGCCGACATGTCGAGCGTGGCCATTTTGGGCTTTTCGCCGGCGAAGGCCACCTTTCCGGTGATGGTGCCACCGTTGGCTTCGTCGGGCGTAGCCAGTGCCCCACCCGCCGCCGCCGGGGCGGTCGCCTCCGTTTTGGCTGTCTCCGCCGGTTTATCGCCGCCGCAGCCGCCCACAATCAGGCTGCCGGCGAGAACTGCTCCCATCCAGATCTTCTTCATTTACTTGTGACCCTCCTTAGCGTTCAATTGGCCGCGCCGGCGCTGCTGCGCAAGCGCGTTAATTCTTCCGGTGTGAACTGGAACATGTAGCGGACCAGCAGATCCGCATGGTCCTTGGTGTATCCGTTGAAGCTGGGCGGCGTGGGCCCGGTGAAGACCTGCCGGCCGTTGTCGAGCCGGAACAGACCGCTCGGCATGGCAGTCCCCGGACTCATCAGGGCCGGGTCCAGCATCCACCTTCGGGTCCAGCCCGGCTTGAGACGATCCTTAGCCACGGTGAAGTTGGGGGCCGTGGCGTGGGAATCGTGCTTCGCGTCGCCCGTCATATGGCACTTCAGGCAGGGCGCGCCTTCGCTAGTGAACAGATTCCGCGCCATGGTGCGTTCCGGGTCGGTGAGCGGCTCCAGTTTCTCGGCGATGAACGGCTGCGCCTGCGAGCTGAGCGCTTCGAAGAAGCGCACGATCTTGCGAATCTCGCCATCGGAGAAGCTGAAGGTGGGCATCCTGGCTTTTAGATACTGCCGCACGCCGTCGCGATTCGTGTCGGTTTCGCTGAGTGCCGGATTATTGAGGAAGCGCATCAGCCACTCGGGATTGACGCGCGCGCCTTCGCCAATCAGCGTGGGCGGCCGTTGATCCTTCCAGTCCGGGTCCTGATACTTCGCCATGCCGTCGAGCGTGGTGGTCTGCCCGACGTGCACCTTGTGGCAGCCCATGCAGTTGTACTTGCGGATCAGCCACCAGCCATCGATGATGTCCTGACGCGCGTCGGTGGGAGCGTAGAAGTAGCGTGCCGGCACGCTGGCGTCCACCGAGCCTTCCAGGAAGGTGGTCACGGCGTCGATCTCCGGCTTGGAGAGGTTGAAGTTCGGCATCTTCAGCCGGTCCTGCTTGGCCTTCTCCTTGCCGGTATCGTAGACCGCCGGATTTTCCAGTTTGTGCTCGAAGAAGCCTTTGTGGGTGTACCAGTCTTCCGCCTCCGCCTTATGTCCGAGCAGGGCGAAATCCAGGCGCTCCAGGGGCTTGGAACCTTCTTTGGTCAGCTCCGTGCCGATCCGCTGCTCCTCTTCCAAACCGGCGATCTCGTGGCAGCCGGCGCAGCCGTAATTCTTGACCAGCGCCATGCCCTGATTCTTCAGACCGGGGTCGTCCATGTAATCGGCGTTCTGGTAGCTGGCGTTGTCGTGCTTGCGGGTGAGCAGGTAGCTCGCGATATCGCGCGCTTCGTCCTCGGTGAGCCGCAGGTTCGGCATGGGTGTCATCTGCTGCACTTGCAGCTCGTGGCCGTCGTTGGGGCACTTGCTGTGCTCCAGGTCGAAGACGTAGGGCAGGCCCTTCCGCTGGTAGTCCTCGGCGGTAAGGTCTTTCTTCTCGAAGGAGCAATAGGGCGCGGAGCGCTGCCGCGGATTGTGCACCCAGCGCACCAGGTAGTCGTAGTTGGCCTTCTCGCCTTCGCGGCTCAGGTTGGCGCTGAAGGTCCCGCCCTGTTTGCCGCCGCCTTCACCCATGGAATGGCACGCCATGCAGCCGCGGGTCTCGAATGCTTCCTGGCCGCGCGCCACGTCGCCGGGTTTCTGCTGCGGCAAGTCGGCTTTCACGCCGGCTTGCCACAGGAAGGCCGATATGGCGCGGATCTCGCCATCGTCCAGGCGGAACGTGGGCATTTTGGTGCCCGGGCGCCATTGGTGCGGATCCTTCAGCCACACCGGGATCCACTCCTTGCGCAACTTGACGCGGGCTTCCTTGAGGCTCGGTCCCACCTTCTTGACTTCACGCACCAGGCTGCGCGAGCGCATGTCGAACTGTTCGATTTTGGCGTCCAGCCCGCTGGATCGCACCTTCAGATCGTTGGCGTGCGCCAGCAGTTTCTTGGCCTCGTCGTCGGAGGTGCGGGGATTGTTGGCCTTCTGTTCGCTGAACCCCACCTCGCGCTTCCACTCGGCCTTCTGCTGCTCCAGTTGGCGGATCTGCTGATTGACGTTGGCGATTTCGTCGGCTTCCCGGTCGAACGCTTCGTAGCGGTGGCACGCCATGCAGCCGCGCAGGCGGAAAATCTCCCGTCCCTGGTTCAGCGTGTCGGCCATCTCCGTGACGATCTCCTTGGCGTGACACTGCTGGCAGCCGGCATCGATATTTTCTTTGTGGTGCAGCGGCCACAACCAGAACTTGTTGTAACCGTGCGCCTTCTCCACGCTGGAAAGGGCCGCCCCATTGCCGCCATGGCACGGCGTGCAGCCGAATTTTTCAGGGTCGTGCGTCTTCAGCAGCTCTTTATTGGGATGGCTGGCGAATACCTCCTCGCCTCCCATGGACGCCTTGGTGATGGTCACCGGCTCGCGCGTTCCCAGGTGGCACGATTCGCAGCGGTCCACCAGGTCCACATCCTTCACGTGAATCTGCCGTATCCGGATGTCGAATTTTTCCAGCGAATTCTGCACCGCCGCGATGGTCAGCGTGCTGGCTTCGGCGATGCGGTCCGAAAGATATTGATCGCGTTTAGTGCGCAGGTCCGTCGCCTGCTTCATCAGTTCCACGCGCTGTTGGAGGAGCTTGGCCTTCTCGTCCTTCCACGCTTGCAGCTGCTCGCTCATGGCCTGGAAATCCATGCTGCGCTTCTGCGCTTCGCCGGGAAGTGAGACAGCGTGCTTCTCGGCGCGCAGTTCCCCGATCTCCTTGCGCAGCGAGTTCTTGCTGCTCTCGCCGTGCGACACCTCGATCTGGTAGGTCAGCGAGCCGACGTGGCTGCGCACTTCCTGGAAGGGATCGTTGAGCGCCTGGATTTTGGGCACCAGATCCTGATTGATTTTCTTGTCGATGGCCGACGCGCCCGGCAGGGCGGACTTTTCGGCTTCCCGCATGGCCACGTCCAGTTGCTTGTAGTCCGGCGACGCCTTGATCTGCCGCTCGACATCCGCCTCCCCGCCAGCCGCCGTCTTCAGGTAGCGCGCGTAGAGTTTGAGGAAGCGCGCCTGATAGCCCTTCCACGGGCGTATGCCGTACGCCTCGTCGTAGAGCCCCCAGATCATCGAAAGCACCAAAAGGACCGAGGAAATGAACAGGGGCTTGCTCAACGACGAGTGGACTACCGGGTCTTTCTGTGGATCGCTCACGTGATCGCTCATATGTTGAACCAGGGGGTAACCCAGACGTATTTAATGCGGAACAGCAGCCGGATCATGATCTTTACGGGCAGCGACAGCATGATCACCAGAAAAATCTGCATGGTGGTGTACTGCAATACGCTCATGCGTGCGTAGATCTTGCGGTTGAACGCCGTGCGCGTGATCAGTTTGTGGATTCCGATGGCGGCCAACACGCAGTACGCCGCCACCACGATGGCGCCGAAAATAATCTTCGGCACCCGCGTGTGTAGACCGACGATGTCCGGCAGATCGCGGTTGACTTCAAAGATCAGCCGGTTGTGATCCCACGTGGTCCCCGGCCAGAACCACATCCATCCGGGACCGCGAATCAGCGTGCCGATGACGATCATGGTGACCCAGAGCACGATAAACCCGAAGACAAACGTGAGAATGGAGTACTTGCGCTGTTTAAAGGTGTAGTAGCCGTTGCCCAGCGGGTTGGTGTCGATATAGGGAATCACCATCAGCCCGATGATGATCAGCGAGGGCATCACCACGCCGGCCATCCACGGGTCGAAGTACACCAGCATTTCCTGCAAACCCAGGAAGTACCAGGGCGCTTTGGACGGGTTCATGGTCAGGGTGGGGTTGGCCGGCTCTTCCAGCGGCGCGTTCAAGGTGATCGACCACACCATCAGGATGATGGTGAGGATGATCGCCGCCAGAAACTCGATGCGCAGCAGAAAGGGCCACACGTGGACTTCGCGCGCCCATTCCGGCCGCCACGGCTGGGTCTTGCGGTGGTGGGTTTTGGCCATCTCCGGGTCGGCCTCAAGCTGCGCGATCAACCGGTCGTTGGCGAACGCCTGCCGCAAGCCGTACCAGGTGTAGAACGGCACCACGAACAGCAACAGCACGATCGGCACATTGTCCGGCGTGCTTAAGATGGTCCAGAGTTGATGCAGATCCATAGCTATACCTTCCTCGGCTCTCGGCAGGATTCGTTCTCTGCGCTCTCCGCTGGCTCCGCACGCCGCCAGGGGAGGCACGAAGCCTGCCCCTTCCGTTGAGCTGTTTTTTCGTTTTCTCTGCGCTTATCTCTGCGTTCTCTGCGTCTCCGCGTTGAAATCGACTGCCTGTGCGGTTCCGGCATCGCCAGGTTAGGGAGCGGTTGCATATCCTTAGACCTTCTTGGGTTCCTTGATTTCGCTTTCCAGCATCATCGGCGCCGGGCCCGATATGCCGCCGTCCTTGCGCACCCGCCAGAAGTGCACGATCATGAACAGGCTGGCGATGATCGGGATAGCCACGCAGTGCCAGATGTAGGCGCGCAAAAGCGCGTTGGAATCCACGATGGAGCCGCCCAGCAGGCCGAAGCGCACGTCGTTGAACGCCGTCATGCCCATCTGTGGGCCGAACGGCCCGTCGTGCCCCAATAAGGGTGTGGCGCGCGCCATGTTCGTTCCTACCGTGACCGCCCAGAACCCCAGCTGATCGTCGGGCAGCAGGTATCCGGTGAAGCTCAGCAGCAGGGTCAGCACCAGCAGCAGCACGCCCACTACCCAGTTGAACTCGCGCGGCTTTTTGTAGGACCCGGTGAGGAACACGCGGAACATATGCAGTTCCACCATGATCACCATCAGGTGGGCGCCCCAGC
>PLDO01000027.1 GCA_003136215.1 Bryobacterales bacterium
TGCTCCGGTCCATGTTGTTCTGGCCACGAGTGTTGATCTCGACCCGTTTGGGCCGGTTCCGTTCCTCCTTGATTCGTCGCCAGATCTGCTGGACGATTCCGCCAGTAGCGACCGGGGGCTCCGCAGCGGTGGGCTCCGCTGGCTTCGATTCCTCCGCGACGCCACCAGGCCGGCTGACCCGCGTCGTCAGCGTGGGGTCGTCTTGGTCGCCCATTTCTCGGTCTAGTCTCTCATCGCGAATGTGATTATCGGACATCATACGTCACCTCTCGAAAGCTGCTAATTCCAAAACCAATAGGAGCCAAAGCCGGGCGATCCACCGCACCAGACTCAGCCATCTGAAGGAAGAGCGTCTCGGTCGACTGTTTGAACGACGGACGCTGGAACACCACCACGCCGTCTGCCCGCTCACCTGGACCGAGCCGGCGGCGGCTCATCCGGAAGTCCGTAACGGGCAACTGCTCGGACGTCGACCAGCGTGACTTGCGAATGATCGTCCCGCTCTTCTTCATGCCGCCCAACTGAATCTGCGGGGGCATCAGTTCGACGGCATGGTCCTGAACGTTGACGGCTGAGAACAAGACCACCACCGCGTTGCCTTGGTCGAGCACTTCGCTGACGCCGGTCTTCACCAGCTCCTTGCCCGGTGGCGAAATACCCGGCTTCTGGCCATAGAGGGCCGGCAATGGCGCAAGTCGTTGTCGGTCCAGTAGATCGTCGAGAGCAGTTCTGCCCACCGTCGTGGAATTGGTTGCCACCCGCAGTTGCGTGGCCGGTTGCTCTTTCGAGACGCCGTAATTGGTCAACGAGGCGGGTGCAACTGGGCCTGGCAGTGCAGCGCCAAACGGTACTCTTACCGTGCTGCCGACCGTTACCGTTTGCGGGATCGCCGCCGATGGGGAGTCCGCGGGCCGGATCAGAAACTGTCCCGCCGGCTTGTACCGCATCAGAAAATCCACCGCGGGTTGTCCATCCTCCTTCAGTTCACCGTGGCTGACCAGGAGGAGGCTTGTCTGCAGGCCACGAGTCGACGATATGAGCAGGTTGGTCTGTGCCGCCTTCGGCGTGATTGGTTTTACGAACACCAGGTTGGGTTCACGATCCGAATGCTCGGCGGAGAACGAGGACGGGTCGCCCACGACCACCGAGTTAATCGGCTCCGGCATCCGAATCGCCGTTACGTAGCGCGGCGCCAAAAACACTGTCGTCACCTGGCTGTCTCGAATGGACCGGCCGACGACCTGCGGTTGGACCTGAATCTGCACGATTGCTTGTCCTTGCGCTCGTCCCACGAATTCGAGTATGGGGACAATGCAAGACATCCACTTCATGACCGTCATAGCTGATTACCTCCTTGCAACCTGTTTGGAGCGCGGACCTCGGTCTGGAGGCGTTTCAAGCGATTCTCCTGGTACAATCGCGCCACCTTGGCCACATACTTGTAAACCTCGGCGTTTGAGTACTCCAGGCCAGCCCGCAGAATTTGCGCCTCGCCAGTCAGATACGCCGCGGCAACTAACCGTAGGTCCCCGTTGAACAGCTTCAGAAGCCGGGCCAGATACGCCACTCCTCCTCGGATGTTCTGTTCGATCTCGAAGCGGTTCGTGACCCCAAACGTAACCGCCGTGGCGGGCATCAGCTGCATTAGCCCCACCGCACCTTTGTTCGAAACTGCGTGCGGCTGCCAGCCAGACTCGACCTCGATGATCGAGTGGACCAGTTCGCGAGGCACCTGATAAACAGCCGCATAGTGATCCGCCCATTGCATAGCCGCTGTGCGCTGATCCTGCTGGGCGGCACACACAGCGGCACCTGCAGCAAGCAGATAGATCAGTCTCGCCCGTCTCGTCGCCATAGACTTGGTCCAACTACCCGGCCACCGGCACATCCGACAGTTCCCTCTCCACCGAATCCTGCGAAACCTTTGCTGCATATTGGTGCGAATCCTGCACGAGAGACGCGAAGCCATCCCGTAACAGAAGGCGTTTGCGGTCGGACTCGGTCTTCGCCACGAGCGGAAGCAGGATGTCCCGCATCTCCGGCGTGATGTCCTCCAACCCGAGAATCTCCAGCGCCTGCGCCAACTCGAGCATCTCTGCAATTGAAACCGGCTTCTCCATCTGCCATCCTCTTAGTGCATGTGCCAAACCGGCGATGATCCGCCGTAGCCGGGGATTCGTGGTCGTGCTGCGAACCCGCAGGATCTCGGCCTCCCGGTCGACAGGCGGGAACTCCACACGCAGATAGAAACTGCGGCGCCGCAACGGGTCGCCCAGCCTCCTTACCTCATTCGAGGTGAGGATCACGAAGGGAATCGCCTTGTGTTTGATCGTCCCCAGTTTGGGTACCGAGATCTGCCATTCCGAAAGGATTTCGAGCAGCAAGGCTTCGAAGCCTTCATCTACCTTGTCGACTTCGTCGATCAGCAGTACGCACGGCCGCTCGTACAACAGCGATCTCAGCAGAGGCCCCTGGACAAAGAAATCTAGGGTGTGCAGATTGCTCCGGATCGCGTCCCAGTCCTTCTGAAGGCGATCTCCCTGTGTTTCAAGGAAGAGCTTCTGAAGGGCACCATCGAATTTCCCGATAGCCTTCTCTTCATTGATGCCGGCATAACACTGCAGTCGTTCAATGACGGTATTCCCCGCCGACGCGATCGCCTGGGCCAGAGCGGTCTTGCCGCAGCCAGGCGGTCCTTCCACTATCACCGGCTTCTGCATCCGCGCAGCGAGGTAGACGACCTGAAGAGTAACCTCGTCGATCACATACTTCGCTTTTCCCAATCGCTGGCCGAGATCTTCGATTGACGAGAACACGAGTTTCCTCTGGCCCGATTCTATTGGGAAACGCGCTTCGGTCCATACTTGTAAGGCTGCCGAGAATGCGTTCAGATGCTTTGCTTGTCTGATTCACAGCCAGATTCTGCCCGCCCGAAAAATGTTCTTGGACCTATCCGAGCCGCACTTCGCGCTGCGCGGCATTCTGTGAGCCTGAAAAATGTTCCTGGACCTATCCGGAGTTGACGCCACTCGTTGGTGCTCTGGCGTTTACCCGAAAAATGTTCTCGGACCTTATCGCAGCGTCCACCTCCGTTCTCGACGCGTTGAATCGACCGGAACAATGTTCCTGGACCCATCTCGCCGTTGCTCTCCACCCTCACCAAACTGTGTCCAACCTGAAAAATGTTCCTGGCCCTATTCGGGGATCGCTCCGCTTGTTGGCCACAGACGATGAATACCGGAATAATGTTCGCAGACCTATCGGGAATTCACTCCAAGTCCCTGGTTGAATCCTGTCAACCTGAAAAATGTTCTTGGAGCTATCCGGAATTGTCTGGGACCGTTGTAGGTCTGGGACATTGCAGAGCAGGCGACTGACCCTCCATCGCCCAAGTCTTCCGCGTGCTCATAATCGCATTTGAAGATGGGCGAATTCCGGCAGCACATCAAAGGGATTCGTCTTCAGCGGTAGTCCTTCCGCGATTAGGTCGATTCGGTCATAAGAGCCATTTCCGAGAAATTGCGCCGCCCGAGCGAGATGCCAGACACGATGTGGATCGAGACCCATCAGGCGCGCACACGTGAAATCTGCGGCTACGGGATCGTCGGCGAGAACGATCTTCCCGAGACGCCGGTGAGTTCCGTGCAGCGGCCCGTTACCTTCCATCGCCACAATGCCGTCCGCGATGACGAAATGCATTGGAACCGTCGCACAAATATCGAGAATGCTCCGGTGGATTCCCTTCCAATGCAGAACATTCTTCGGCCAGCCGTACTTTGTGCCCGGCACTACCCCGAACATGTTTTTCATGCCCAAGGTAACGCCAGCCCAGTGGTGGGTCTTGATCTTCGGCATCGACACCACGAAGTTAGATTTGAGTACGGTCCCAGGCAGCCATAAGTGTTCCAGACCCGTGTAGGTGGCTCTCGTTGGCACCTTGAACAATTCGTCGCGGTTCAGATCGACGAAACTGATCTTCTGGCTGCGCAGTTGATCTGCGAGCCCGCTCTCGGCGAGCACCAGATATGTGTCTCGCTGGTGCCCAGGACCCTCTCCCACTACGACGCTGTCGGCGCCCAGCTTGAGAAATGCCTGCGCCGCTGCACATACCAGCACGGGATTCGTATTGACTTCCACGCCAGCGATGTATTCCACTAGATTCGGTTTGAGCAGAACGGATCTTCCGCGCAAGTTCAGGTGAAACTCCCGAAGTCCAGACACCAGCACCCCTTCGAGACTCCCTGAGTATTCCTGCGCGGTGATGATCGCTACACGGGAGCGCTGAGGGCGTCGGTCTCGCAGCAGCATCTCTTCGGGGAGGAGGCGTGCTGTCGCCATTCCCCCGACAGCTACCCCAGCGGCACTGATTATCAGCCTCCGACGATCCGGATTCATCACGTTCGCACAGCAAACACGCTGTCTCCATTCACCGCCTCAAGCGCGAGGGCGCTTACCGCGAGAGTGCAGTTGTCCTCGATACTCGCCGCATCCTCGGTCAGCCGCATCAGTTCTTCCGCCCTGTCGCGCAGACTCTCCCTGGCTTCTGGACAGATGCGTCGGTACGCTGCAATCGCAAGGACACCCCATGCCAGGCTGTATGGCGATGGACATCCCGCAAGACGGTTCACCAGCCAGTGGAGTGATCTCTGAACTCCCTGTTCCTTTTCATGGCCTATCAGGGCCAGCAGGGCGATTGAGGTTGCGTCAAGATGCGGGGTAAGCGGCACGCCAAATGCGACGCCATTTCCAGAATTCCATCCGCCTCCAGGGCACATTCGATCGAGTAGCATGCTGGTGCCGAGGTCGACCCGCTCATCGAGTTGGGCGGTTCTGTTATAACCGCGCTGCCTGGCCTGTGCAAGGGCAATGAGTGCGAATGCAGTCGGGATTACCCAACTCGTCGTTCCTGAAACCCAGCTCCAGCCGAACTTGGCTGGGTCGAAGTGCACTTTGGTATCCACCATGCTGAGTTTCCACCGCCAGAGCCAGTTTGCCTCGCGGCCTCGCGTGTTCAAGAGCCACCGGACACCGGATGCCAAATGCTTCGTTGCCTCCCCCGTGCCCATTAGGCTCAGGACAGCCAGGGCTGTTGTCCAGCACCCCTCCGGCTCGTCACCAGTGAACGCTGGCCAGCTTCCGTCTGCATTCCGAAGACGGAGGAGGGCTTGGGTCGCCCTCGTAAGGTTGACGCCCGTGTGCTTGCGTAGCGCAAGTATCGCGAGGGATGTGGATTCGACCGAGTCCTGATTGCCGCGATGTCCCCAAGTTCCGGTGGCCCTTTGATTCGCTATCAATGTTCCATGAAGCTCTGACACGGCGATGAGCCCAATGTCCATACAAAAACGTCTCCTCCACTTTGGTTGGTGCCCTACGCCACCCGCATTGAAGTATGCCTTGGAAGGCGAAGGAATGGGAACTCTCCCGCTAAGGGACACGGCGGCGGCGGCCCGGCTGTGGGTTTTCTATCGCACCAAGCACTTGGCTAGCTGCGCGAGGCTGAAGTCACGTCCTCTGTGCGACTGCGGCCATCCACACGTAACCTGCAGCCGCCTCTCCAAGGTACTCGAAGACTTTTGACACAGCTTGGGAAAGTGGCTTAGAAGAGTACATGGGGGCAACGCGCTCACCTCTGAACCCAGCCTCGGTCACGACGGCCTATTCGCCGTCGAACACTTTGGGACGGCCCGAGAAACTGCTCACGGCTCAAGAAGTGGCCGATTGGCTGGGCGTTTCTGCACGGTGGGTGCTCTCGCATGCCGCCGGCCTCAATCGGCCTGTGCTCCCCAGTCTCAAATTGGGCAAGGCGGTCCGTTTTGACCGAACCGCCGTCGAGGAGTTCGTTCGTCAGTGTGCCCGCATGAACCGCTGCCGAGCAGTTTAGGAGAACGTATGGACTTCCGTGACATCGGCAAACACCTACCCCGCACAAAGTGGGGCGAGGGCTGGGTTGAAAAGCGCGGTAAGCGCCGCAAGGTTTGGGTGGGCTTCTGGTATGAATACGATCCAGCCGGCTACGGGGAACGCCGGCGCACCCGCGAAAAGGTTCTCGGTACGGTCAAGGAGATCGGTGACAGCCGCCCCAGCGCCATGGCGAAACTGCGTGAAGTGCGGGCCGAACTCGGTGGCAAAGGTGCGGCCCCGACCACTAACCCCACCGTCACGGAACTCTGGGATCGATACCGTGCCATCAAGGCGGAACGCTGGTCCAAGATCATGGAAAACGCGCTCGTTTCGACGTTCAAAACCTGCGTCCTTCCCGCCATCGGTCAAGCGCGCGCCAATGCGGTGACAGCCAGCCAGCTTCAGGGTCTACTCAACGCCTTGGCCAAAGCCGGTCGCAGCCACTCCGCAATCAAGAAAGCTCGTACGCACATCAAGGCGCTGTTCGAACTGGCAGTTGATGACAAGATCGTGGACGTGAGTCCTGCACGCCGCATTACCATGCCGAAGCGGATTCGCAAGGTGGACGATACCTTCGCCGATCAGGGCGTGATCCGCAAACTATTCCAGGCCGCGGGACCGCGAGATCGGATCATCTTGCGGATATTCGTTTCCTGTGGCCTCCGCCCGCAGGAGACCTTCGCACTGCGCGCCAACGACATCGAAAGCGGGCGCCTCCGAGTTGATGAAGCCTTGAAGCAAGCCGAACGCGGCTCCGCGTTTATCGGTGAACCGAAAACCGTAGACTCGTACGGGTACGTGTCGCTCCCCGCGAAACTGGAGTCGGAGTTGCGAGCGTGGGTTCACGACGAGGGCATCCGGCCTGAAGGCTGGCTGTTCCCGGCGAGCCGAGGGGCTGGTCCCATTCGGCCGAACAACTACGTCAAACGCGATTTGGCGAAGTTGGCGGAAGCCGCCGGTGTCGGTCACATCGATCTTAGACGGCTGCGCCGCACGTGCGCGACCTACCTGCGTGATGAGGCGACGGCCCAGGGGCAACTTCGGCACTCGAGCGTCGAGACCACCAAGCGGCACTACCTGAAAGCAATTCCCGCCGAGCAAAAGGCGCGGGTGGAAAAACTCGATAAGGAACTGTTCGGGCAAGCGAAAGTGACGCAGATCTCGCGTCGAAAGCGCTCAGCGTAGCCGAAATTGCTAGGGAAGTTGCTAGGGAAAAGATAAAGCGAAAGTCGGTTAAATCCTTTGGAATGTGGTACGCCCGAGTGGATTCG